>NZ_CP023278.1:4800833-5120000 GCF_002896875.1 Nostoc sp. CENA543
TAGTGACACCCCCAGAAACACAGCCTATAATAATCAAGCTTATGTAAGTCGCATCAATAGATTGGTGGCTGCTCAATTAGCTAACAATGCCAACACTGATCCTTCAGAAGTTCAAGACGGTATTGAAAAGAAAAAGAAAAGTCTGGGTTTATCAAGTTTCACAACCGCAGAACTCGATAGAATTCGCCGTCAACAACTAGAACTTTATTTTAGAAAGCGTACTCGTCGCGTTCCTTTTGGAGAAGTTGCATTTAACGGTACAGATACATCTCCTACCCCACTGCTCCAAGGTAGCGGTGATACACTCCGTGCTAATGATAGATGGATTTATCCTACAGACCCAACAGATGGAAAAACAGTTGGTACTAACTACACTAGGTTAGAGTTAAATATCACTAATACATCCCTAGCACCCAAGGCTACAGAACTAAAAGAACTGAAAAAACAAGGTGGAAAAGAGCCAGAATTAGGTGATAGAGTTCTAGTTGGCAACAATTTACCTGAACTTTGGTGGGATAAGACTAAAGCAAAATTTGTCAGTACAGGTGTTGAGGATACGCAACAAATCAGTGGCGTTATCTGGGATCGGCCAACTGATACAACAGTAGTTCGTACCCGACGTTCTTTAGTCCAAACATTGGCTGATGTAGGATCTACGGATAGAGATTCAGATTGGGAACTAGATGCAGCTAGAATACCAAACGACCCCACAGACCCCGTAGGTGGTTTGCGCGTGGTGACTGGTGCAGGTATATATTTAAACCAAGGTGGCACTCCTAGTAGTTTTGCTAACACTGTCACAACAGTCTGGCCAGATACAATGCCAGTGCCGCAAGCCGGACTACCAGTACGGGAAAACGCAGATGGTACACCACAACGAGATGCCAGCAATAATCCAGTAACATTTAAAACCGTTCAGCCATATTGGATGTATTCTTACATGGGAGACTCTTCTATAGCGTCTCTCACATATACATGGCCTGAGATAACTGTCGCTAATACCCCATATCTGCAAATGCGAGCAACGGCAGTTTATCATTACAAGTCTAATAACTATAATGCACAAAATCCCAAACCTATAGCTTGTGTCAGCAGTTTTTATGTCCCGACTAATCAGTATAGGGCTAGAAATAGGTCAGGACTGCCTTGGAATGCTGCCACCAATGACACAAGTCGCCCCCAACGAAATGCCTTATCCAATAACGGTATAGCTTATCCCGCCCCTACTAAGTCCATTACCGATTATCAGACGGTACTTACATATCAATCTCAACTCACCTATCCCAACGGACGTTCAATAGATGATGGGCTATTGGCCAGAGCATTGGCTAAAACCGCAGCGAATCGGACTTTATCAGAGCAATCTGCCATTGATGCTCAAATTTGCGCCCTGCAAATTTTAGATGGTAGTCTCAGCCCCTCAAATACTGTGATTGATCACGGTGCGATTAGAGAAACAACCCTCCTAGATCCAAGGGAGGTCAAGAGCAATAGTGTTTCACAAAATGATAACTACAATCTTCCTGTCAGAGATAGACAACCCATAGAAATTCGTGCCACTGTCTTAGACCTTGATCTTCTCCGCAAAAAGACTATTGGTACTGCTACTCCCTCCCAAGAATATTTGCTACCAAATAGCGGTCTTATCTATGCTACCCGTGATGATGCTCTACCAGATATCAGTGCAGGTACTACAGAAGCTGCGAAATTAGTCAGTCCTGTAGACTTTATACTTGACCCTACCCGTCGTCCTAACGCCATTATGCTGATTAATGGGGACAGGCTTGGACGCACAGACACTTACCGAGATGTAGAAAAAGGATTGATTTTAGCTACCAATTTACCTGTGTATGTTAAAGGTAACTTTAATCGTCATCAAGACACTACAGGTAGTGAACAGCAAGAGTTTACCGAAAAATTAGACGGGAATTGGACTACTGCTAAATTCTATAGCGATCGCAAAACGCTTAATGAAAATTTTGCTTGTCGTAAGAGTGACCCCAGATTACCCAAATGTACCACCGGCGATCAATGGCGACCTGCGACAGTATTAGCAGATGCCGTCACCTTACTGTCTGATGCCTTTAGAGAGGGATTCCGTGATGAGGGTGATTATGACTGGAGTCAAAATACCCTTCCCTCAGCACCAACTGGCTTCTCAAGATTTAACAACTACGTCACCGTCAATAACTGGCCTAATCAAATCCAGACACAGGGTAGTTCCTATCTCAACAACTTTGTGACACCCATTCTGTTGAGGACTATACCAGGAGCATATTTGACAGAAGTTTGTCCTGTCAAAAATGGCAAAGGAACTGTAGAAACAACGGATGCTACGGGAAAGAAAGTAACAACAGAAGTAGATGCAGCCACATTCTGTAGCGATCCTAAAAACTGGACTATTCAAACATCCTGTAGTGATAACGGTGGAGGTAATACCTATCTTAATGGCAACATCATAGGCAAAAACGGTGATCCCGGTAATGGTAGGATTAAAACCGGATATGTCTTTGAAGATCCAGATGGCTTTGGTAAGCAAAATGGTGCTGAATGTTTTGATAATAATGCACCCCGAAGAATAGCCTTCCTCAGAGACACTACAGGAAACATAATCTCACCACTTCAAGTTTTAGGTGTTAATAAAAGTGGAAAAGTCGCAGCATTCAACTTTGGCAATCCTGGTTCTGATCTGCTGACTCCACCTAACGGTGCAACTATGCCCTGGTTAAGGGCAACTGTCAGTGCTGGCGGTAGCATCACAGCACTTACCCCAGTCTTGCAAATTGAGCAACCTTTTGCCACACCAAATGACCCAAATAATGCTGACAGGATTGGTGGTGCAAGCACTACTAGACAAGATACAAACAGATGGCTACAACGAGCAGGTGCTGACACTACTTTTAACTTAATTGTGGCCGCAGGGGATAGCCCAGCCCGTCCTACAGAAGATAATGGCGGTCTGCACAACTTCGTCCGCTTCATGGAAAACTGGCAACCACCTACTAGCATTACCCGACAAGCGATAATTAGCGGTTCTTTCATGCAAGTTAAAAAGAGTGCCTACGCCACAGGCCCATATAACGGAGCATTAACAGCCTCTGGTACTACCTACGGTATTGATATTGACAGTGGTAGAGGTACTGGCTTCCTTCCCCCCGGAAGACAGTGGGGTTATGATGTCGCACTGCTGTCTCAAGCACCCGACTTATTCGCCCAAAAACTGGTATTAACACCACCTGATTTACCAGATGAATACTTCCGCGAAGTAAGTCGAGATGACAAATGGGTACAAACACTGTTATGTGCTAAAGATGCTTCTGACAGTACGAAATTTGCCATCGACCAAGATCAACGTCCCAATAGCTGCAAATCCTAAAACTGAGAAGCTGGTGAGTAGTCATGATTAAACACAACTCAAAACAAACACCTTCATCTAACAGTGATTCTGGTTTTACGATTATTGAATCAATTTTAGGTCTGCTAGTAGCTGCCATTCTATTGGCGGCTATATCTCCCATCCTTGTCATCTCAACATCTGTCCGTGTCCAATCTCGCCGCATAGAAAAAGCAACTCAAGTTGCCAACACATTCATTGATGGTGTGAGAACTGGTTCAATTAAAGCCCCCAGTGAATACAGTAGTGACAACAAAATTGAGTTAGACGCAGCGACAAAAGACGCGCCCAGAACATTATCACAGAGTCTCATTACCCTCACGACCATGCCAGTTCCGACCAACAGCACAAAGACAAATTTATATCTTTTCAGAAAAGATGGCAGTATTTGTCATGTGAGTGAAACAGGTTGTACAACAGACTCCAACAACACTTTTGAAGAATATTACATTCAAGCACGTCAAATTATCGTCAAAAGTAGTGGCTCTAGTGATGGTTATCGTCTAGCAATGCGGGTTTATCGTACAGATGTTGATTTTGCTAAACCACTCCTCGCTAGTGAAAGTCCTAATAAAAGAAGTGTATCGCCTGTAACTGGAGGTTTAGGTAACAAGCAAGCACCGTTAGTAGAAAGAACGGCAGATGTTGGCAATATTAGCACTTCATTTCAGGCTTTATGCCAACGTCTTGGTATAGCACCTGACAAAGATGGAAAGGCTCAAAACTGTCAATAATTAGCTGAGGCATTTTGTTTGTAGTGAGGAATTTATCCCTTATAAAAATTATTTTGACGACTACAGTCCTTACTACAAACTTTTTCTATTGAATGATGTTGAGAAGAAAAAAAATTGACATACGGTGCATACATGAGTAATAGGAGAACTCCATAATGATTAAGACATTGCACTTTATCCTCAAGAGCCACTTCAAAAAATCTAAGGACATTCAGCAAACTGGCGGTTTTACTCTGATTGAATTGTTAGTAGCTTTGTTAATTTCATTTTTAATCATTACACCATTACTAGGGTTCATGATTAGTGTCATGAATACAGACCGACAGGAACAAGCTAAAACCAATTCTGAAGAAGAACTCCAAACTGCACTCAATTACATTTCTCGTGATTTACAACAAGCAGTATATATATATGATGCTGCGGGTGTTAGTGCAATCAGCTCCCAATTACGCTACCCAAATGATGCAACGAAAGTGCCTCTACTAGTTTTTTGGAAACGAGAATTAGTTAGTGAGGTCATAGCAGCAGCTGATAACTCAAAAGATGATACTTTTGTTTATTCATTAGTTGTTTATTATCTAATTACAGATACTACTAATACGACTTGGTCAAAAGCTGCTCGCATTGCTAGATGGCAAATTCAAGATGGTGTACAAGCTATAAGTGGTGGTGAAGAATGTACAGGATATACAGCCAAGTATGTCAAAATTGACGGCAAGACGCAATGTCCCAGTCCAGGTTTTGCTCCTTTTCAAGCCCAATTTGATGAGGCTGATAGTTTAGAGCAAGGAATGAACAAATGGCAAAAATCATCTAGCTCTTATACTGCTGATGCTACGGTGTTGATTGACTATATTGATCAAAGCACTGCATCACCCCGACCAAATGCAACTTGTCCTCCTGACTCCACTTCACCTGCAATTACATGGTCAAGAATAGCAGATACAAGAACAAATAGTATGACTGGGTTTTATGTATGTGTAGATAAAACCAATACAACAGCACAAGTATTTATTCGCGGAAATGCCGTAGCTCGCATTGAAAATAACAAAGATAAAATCAACTATATTGACAGTCGAAAAACTTATTTCCCTACACTATCTGTTAGGGTTCAAGGACGGGGATACTTGTTTAGGTAATTACCGTAAATTGGAGAAATAAGCAATGTCTAATAATTACATAATAAAAAAACTAAATATCAGCTTATTACCGCTTCATACCATCAATAAAAAGAGCAAATTAGATGGTTTGGTATCTAGCTACAAGCAACAGGATGCTGGATTTAGTTTGATAGAAGTAGTTGCAGTAGTGCTAATGATAGGGATATTAGCTGCTATAGTAGGTCCTAGCTGGTTGGTGTTTGTAAACCGTCAGCAATTAAATAAAGCTAATGATGCCGTTTTAGTAGCTCTACAGCAAGCAAATCGAGAAGCGAAAAGAACAAAAACTAGCTACAGTTTCACTTTTAAGGTAGAAAATAAAATCGCCAAGATAGCTGTTCATCCATCTGACTCTATCCCGGCTAATAATAGTCCTTTATGGCAAACATTAGGCAGTGATGCAGGGATTACTTCAGGACAAGTCACTCTCTTAACAAATTTGACTGGGACAAATAAAACCGATGACAATGGAAAATTGAATAAACTGTACAACTATTTAGCAACACAACAAAGTATTAAATTTGATTACTTGGGGAGTTTGCCAGATGCTTATTTTGGGAAAGAAGATACTACAACTAAGGATACCCCAGGTCTAAAAATTGCTGTGGTTAGACAAAATGCAGGTACTTCTGCATCAGATGCAGATATGAAGCGATGTGTGATTATCAAAACTCTTTTGAGTGGAATCGTGGTAGAAAAAGATAGTAAATGTAACTAATTTAAAATCTCACTAATTTTTGAAAAAAGCAACTTAAAGTTATGAAAGATTTTTTAGATTTTACAGTAGCAATCCCTACTTATAATGGTGAAAATCGTTTGCCTGAACTACTAGAAAAACTACGAAATCAAATTAACACTGAAAATTTATCCTGGGAAATCATTGTTGTAGATAATAACAGTACCGATAATACATCTAAAGTTGTTCAAGCTTATCAGGAGAACTGGCACTGTTCTTATCCCTTGAAGTATGTCTTTGAAGATAAACAGGGAGCAGCATATGCACGCAAACGTGCAGTTATAGAAGCTAGAGGTCAATTAATAGGTTTTCTGGATGATGATAATTACCCGACACCTACTTGGGTATCAGCTGCTTATGCTTTTGCTCAACAACATCCTCAAGCGGGTGCTTATGGCAGTCAAATTCATCCTGACTGGGAGGTTGAACCACCAGAAAATTTTGATAGAATAGCTCCATTTTTAGCAATTACAGAACGAGGAAATTTACCTCTAAGATACGCAGCTGAGAAGAAGTTGTTACCGCCTTCTGCTGGACTGGTTGTGCGTCGTCAAGCTTGGTTAGACAGTGTGCCTGAACAACCTATATTAACAGGTAGAGTTGTGGGTAATATGCTCACCGGTGAAGACCTAGAGATGTTGTGTTATATCCAAAAATCTGGTTGGGAAATATGGTATAACCCAGCAATGGAAATTTATCATAAAATTCCTAGTTTTCGGTTGACAGCAGAATATTTAATCCCATTTTTTCGTGGTGTTGGACTAAGCCGTCATGTAACTCGGATGCTGAATGTAAACTCTACAAGTAAGCCAATTATGTTTTTAGCTTATATGCTCAATGACTGCCGAAAAATAATTTTTCATTTGATTAAATATGGTTATAATTTGTCAAAAAATTTAGTAATTAGTTGTGAACGACAACTAATATTAAGTAGTATGGCAAGTCCTTTTTATCTATGGAAAAATGGTTATTTTAAACGCAATCATTAATTGAATTAATAAATATATTTAGGACTGAATGCAATGGTAACGCAAAACAGTCCTTGTTTTAAATTTAATGATTTTTTGCTGAAGTCTATTTATTCATTTATGCCAGGAGAACACCGAAACAATTATTTAATAAATAGAGTATTGTGAAAGTTCAGTAATTTCTCATATAGCAGTCCTATCTGATTTGTGAGAATTCGAGGTGTTCAGATACCCGTATTCTTGGAGAAGCCGGGTATCTTGTGTCTCATGAATGATTTAGGATTGCTATATAAAAGTTTAAGTCGTTCAAAAATTTTTACCACATAAAATAACAAATATATAAAATTCAAAATTCGTGATGAAATACTTATTTAACTTATATATTTATTGCCAGATAATAAAGTCTCATCATAAATCCATTGGTGGGTTTACTTTAGTAGAGACAATAACTATTTTTTTGATGATCGGGATACTCTCTGCAATAGCAATACCCAGTTGGCTTTCTTTCGTCAGAATTCGCTATTTGAATACGGCTCAAAATGATATTTATCAAGCAATGCGCCAAGCTCAAAGCCAAGCAAAAAAGGAAAAATTAACTTGGCAGGCTAGTTTTCGAGAACAAAGTGGTAGAGTCGAATGGGCTGTTCATCCTGCTACAGTTAGCCCAGCAAATGCTGTCTGGAATAGCTTAGAGCCTGATGTGCGTTTAGATGAAGAAACAACTTTGCAAATTGTCAGTGGTGTGAGGCAAATTCAATTTGATTATTTAGGAAGTGTGAGAAAACCACCTTTAGGGAAGATAGCTTTATCTAGTAGACACGGCGGTAAAGCCAAGCGTTGTGTCATTGTCTCGACTATTTTAGGTGCAATCCGAAAAGAAAAAGAAAAAAGCACAACTAACAGTAGTGGTCACTACTGCTATTAAAATAGCTTTTGTCATGACTTAGGTGTTATGTGCCGACCCTACTACAACAAATCTCCCCACAGCACTTAATTATTTTTACCCGCTATCCAGAAGCAGGAAAAACGAAAACTCGATTGATACCTGTTTTGGGTAGTGTTGGTGCTGCTGACTTGCAACGGCAAATGACTGAATACACGATATCTCAGGCAAGAAACTTACAAAACGACATATCTATAGAAGTGCGCTTTGTGGGTGGTAACTTGCAACTGATGCAAGATTGGTTAGGGTCTGACTTATTATACCAAGCTCAAGGGGAAGGAGATTTGGGAATTAGGATGGCGCGATCGCTATCTGATGCCTTTGAGAATTACGCCACACAAGTAGTGATAATTGGCACTGACTGCCCAGAAGCTAAGACTCATATTCTCGCTCAAGCTTCTGCACATCTAGAAACTTTTGATTTAGTGTTAGGGCCAGCCACTGACGGCGGCTATTATTTAATTGGCTTACGTCGGTTCATCCCAGAATTATTCATCAACATTAATTGGGGAACTGACCAAGTTTTACAACAAACCATAGATATTGCTAAAAAACTTAACGTCTCGTATATTTACTTACCCACCTTATCTGATATTGACCGTCCAGAAGATTTACGGATATGGGAAAGATGTTCTCAAAAATAGCAGCCAAAGCCTTTTAAAAAAAACAGAGGTCAATAACAGACAAGGCGGCATCTGACTAAATTAGTCTACTTAATAAAATGTATTTTTTTATACTTTTGTTGCAGGAGAATTTGATAGCGACACCCTAGATAACAAGTGTTAGTGTAGTGTAGTTTGAAACAAAATCACGTATATATTCTTCTTTATGTGTGCGACCAATTCACATGACTAACAGCATTATGGGAACAATACTCAAGTAACTTTAAATAGGATTATCATTTTGACTTGAACAAAAATTTGCAAAACTATGGTTAATCGTTTTACTTCTGCGAATGCTGCCCTCACCTTAAAAGTGGTGGGGATAATTTTAATTGTGTCCTTTTTGCTGGACTTTTTGGTACTGTTGTTTCCTTTCCAGCCTACGGATCGGATATGGCAAATTAATATCGCAACAGCACTAGTTGATCGGGGTATTGTCCCCTTAGTCGGTGTGGGTGCTTTGTTTACTGGTCAATGGATGCAAGAAGCTAGTGATAGCCCCCAAGGTTTTGACTTGAGATTTCCGGTTTTAGTGCTGTGTAGCATCTTAGGCTTGATGTTTTTACTGATTTTTCCGTTACACCTGAATAATGTGCGTCAAGCCAGCACACAAACGGTAAGTCAAATTAATCAAGATGCAGAACAAGCAGAAAACCAACTAAAAAATCAGTTATCCCAATTTCAAGCACAATTGAACAACGAGCAAGGTAAAGCTCAGTTAGAGCAATTACGCACTCAAGCTAAAGCTCAGTTTACGGAATTGTTGAACAACGAGCAAAGATATCAAGAAGCACTCAAGAGTAACCAAGTCCCGGCCGCACAAAAAGAACTGCTCAAGAAGTTTAAAGCTAATCCCCAAGAACTGGATAAGTTTATCGCCCAGCAAACAGATCCTCAAGGATTGGCTAATCAAAGATTGACTCAAATTCGCCAACGTAGGGATGACGCGTCTAAACAAGCCAAAGACAACGCTTGGAAATCAGGACTGCGGATTGGGATGAGCAGTTTACTTTTGGCGATTGGTTACATCATCATTGGTTGGACTGGTTTAAGAGGTATGGGTGCTTTGCAAGGTGGTAAACCTAAAGGTAAAGTTCCAGCACGTTAACTTGTTATTTACTTGGGCAGTATAAGATATCGAACTTGTACAGTTTATACTGCCTTTCTTCACTATTCATCTGATAATCAAAATATACTTGAAATATTAGCAAAATTACTATAATTCTGAACAATGTTTTCTATCTACATACTGACATATAACGAAGAATTAGATATTGCTGCTTGTATTGAGTCGGCAATGCTTTCAGATGATATTATTGTGGTCGATTCATGCAGTAGCGATCGCACCGTCGAAATTGCCAGTCGCTATCCTGTACGTGTCGTACAGCACGCCTTTGAGAGCCACGGCAGACAACGCACCTGGATGTTAGAATCTATACCACCTAAGCACGAGTGGGTGTACATTCTAGAAGCTGATGAACGAATGACACCCGAACTATTTGCTGAATGTGAACAAGCAAAAGAAAATCCAGATTATATAGGTTATTACGTTGCCGAACGGGTAATTTTCTTAAACCAATGGATTCGCCGCAGCACCCAGTATCCGCGCTATCAAATGCGTCTTTTCCGTCATGGGAAAGTTTGGTTTACAGACTATGGTCATACGGAACGAGAAGTGTGTGAAGGCGCAACCAGTTTTTTAAAGGAAACCTATCCCCACTACACTTGTAGCAAAGGTTTGAGCCGTTGGATTGAAAAACACAACCGTTATTCTACGGATGAAGCCAGGGAAACACTGTATCAATTAGAAAATGGAAAAGTAGATTGGCGAGATTTGTTTTTTGGCAAGTCTGAAGTAGAAAGACGACGAGCGTTAAAAGATTTATCTTTGCGCCTACCTGCTAGACCATTCCTACGCTTTTTGTATATGTACTTTCTGTTGGGTGGCTGCTTGGATGGACGGGCTGGGTTAGCTTGGTGTACCTTACAGGCTTTTTATGAATATCTCATTTTGCTGAAAGCTTGGGAGATGAAATATATCCCTACTCCCAGTCTCGAAGCACCATTACCTCAGCCTAGTCAACTAGAAGTGAGTTGTACAACTTCCGAAACTGCCAAATAGTTAAGAGATTGAAAATTTTAAATATTGAATGTGGGATTTGGGATTGATACCCAATTTAAAACTTAAATGCCAGTATCTACGTATTGAATTGCCCAATCACCAATGCCCTACGCTCAATGACCCTAATCTGTTAAAATTTTTAACATCACATTCTCAGAAAAATTACCTCTACCTTGTTGCCAATGGCTAGGAAGAACTGCGTTAATTACTGTCAATCAATGATTTTTCTAGGTTAGCAGCTTTTAAATAAGCGCGGTAGGATATTTAATATCTCCGATATTTGCAACAATCATTTACACCTAATACAAAGAAAAGTAACAACTTCCACAATCAATTAACTTTGATCTGAGTTGGAATTTGCCTGTATGTACCTTTAACTGGGAGATATTTTATTGCGAATTGCGAATTGCGAATTGCGAATTGGTTTTATTTCCCTGCTAGTCTTACATACAGCCACAACTTCAACTTAACTGTTTGTCGTTATAGATATTAGCTTGCTGTCAAAAACACTACAAGTTAGTTCTTAATCACTAGACAAATCTTCTGGCATGAATACGAATAAAGAAATTTCCACTATTCTAAATAAGGAGAATAGGGGCTTGGGAATTGATCGCTTAAAGCAGGACTTGAAGAATGACTTAATAGCTGGGTTGTTGGTGGTGATTCCGCTAGCGACAACTATTTGGCTGACAATTACTATTGCTAATTGGGTAATTGACTTTCTCACTCAAGTTCCGAAACAACTTAATCCCTTTGATGGATTACACCCGATTTTAGTTAATGTCCTCAATTTAGCGGTGGGTCTAGCTGTACCCTTACTCAGTATCCTGCTGATTGGGTTGATGGCACGTAATATTGCGGGACGCTGGTTATTAGATTTTGGGGAGCGATTATTACAGGCCATTCCTTTAGCTGGACAGGTATACAAAACCTTGAAACAGCTTTTGGAAACACTGATTAAAGATTCCAATAATAAGTTTCGACGGGTGATTTTAGTAGAATACCCCCGCAAAGGAATGTGGGCGATCGCATTTGTCACTGGCTTAATTGGGAGCGAAATTCAAGCCCAGATGTCCCGCCCCATGTTGAGTATTTTTATTCCCACAACTCCCAACCCGACCACAGGATGGTACGCCGTAGTTCCAGAAGATGAAGTAATCAACCTTTCTATGTCGGTGGAAGACGCGTTTAAAATCATTGTCTCTGGTGGGATTGTTTCCCCTAATACATCCCTACCCCCTTTAGTCATCACCAAAGAACATAAAGCAGAAAAGCCTAATAACGATATCCAAAGACCAATCATTCCCGTTGAAGAAAGCTAAAAAAAATCCGGTAAATTTGTAGCCAAACAGAATATTATGGTTGTCTGGCTCAATCAAATTTTGATAGATTTGTCACTCCCAAATTAAATTAGTACGGAAACACTGAAATTCTTATGCAAGACCGTAAACCTCAACAAATAGCCCGTGAGCTGGCACTTTTAAGCTTGAGCCAGTTACCTGTCAATCCCAAAAAATTGACAGAAGAACACCTTCCTAAACTAGTGTTAGCAACAGTACGCACCTTAAGGGCAGAAGTACAAGACACTTTAGACAACGCATCTGGGGAATTACAACGTAGTCATGACCGCCTGTTAACCAGTGAAACTCGTGCCTCAGACCTGAATACTGCTAGAACCATGCTCAAAGAGGCAATAGAATATACCCAAACTGCTATTAATCAGTTAGGTGCAGCCCTAGAGTTTCCTGAATTGATTCAACTGGCTAATCAGGATCGGGAAGTCGGTAAATACGCCATCAAACTTGTCCAAACCGTTAGCGAGCATCGGACGGTAATTGATGAACAAATTTCTCTAGCTTTGGTAGATTGGCAAGTGACCCGTTTAGCTCAAATTGATCGTGATATCCTACGGATTGCTGTAGCAGAAATGCGCTTCCTCAATCTTCCAGATCGAGTGGCTATTAACGAAGCGGTGGAATTAGCAAAACGATATAGCGGCGACGAAGGACACCGATTTATCAATGGTGTTCTGCGTCGAGTCACAGAGCAGAAACAAACAGCTTAGAAAGGCAAAAGTAAAAAGGCAAAAGGCAAAAGGCAAAAGGTAAAATCATCTCGTTTGGGATGACGGTTTGATTTATGCCTTGTTTGGTTAGAAGAAAAACCTAACCTAATCATCATGATGAGTGGTAAGTTGTGAGTTGGTATTGAGGAACAGCAACAGGTGCGGATAACCCGGAGGTTTTCACACCAAACCTGAGTAAAAAGTTAAATTAAACTCATAGCTTATAACTCATAAACGGTATAGCTCATACCTCACAGAACAACTAACACCGCTAGCTGCAATGGTTTTTAATTGGTTCAATCGTCAAGAAAAAGACTCACCATCTCCACAACCAGGAGAAACACCTCCAACCCCAGAACCCCAACCAGAGTCAGCCGCAACGTCATCAACAACAGCCGACGCTGCAACAGACTCAACGGCCGACTTGTTGGCGTTTGCTAAAGCCGCTTATAAAAATATTCAAGAAAAGCAAAATTCTCAAACAGACTCAGCAGATGTTTCTACGGATGCTCCCCCATCTGAAACAGAAACCCCCACAGCTACAACCGAAGTTACAGAAAATCCCCCAGAAGCGGCAGTATCTACTGAAGAGTCAGCAGAAATAAGTGATAATACACAAGGATTAGTAGAATCAGCTACAAGCAGCGAAAGTTCTCTTGAGTCGGAAATTGCTCAAGAAGAAATACCCGCAGCTCCTTTATCTTTTTTAGAAAGAGCCGCAGCAGAAAGGGAAGCCAAGCAAGAAAGACTCATTGCCAATGCTATTGAAGTACCAGAACCGGAAGTAGTTCCGCCAGATGCAACTACATCTGAAAGCTTAGAAACAATTCCCGGACTAGATTTCGATGAAGGATTTGTTTGGTCAGCAGAAGTATTAGCCTCACAGGGTAGACGAGCAGAAGATATATCGATTGAAGAAATTACTTGGCTCAAGAAGTTACGGGAAGGATTAGACAAAACCCGTCGCAATATCCTGAATCAACTCAAGGCGATTGTGGGACAAGGGCCACTCAATCAGGCGGCGGTTGCAGAAATTGAGGCTTTATTGTTGCAAGCTGATGTAGGTGTAGAAGCGACTGACCATATTATTAATGCACTCCAGAAGAAACTGCGAGAAGAAGTTACACCACCAGAAGCCGCGATCGCCTACTTAAAACAAATCCTGCGGGAGATGCTAGAAGCTCCCCTCCAAACTACCCATAAAGCCAGTTTTGCCCCCGAAAAAGATACCCTGAATATTTGGTTAATTACAGGGGTAAATGGTGCGGGTAAAACTACCACCATTGGTAAACTCTCTCACCTGGCACAAAAATCTGGTTATCGCTGTTTGATTGGTGCAGCAGATACCTTCCGAGCAGCAGCAGTAGAACAGGTAAAAGTTTGGGGGCAAAGGAGTGGTGTGGAAGTCATCGCCAACCCTGGTAAAAATACAGACCCAGCAGCAGTGGTGTTTGATGCGATCGCCGCAGCCCAATCACGTAACACAGAATTACTCTTGGTTGATACCGCAGGCAGATTGCAAAATAAGAAAAATTTAATGGACGAACTCAGCAAAATTCGGCGGATTATCGACAAAAAAGCCCCTGATGCCAAAATTGAGTCTCTTTTAGTTTTAGATGCTACTCTTGGTCAAAATGGACTACGACAAGCGGAAGTTTTTTCCCAAGCAGCTCAACTCAGTGGCGTAGTTTTAACCAAACTTGATGGAACTGCTAAGGGCGGTGTAGCCCTAGCGGTAGTACAACAGCTAGGTCTACCCATCCGCTTTATTGGAGCAGGTGAAGGAATTGAGGACTTACGTCCTTTTTCTAGTTATGAATTTGTGGAAGCCTTATTAAGTGGCTAGTGGGAGAAAATAGTTTCAATCAAGCAAATTTTCCTACTTCCTAGCCCTTACCCTGCTTGCTACCCATTCATAAACAGGAAAAATTCTTGTACCCAGACCCTAATTAGGATTTACTGGGAACCTGATACACATAGGTAGAGGAATAGGATTTCATGGGTGTAGGTATTATTCCAGTGATGAGTGATGAATGTAAAAGCAACGAAATCATCATAGCTTCATCAAAACCTACACCATCAACCCGCTTTTTTATGGACAGAATGAAAAAAACAAAAGTAACAATTACTACAAAATCGCTGAAATTATTGTCTTGTGATGATGCCTGGTTTTCAGTATTCAAAACATAGAAATTAGTATTAGCCATGTGAACCCACAACAGCCTTATGACTAGTGAACTTTACACCCAATATTCTTCCTGGAAAAATTAGTGATTGCCAAAATTATGTTGACACAAAACAATTTTGTCCTAATCATCTATTATGTTTGTGGCTAATTTGCCAACTTGCGGGTACAATCCTCTAAAAATACGCTTTTTGCAATTTATGTGTTATCAAAATGTATAGTTTTTGTTGCGGCAGATCAAAACCCAACAGCATAAGTTCAGAATAACGGTTTCTGAAGATGTATGATTTGCTAATTAAGATATAAAAAATCAACTTTTGCCTTACCAGTAAAAATCCTGGTTGGCCTTTATGTAACAATCTTCGCAGAAACATACATTTATTCACATTCCGACTTGAGATATAAATTTTATAACTTAATGTAATACTTGTATGGAGTTATGTCTTACGTCTTTCTACTCTTGCTAAAGGACAAATCTTGACCCAATATGGTTTAGCAATGTCAACGCCAAATTTTAAAAGTCAACTCCAGTCTGTTTTTCCAGTGCAATATTAACTGTAACTGTGTCTCAACTGCCGTCTCAACCTACTGAAAGTAATAATAGTGCTACAACAAGTGAGGTCACGCCAGTAGTAGCACTCAAAGAACTCGTGGCCAGGTTGCACCGGGAACAAAATAAAATTCAAGATTTGCTGAGTTCCTTGGGTTTTGCCCTGAGAAGTTTCAATAACTTGAATCAGTTTTTAGAGCTGATTCCATTAATGGCAACACGAGTCACAGATGCTGATGGAAGTGCATTATTTCTTTACAAACCCAATGGGCAAATTAGGCTAGAGCAGCTGCATTGGCAAGATAGTCGCCAGCGTAAGAATATTCGCAAGGCTTTAGAAACAGCTAGTAGTCAAGTTACACTTGCAGCCAATAGCGCACCTTTAGCTACTGCTACAGGTATATTAGACGCGCAAATGCACCATCACTTGGGGCCAGGTGTACAAATTTTTGGTACAGCGATTTTAGTCAAGCACACAGAAAGGGGATGGCTATATGTACTCAGTCGTGATCCTGAGTATAGCTGGACAGAAACTAGACAAAAACTAGTGCGTCTAGTGGCAGATCAAACAGCCGTAGCCATTGAAAACGACGAATTAGCAGTAGAGCTGAGAAAGAAAGAACGTTTAGACCAAGAATTAGAAATTGGTGCGGAGATTCAAAGGCGACTGTTACCGCGTCAATGTCCTGCTATTCCTGGTGCAATTTTAGCCGCACGCTGTAGACCGGCTAATCGTGTCGGTGGAGATTATTACGATTTTATTCCTACCAGTCAGAGTCAGATTTATCCCCATATCACTAACGGTAGTCAAAATAATGGTCGTTGGGGTTTAGTGATTGGGGATGTTATGGGTAAGGGTGTCCCTGCGGGTTTAATTATGACGATGATGCGGGGAATGTTACGGGGAGAAGTTTTGCATGGTAATTCCCCTGGGAGCATTCTGCAAAATTTAAACCGTGTCATGTATGCGGATTTGGAAAATTCTCACCGTTTTGTGACGCTGTTTTACTCAGAATATAATCCCCAAAATCGGGTTTTATCTTACAGTAATGCTGCACATAATCCGCCTTTGTGGTGGCATGCAGCTACGAAAACTATTACAAGGCTAGATACCTTGGGAATGTTAATTGGCTTGGATGCCCATAGTCAGTATGAAGATGCCCATGCACAATTAGAACCAGGGGATACAGTTGTTTATTATACAGATGGTTTAACCGATGCGGCGGCGGCGAGTGGCGATCGCTTCGATGAAGAAAATTTTGTAACTGCCTTTCAAGTAGCTTGTCGATACTGTAACAGTCCCCAGGAAATTGTTGATTACTTATTCGATCAGGTACAGCAATTTATCGGCCCTGATCGACAAAACAATGATGATATGACGCTAGTTGTTTTGCAGATTCAGTAGTCAATAGTTATTAGTCATTAGTCATTAGTCATTAGTCATTAGTCATTAGTCAAGAGTGAATAAGGAATAGGGAATAGGGAATAGGGAATAGGGAATAGGGAATAGGGAATAGGGAATAGGGAATAGGGAATAGATGAATGTTGATGCCCAATGCCCCATTCCCAATGCCCAATGCCCCATATCCTATTGCCAATGCCCTATTGCCAATGCCCATATCGACACACTTGATGGGACAATAATAATGAGAAATTATGCCTGTTTATGTTGCTTCCAGCCGAAAGGAAACTGTAAAAATGTGGAAAAGACTTGTATTTATTTTGCTATTGGTGTTAAGTTTCAGTCTAAGTAATCCTGATGTAGCCTCTGCTGCGGGATTCAAAAGCTTTGTCGATACAACCGATGGCTATGAGTTTTCATACCCCAATGGCTGGTTGCAGGTAAAAGTTGCGAATGGCCCTGATGTTGTATTTCACGATTTAATTGAGGTATCAGAAAATGTCTCTGTGGTGATTAGTCCTGTCCCAGAGAACAAAACTTTACAACAATTAGGAACACCTACAGAAGTAGGTTATAAGCTAGGTAAAGCCGCTTTAGCTCCTGCTGATTCTGGTAGAACAGCAGAGTTAGTCAATGCTTTAGAAAAAGAAAGTGATGGTAAAGAATACTACATCCTGGAGTATTTAGTAACGCTGCCCAGTAAACAAAAACGTCATAATATCGCCAGTGTAGCAGTGAGCCGAGGTAAACTTTTTACCTTTAATGCTTCTATTCCTGAAAAGCGGTGGCAAAAAGTTAAACAGTCTATGGAAGAGGTTGTAAATTCTTTTTCAGTGTACTAGATAGGGATTGGATATGGGGCATGGGGCATGGGGCATTGAGTATCAACATTCATCTATGTCCCTATTCCCAATTCCCCATTCCCTGTTCCCTGTTCCCTAATGACTATTGACTATTGACTATTGACTAATGACTATGATTACACTTCCCCAATTTGTGCTAGCTTCGGCTTCTCCGGCGAGACGGCGTTTGCTACAGAGTGTTGGTATTGAACCTATAGTTAGTCCTAGTGATTTTGATGAGTCACAAGTTCAACTGAGTGAGCCTGCTCAATTAGTACAGATTTTGGCTCAAAGCAAGGCGGAAACTGTAGCACCACAGTTTACATCAGCTTTAATTATGGGTTGTGATTCCGTCTTAGCGATAGATGGTAAGATTCACGGTAAGCCAGAAAATGCAGAGGAAGCGATCGCACGCTGGCAATTAATGCGGGGTAGCTTTGGTGATTTGTACACAGGTCACGTTCTAATTGACCAGCAGCAGCAGCGTACTGTAGTAAAATGTCAAGTCACAAGGGTTTATTTTGCCCAAATTAGCGATCGCGCTATTCAAGCTTATGTCGCTACAGGTGAACCACTCAAATGTGCTGGTGCATTCGCCTTAGAAGGTTTTGGTAGTCTATTCGTAGAAAAAATTACGGGTTGTCACAGCAATGTTATAGGACTGAGTTTACCTCTATTGCGACAAATGTTAGAGGAACTTGGCTATGAAGTCACTGATTATTGGTCAGAGAAATAGGGATTGGGGATTAGGTGCTGGGGATTGGGGCAGAAGTATTAAAAAATTACCCTATTCCCCATTCCCTATGCCCTAATCTCAGTATGCTCCGTTATTTTTGGGCATAATGACTACATCAATGGTTTTGAGGATAATCCATAAATCCAGCCACAAGGTTCTAGCTTTGACATAATGCAGGTCTATTTGTACTCTGCGGGGGTAGGGAATGTCATTGCGCCCAGAAACTTGCCATAATCCGGTAATTCCTGGTCTGATAGTTAAAACCTGATCAATGTGAATTCCGTATTTCGGCAGTTCTTCTGCAACTAGAGGACGCGGGCCGACGACACTCATATCCCCTTTTAAAACGTTCCAGAACTGAGGAAATTCATCCAGGCTAGTAATTCGTAAAAAACGACCTATTCTAGTAATTCTAGGGTCTTTTTTCAGCTTAAAACTGCTTTCAAATTCTTGCCGCAACTGGGGTGATGTTTCCATCATTTGGACGAGAACTTCGTCTGCATTCCGAACCATTGTACGGAACTTAATACAATTGAATGGCTGGTAATTTTTTCCGATTCTTTCCTGGACATAAAAAATCGGGCCTTCCGAACTCAAAGCAATCAGCAAGGCCAAAATTAAGTAGACAGGAGAAAACAGAATCAAAACCAACAAAGAAAACACAATGTCGAACAGTCTTTTGAAAAACTCTCCGTTTAAACTGAGAAAAGACAAACCTTGAGGTTTTCGTCTAGGTGTCTTTGTTTTTTGACCTCGCTTGATTACAGAACGCGTAGACGAGCTAGCATCTGTCTTTAAGCGTCGCTTACCGGAGAGGAGTGAGCTCTGGGCAGTCATCATACTCCTTAATAATCCACACCACACATAGTCCCAATCTTAAAGCTAAAAGGAGGTGCTTCTGGGGTAAAATCGCCAAAAGCACAAAAAACAATTACAAAAAATTCTGGCTGTCACGTTCCAGAATGCCTTTTTTATGATGCTGATTTAAAAAATCTAGGTAACGTTGAGTAAAAACTTGGGGTGAAAACTGAGCAGCGTGCGATCGCATATACTCAGGACTAAGAGCATCTTGATAAATTTCAAATTTCTCTACTGTCTCCACTAATGCCTCTACTGTTTGGCGCGGAAATAATATCCCCGTACCATTATCTTTAAAGGATCGCACATCTTTAACTGTTTCTAAAGCACCTCCTGCACCATAGGCAATCACGGGAGTACCACAAGCCTGCGCCTCTACTAAAGCAATACCAAAATCTTCACAAGCAGCATACACAAATGCCTTAGCCCTAGCCATATATTTTTTTACCACTTCATCAGGTTGCCACCCCAGGATTTTGATATTAGAGTTTGCTAGCTTGTGAATTTGTTTCATTTCTGAACCTGTACCAATGATTACCAATGGACGCTGCAATTGATTGAACGCTTGAACAATTAGAGATACTTGCTTATAGCTCACTAACCGGGAAACAGTGAGATAAAAATCCTCTTTTTGAGGTAAAAAAGGAAATTGATCTACATTGACTGGGGGATAGATGACTGTAGCTTCTCGTCGATAGCAACGCCAAATCCTCCGAGCTGTATGGTGAGAGTTAGCAATAAAATAGTCAACTCGGTTTGCACTTAGGACATCCCATTGACGTAGTTGATGAAGCAAGTAGCGAGTCACCCACCCAGCTACACCACGCCCCAACTTACTGTGGTGTAGATAATCAAAAGTTAAGTCCCAAGCATAGCGCATAGGGCTGTGGCAATAGCAAATATGCACCTGGTCGCCAGTGGTGATCACGCCTTTGGCTACAGCGTGAGATGAAGACAAAATAACATCATACTGGCGTAAATCCAGTTGTTCAATTGCCAATGGTAAAAAGGGCAGGTATTTTTGAATCCCATTTTTGGCAAAGGGAAAATGCTGGAGAAATGTACTACCAATCTGACGTTGATATAGATAACTGTCAGGATTGGTGGATTCAAAGTCAATGAGGGCATACAAATCTGCCTCAACGTGGTTCAAAATTTCTCTTACGACTAATTCTGAACCACCGGTGGCTTTTGGTGTGAGCCACTCATGAACAAGAGCATATTTCAAGGGCACAGCTAACTTTAAAATGTAAAAAATATATCAAGCAGAGTGTGAGGTTAACTGCAAGGTTTCCCTTTGCGATTGAGGAATAGGAAGCGCCCCAGATTAAAAATCCAGACGTATTTCTTCTAGTGGATGTTCCAGAGGGATAGGCAACCTGATAACCTCAAGAAGATTGGGTAAGAGAAAGGCAAAAGTCAAAAGAAAATAAATCTTTGTACTTTTTACTCCCCTCTAGTTCCTAAAAAATACGTAGGAGTCGGTGATTTATGCGAATTTTGATCATGGGTGGTACCAGGTTTATCGGTGTTTATCTAACTCAGATACTTGTGGAACAAGGACATGAGGTAGTGCTGTTTAATCGTGGTAATCGTCCCCTGCCAAGTTTACAGGGAGTAGGACAAATTATAGGCGATCGCACTGATCCTACACAGCTCAAGGAAAAATTATCACCAGAAAATTTTGATGTCATTTTTGACAATAATGGTCGGGAATTGACTGATACTCAACCACTAGCGGAAATTTTTGCCGGACGGGTGCAACATTTTGTCTATATGAGTTCTGCGGGGGTATATCTTAAATCTGACCAATTACCCCACGTTGAGGGTGACAAGGTAGACCCAAAAAGCCGCCATCGGGGGAAACACGAAACTGAAGCGTATTTACAGCAGCAGGGATTACCTTTTACTTCCATTCGCCCTACCTATATTTACGGGCCGTTAAATTATAACGATTTAGAAAGTTGGTTCTTTGATCGGATTGTACGCGATCGCCCAATTCCTATTCCTGGTAACGGCTTACATATTACTCAGCTAGGCCATGTCAAAGATTTGGCTGTGGCCATGTCCCAGGTGATTGGCAATCAGCAGGCGATTGGACAAGTGTATAACATTTCAGGCGATCGCTTTGTTACCTTTGATGGTTTAGCCCGTGCTTGCGCCCAAGCTGCCGGTAAATCACCAGATGACATCAAAATTGTGCATTACGACCCGAAAAAATTTGATTTCGGTAAACGCAAAGCTTTTCCGATGCGCGTACAGCATTTCTTTGCTTCTGTACACAAAGCGCAAACAGAATTAAATTGGCAGCCCCAATACGATTTAATCTCCGGGCTAACTGACTCTTTTGAAAATGATTATTTAGCCACCAGAAGAGATCAAGCAGAAATCGACTTCTCTGTTGATGAAGAAATTTTACAAGCTTAGTCATTAGCTATGGGGCATAGGGCATAGGGCATGGGGCATAGAATTTTTCTCTTTTTACCCCTCACTTTCCCAGTCCCCAGTCCCCATTCCCCAGTCCCTATAACTGATTCGGGTCAATGCCTAATTCTTTTAACTTAGCAGCTAATTTTTCTGCGCGTTGATTTTCTTGTGCTAGTAGTTCTACTGCTGTGGGAATCCAATTCCCTGCTGTATCGTACCAGCGTAACCACAGGCGTTCAATTCCTTGGTAATACCAATTCGCGAAAATATTGATACAGACGGAAACCATGAAAGCTTTGCTGCATCTAAGTTTTTTAATTGCGAATTGCGACTTGCGAATTGTGAATTGGTATAAGTACCTTGCCAGAGTCCTAACCCTACTTGCAGACTCGGCATCCAAATTTGTGGTGTACTTAAGTCAATGGGGTGATAACTGTCTGCGACTAGTTGGAAGGCTTGGAGTTTATCTGTGTAGCGGTCAAATACGATGTAGTAAGGAATTCGCAAAATTCGTTCATATACCTCCCATTTAGTCGGAGGTTGACTAACTTCTCGTAAAGTTTGACCTAAATCTTCCTTCTCCGTCCCAGGAGATAATAATTCTACCACCACAAAAGGAGCGACACTTTCTTGCCAGATGACATAACTTAAACGTAAATCTCTTTGTTCATATAAACGAGAAACCCCAACTACTGCAAACCAGTCAGGACGTTTGTACCATAGGGGATTGTGAGTGTCGTAATACAAGTTTAAATCAGTAGCAACTAATACTTGATCTGCTGGGTAATTAGGAGTAGAGAAAGTTTCTCTTAAAAGCTGTGATTGCAAAATGTGAAATTCATCAGGCAAGCCAGAATCCTCCAGGTATTCGCTAGGAAGATCATACATAGTAGGTAGGGCTACTTTGGCAGGCTGGGGAGGGTCTGTTTGATACATAAGTCAAGTCCTAACCGACTAATTTTAAGTTAGCAAAGAAAGGCATAACTTTGGTATAAACAAAAATATATTCAACCAACTTTTTTAAACCATATGTCAACAATATTAGTTACAGGAGGAGCAGGATTTATTGGTGCTAATTTTATTCTTTTAGCGAGAAAACTAAATTGGGCAAATGTCATTAATTTGGATAAGCTAACTTATGCTAGTAATTTAGATAATTTAGCAGCATTACAAACAGACAATAACTATCATTTTATTCAAGGAAATATTAATAATTTTGAGTTGGTTAGTTATATTCTAGAGCAATATCAACCTGATGCTGTCATTAATTTTGCGGCAGAAAGTCATGTTGATCGCTCAATTTTTAGCCCCCAGGATTTTATTGATACTAACGTAATCGGAACTTTTCAGCTATTAGAAGCAAGTAAATTTTATTGGCAAAAATTATCAAAACAACAACAAAAAGAATTCCGATTTTTGCATATATCTACAGATGAGGTGTACGGCTCACTCACTCCCACAGCACCAGCATTTAAAGAGGATACACCTTATTCGCCTAATAGTCCTTATGCTGCATCGAAAGCATCATCTGATCACTTTGTACGCGCTTATTATCATACCTATGGGTTGCCGACTTTAACCATTAATTGCTCGAATAATTACGGGCCAATGCAATTTCCAGAAAAGCTGATACCTTTAATAATTCTCAATGCTATTGCTAGAAAAACATTACCCATTTACGGAGACGGGCAAAATATCCGTGATTGGCTTTATGTAATTGATCATTGCCAAGCTATATATCTAGTGTTAAAACAGGGAAAAATTGGCGATACTTATAATATTGGTGGGTTAAATGAACAAACTAATCTGACTGTAGTTGAAAAAATTTGTGCTATTCTTGATGAACTAATTCCTATAGCTAATTTTTCTTATTCATCGTTAATTAATTTTGTCAAAGACCGTCCCGGACATGACCGACGATATGCAATAGATTGTCAAAAAATTAGTCATGAATTAGGCTGGTATCCTCAAGAAGACTTTGATAGCGGACTGCTAAAAACTGTGCAGTGGTATTTAAATAATCCATCTTGGTTAGAGCAAGTTCGTTCTAGAAATTATCAAGCATGGTTACAGCAAAACTACGAAAATAGATAATGAATTGAGTGAATAATATTTGATGCTAATAATAAATTAAATATGAAAGGTATTATCCTCGCTGGAGGTTCAGCGACACGTCTTTATCCTATAACTCAAGTTATCAGTAAGCAGCTTTTACCTGTTTACGACAAACCGATGATTTACTATCCGTTATCTGTGTTAATGCTTGCAGGTATTCGGGATATTTTAATTATTTCTACTCCGACTGATTTACCTTTATTTCAAAGACTATTACAAGATGGTTCTCAGTGGGGTTTAAAGTTTAGTTATATTGCTCAACCAGAACCGGAAGGGCCTGCACAAGCTTTTATTTTAGGAGAAAATTTCATAGGTGATGATTCAGTCTGCCTAATTTTAGGTGACAATATTTTTTACGGACACGGTTTGACAGAAGTTTTAGTTAAGTCAGCAACTCTGAAAACAGGTGGATTGATTTTTGGCTATCAAGTAAAAAATCCCCAAATCTATGGAGTCATTGAATTTGATGCTGATGGTAAAGCGATAAATATTGAGGAAAAACCATTATTTCCCCAATCAAATTATGCTGTCCCTGGAATATATTTTTATGATTCACAAGTAGTAGAAATTGCTACTAATTTAAAACCTTCTATTCGCAATGAGTTAGAAATTACTGATGTCAATTTGATTTACCTAAAACGCAATCAGCTACAAGTCGAGTTACTTGGTAGGGGGTATGCTTGGTTAGATACAGGTACTCACGAATCTTTACATCAAGCCACTAATTTTATTCAAACTCTTGAGGAAAGACAGGGTTTAAAAATTGCTTGTATCGAAGAAATCGCTTATTTGAAAGGATACATTGATTTATCTCAGGCGCGTAAATTGGCTGAGTCAATGGCGAAAAGTAGTTACGGTGAGTATCTGATGAGAATTTTTGAACATGAGAAAAAATATGTTTTCAATAAAGTTGTCAATAGATAATTCTCGTTAGTCCAGAATCTCAAATAGAGATGATATTTATCACGTTTGCAAACAATAATATAGCAGTTCTATCTGATTTGTGAGAACTCGCGGTGTCAAGATCCCCGACTTCTTTAAGAAGTCGGGGATCTTGTGTCTCATGAATGATTTAGAACTGCTATATCAGTCTTATAAATAATTCCGTTAGATAGTGTTAGTTAGTTTCTGGAGATTGCTTGCTGGGAGAATTTTGAGGCCATAGATAAATTACCCCAGACACTAAAGTCAAAATTACAGAAATCCAAAAGGCGATGAGAGAAGGAGTTTCCCAGTTTGATGGTAAGGGTGCGATGAGCAAAGCGATCGCAATAATCTGACTCACCGTTTTGAGTTTACCCCAGA
This sequence comes from Nostoc sp. CENA543, assembly GCF_002896875.1. Taxonomy (GTDB): domain Bacteria; phylum Cyanobacteriota; class Cyanobacteriia; order Cyanobacteriales; family Nostocaceae; genus Trichormus. The sequence continues at coordinate 4,826,038 of NZ_CP023278.1, forward strand.
TATTCGCCCCGCTAATCGTCGTTTGGTTAACTCGCCACCCCGCGATCGCTAATTCTCGCGCTAAAATCAAAAACACTCCCCAAGCTGGGATTTTTCCCAACTCCACTAACACTAGTAATGGTGCTAATACCAAAAACTTGTCTACTAAAGGATCAAGAAACTTACCTAAATCACTAATTTGATTCAGTTTTCTAGCTAAATAACCATCTAACCAATCTGTCAACGCTGCTACTAAAAAAATTGCTAAACATATCCATCTAGATTGTTCTGTAGGGTTGTACAGTCCATAAAGTAGAAATGGTACACCCAGTAGCCGAGAAAAAGTAATCCAATTGGGTAAAGTCACGCTGCTTCAATCCGAATGCAAAATTTAAAATTAATAAACCTATCAATAAATCTCCTAATGCCACTTTTTGGAGTGTAGCAATTGCAAAGTTTATATCATTATTAAAATTTTTTATAGTTTCAACCAGCCAAATAATTCTCCTAAAGTCAAATGCAAATCACTAACTAAATTGGGAACTGGTAAAACATCTTCTTCGTTTTCTAAAAATATTGGTTGTTGCTGTGGTGGATACACTATAACACTAGGTTCTTCTGGGTCGATTAACCAACCTAATTTAGTACCATAATTTAAGCAGTGTAGAATATTTCTAATAACTTTTACCCCATTTTGTTCGGGAGAGAGGATTTCAATTGTCCAATCTGGATATGTGTTAAACACATTAGCAACATTGCCTTTTTCATCAACAGGAATTCTCTCCCAAGCAAATACTGCAACATCAGGAACAGTGGAACGTCCGCCAAATGTACAACGTAATTCTGGGAAAGCCAGAGCAGTTTTATTTGCTTTGACTACACCATTAATGGTAGTGACTAATTCGCCTTGAAGTCTACTGTGTTTACCTTGAGGCATAGGTTTTTGAATGATTTCACCATCGATATATTCGCTGGCTGGTTCAGTTTCTGGTAGTTGCAAGAATTCTTCTAAAGATATCTTGCGCGTTGGTGTTTTAATCATAATATTTTCTGGTTCAGTTATTAATTACTAGTAGTCATCATTCTTATTTTAGTGTGCCATGTTGTCTGAGTTATTCTCTTCAAGAAACATAATATCTTGAGAATAATCAAGTTTTTTGTGTATTTGCATGGCATGATCTGTATTTTGAGATCATCTAAACAATAATATGAGCGACAATACAGATTTTCGCATCGAGCGCGATTCAATGGGCGATCGCCAAATCCAGAGTAATGTTTATTACGGTATTCAAACTCTACGAGCTATCGAAAACTTCCCGATTAGCGGACTTAAACCATTACCTACTTACGTAGATGCTTGTCTATTAATTAAAAAAGCTACAGCAATTGTCAACGGTGAACTTGGTTGTATTCCCCAAGATATTAGTCAAGCAATTGTACAAGCCACCGATGAAATTCTAGCGGGTAAATTTCGTGATCAATTTGTGGTAGATGTTTATCAAGCCGGTGCTGGAACTTCTCACCACATGAATGTTAATGAAGTCTTATCTAACCGGGCTTTAGAAATTCTCGGTGATGAAAAGGGAAATTACAAACGGGTGAGTCCGAACGATCATGTCAACTATGGACAGTCTACCAACGATGTGATTCCGACAGCGATTCGCATTGGCGGCTTGTTAGCACTGCAAAGGACATTGCACCCAGCTTTAGAAACAGCGATCGCTACCTTAGAAACCAAAGCTGTAGAATTTCAAGATATCGTTAAATCCGGCAGAACCCACCTCCAAGATGCTGTACCTGTCCGTTTAGGCGAAAACTTCCGGGCTTGGGCGCAAATCCTTTCCGAACATCAAAACCGCCTCTACGCCGCCTCTGGGGACTTAATGGTGCTAGGTTTAGGCGGAAGTGCAGCAGGAACGGGACTAAATACCCACCCCCAATATCGTTTCCGCGTCGTAGAAGTCCTCTCAGAATTACTCAATCTTCCTTTGCAACCTGCACCCCATCTCATGGCTGCTATGCAGAGTATGGGCGCGTTTGTGAATGTTTCCGGCGCATTAAGAAATTTAGCCCAAGATTTAGCTAAAATATCCCATGATTTGCGCCTGATGGATTCAGGGCCAAAAACCGGTTTTAAAGAAATTCAACTACCCCCAGTACAACCAGGTTCATCGATTATGCCAGGGAAATATAACCCCGTCATGGCAGAGATGACATCAATGGTATGTTTTCAAGTCATGGGTTACGACAATGCGATCGCTCTTGCAGCCCAAGCCGGACAATTAGAATTAAACGTGATGATGCCGTTAATTGCCTATAACCTGATTCACAGTACAGAAATTCTCGGTAATACTATCGCCGCCCTCACAGAACGCTGCATCCAGGGAATTACCGCTAACAAAGAACGTTGTTTAGCCTACGCCGAAGGCAGTTTAGCCTTAGTTACCGCCCTCAACACCCATATCGGTTACTTAAACGCCGCCGCCGTCGCCAAAGAATCCCTAGAAACAGGTAAATCTTTAAGACAGATAGTCTTAGAAAAAGGGCTGATGAGTGAAGCAGACTTAGCTACTGTGTTAAATCTAGAACAGATGAGCATGATTGTAGGGAATGGGGAATAGGGAATGGGGACTGGGGACTGGGAAAACAGGGGAAGAAAAACTTCACTCATTACTCATTACTTATTACTTATTACTCATTACTCACCACGGGCTAAACGCCCCGCTTCCGCTAACAGCACTCATCACTCATTACTTATTCGCACTTATTTACCATGCAACATTTAAAACCATCTGTCAGCCTTATCCGGGCTAATTCCTACGCCAAGGATTCTTTAAAAGAATATTTAACCACCTTATTAGAACCTTTAGGCGGAATGGCGGCTTTTGTCAAACCAGGACAACGCGTTTTACTCAAACCTAATTTACTCACCGGCTCACGTCCTCAAAAAGAGTGTACCACTCGCGCTGAATTGGTTTATGCGGTTGCCCAAATGGTCATCGCCGCAGGTGGAAAACCATTTTTAGGCGATAGTCCTGCTTTTGGTAGTGCTAAAGGTGTAGCCATAGCCAATGGTTATCAGCCCATCATTCAAGAATTAAATCTGCCTATCGTAGAGTTTCACGGACAGCGTTATCAAACCGTGAGTGAAAACTTTAATCATCTCCTACTCAGCAAGGAAGCCATAGAAGCAGATGTTGTGATTAACTTACCCAAAGTTAAATCCCATAGTCAATTAACCTTAACTTTAGGCGTTAAAAACCTCTTTGGTTGCGTTCCAGGCAAAATGAAAGCTTGGTGGCACATGGAAGCGGGTAAAGATGCTAACCGCTTTGGGGAAATGTTAGTGGAAACCGCCAAAGCCATTAATCCCGATTTAACCATCTTAGATGGGATCATTGGTCATGAAGGTAATGGCCCTAGTGGTGGCGAACCTCGGAACTTAGGTATATTAGCCGCAGCTACCAATGTTTTTGCCCTAGATAGGGCGATGGTGGAAATTCTCAATGTTCCACCCCATCAAGTCCCTACGGTTGCTGCTTCTCAACGCTTAGGAGTTTGTCCAGAACTGGCGGAGATTGATTTTCCCAATTTGCATCCTGATTTACTCCAAATCAAAGATTGGCGATTGCCAGATGAGTTAATGCCCATTGATTTTGCCATGCCGAGAGTAATTAAGTCTACTTTTAAACATTTATATATTCGGTTTATCAAAGAACCAATGAGTGCCTACGGTAGACAGTAGTTTATCGTGAGCATTTCTGCAAAAGCGAGTGCAAAACCTGCTACAACAATCTCGCAATCAGGAGGTTAGTCTATAGATTACCCTCCGATTGCTTAACTAGACCGCCCTTTAGTGGCGGTTTTTTCCAATTAGTCATTAGTCAATTGGTCAATAGTCATTAGTCAATAGTCATTAGTCAAGATTTACATACTTATATATCAGTTGACTAAATTTAAAGTAAGATTACTGAAATTTATTAATTGAGAAGATAGATATCATTTTTCGTGTGATTACTGAATGAACAATGGCAAAAATCAGTAATTTATATGTATTTCTGCGGTAGGATTTTTCAGGAATAGAAATCTGCTAACCTGTTTCTTATACTAGTATGAGAAACTGCGTCTTTATATGTTCTGATGAATCAAAAACGATATTAATTTCAGCATAATTTCGGTTAATACCCCAGTGTAAATAACCAACGAAATCGATAAAAATAGCTTAGACAAAGCTTTTGGAAATGATAAAATAATTTTTAATAAACAAAATTCAGGTAAAAAATTCATTGGTTGCAAGAGTCATATCTCCGCCCATTGAATGATTTTGTTAACCTAAATTTAACCTAATATGACATATCATGTACTCAATCAAGTGGAAAACATTGGTTTGCCATCATGTATAAAGCGCACCCATGATGAAATACTCAATTATGACACTTGCCTAACTGGTTGACGTTTTTCACGGCTACACATTTGACAATAGAAAGTAGCTAAAATAGGATCGAGACTCTCGACTAGAGAGCAAAACCATCATTAATTGCGAGTAACTCCAATTCTGTATGAATTCAGATAGTCAGTCTGCCAAACCTCCCGACACGTATTCCCATCGCTTGGCAGATTTCGTGGGAACATTAATAGCTGTAGTCACCCTAACACTACCTGTGTTTGTCATTGCCTACTATTCCACCAATGTTCCAGCAAGTCAACAACCCATAACTTATGAACTACCAGCAGGTGAACAATAAGCAAAATCAGCAATTATGAAATTTCACCAGCCAGCAGTTCCAAGCATATGGAGAAGAATTTTGATTTAGCAGCACTCCTAAATATATGACTTTGAGCTAAATCTGCGTTATTAGCTCCAATCTTTAGAATTTGACATTACGAATGGGGAAATCCCTGATTAGGGGAAAAAGTTAGTAAAAAGCGTCGCCATATCTTGATGGCGACGCTTTTTACTAACAAAAACTAATGTGGTTCAAAATAATACTTGGGAAGAATGTCCATCTTGGCCATAAAATTTTACACGGGGAGTATGTCCCCAATAAATTTTGAGTGAAATACAAAAGAGGAATTTCTTGTGGACTTATCCCGTATTCCAGCCCAGCCAAAACCCGGTGTCATCAATGTTTTAATTGAGATTGCTGGCGGTAGTAAAAACAAATACGAGTTTGACAAAGACCTGCAAGCCTTTGCTCTAGACCGGGTACTATATTCTTCAGTCAAGTATCCTTATGACTATGGCTTTATCCCTAACACACTAGCGGAAGATGGCGATCCTCTAGATGGTATGGTGATTATGGATGAACCCACCTTTCCTGGTTGTATCATTCCTGCTAGACCAATTGGTTTTTTAGAAATGGTGGATGGTGGCGATCGCGATGAGAAAATTTTGTGTGTACCAGACAAAGATCCACGTTACAGCCACGTCAAATCCTTAAGAGATGTAGCACCACACCGCTTGGATGAAATTGCTGAATTCTTCCGCAGTTACAAAAATTTAGAAAAGAAAGTCACTGAAATTCTCGGTTGGCAAGATGTGGACAAGGTTGCAGCTCTAGTAGACAAATCTATCAGAGCTTATAGGGGATAGTGGGCAATCGTTATTGGGTCAGACTAAAGTAAAAAGTAGAGAGTCTCCAGAACTGATTGCTTGATGAGTGCTTTTAGCATCACAGGTTTACGCCCCGTGATGCTAACAGCACTAATGAATTTGTGTTTGTTGCCAAGTATACCAATTGCCACATAACTGGAAAAGAAATGCTGCGTAACTTTCTCTTAGCAAAAATTCACAATTGCACCCTCACAGGCGCGAACATTAATTATGTGGGTAGTATCAGCGTCGATAAAATTTTATTAGAAAAGGCGGGGATTTTACCCTACGAGCAAGTGCAAGTAGTGAATAGTGCTAATGGCGAGCGTTTCATTACTTATGCTATACCAGCTCCAGCCTATTCAGGAATTATTGAACTAAATGGGGCTGCCGCCCGTCTAGGCATGATCGGCGATCGCGTGATTATAATGACATACGGGCAGTTTACGCCAGAGGAGATCAAAAGTTACACTCCTACTGTAGTCCTTGTGGATGAACACAACCAAATTTTGGAAGTACGCCACTACGACGACCTGCTCAATAAGGTCTAAAAACAAAAAAATGTCAAATCTTGAGCTGTCAAGTTCCCAGGTCTACCTAACTGAAAAATCAGCCAACTCGCCAACTAGCCTTATGGGTGATTTTGTCCTAAAATTTTGGGGTGTCAGGGGTTTAATTCCTACCCCAGACGGTAACACGACTCGCTACGGTGGTAACACAGCTTGTGTGGAAATACACGTAGCTGGTAAAAATTTAATTTTTGACGGTGGTACAGGTTTACGCATACTGGGTAAAACTTGGCAGCATTTGCAAGAACCACTAGAAGCCCATTTATTTTTTACTAATTCTCAATCTAATCGCATTCAGGGATTTCCTTTTTTTGCACCTGCATTTATTCCCAAAAATTGCTTTTATATTTACGGTGCAGCCGCCTCTAATGGTGCTTCTATCAAACAATGTCTGTGTGACCAAATGCTGCAACCCCACTTTCCCTATCCCCTACAGGTCATGCAGTCGGAATTACAGTTCCAAAACATCACTCCTAACAGTGAAGTCAAACTTGACGATGTTACCGTTAAAACAGCAATCATTAATCAAACTCAACGTTCCATAGGCTATCGGGTCAACTGGCAAAATTACAGTGTTGCATATATTACAGATTTAAGTAACCGCGCAGATCAAATAGAACGCGATGACATCCTGCAATTTGTTCAGGGTGTAGATTTATTAGTGGCTAATGCTACTTATACTCCTCCCACATCTCATGATCATGAATGCGCTGATTCTCTGTGGCAAGTAGCTGTGGAAATAGCTCACAAGGCAGATGTCAAACAGTTAGTAATTTCCCATCATCATCCAGATGATCATGATGATTTTCTAGATATGGTGCAAACAGAGGTGAAATCTGCTTTTCCCCAAGCCTCACTAGCTGCTGAAGGTTTGGTATTATCTATCGTGTGATGTTTTTCTCTCTCTCCAGAGTTTTTTGAAATATTCTCAAAGATAGAGGTGAATTTTAGTAGTCATATCTTTTTTTGGTAAATTTTTCTAAAAAAACTGTGTTGGCTGTTACAATATTGTTAAGAAAAGTTGCTCGTTGCGCTTTGGGAACGCGCAATAGGGCTTTCACTCTATTGAGAAGACAACGCGAATGAATATTTTTAGACCAGCTGTGGGAGGCTGGTCTTTTTTTTTGAATATTGTTTACTTTTAGGTAAAAAGTATTGCCGATATGAACAGCGATCGCAATCCCAGCACTCTACCTGAAGGCTAATCAGTACCACACCAGCAACCCAAACTATAACGAATGGGCATTTCTACGCCATGAAAGCTTGTACCTATTCAGAAAATTCATAGCCGATAATCCATTCAAGATTCACTGTGAGATAGGAGGGATAGTGTTAGGGGAAATCGGTCTGTTTTTAACAAGTAAAGCCAAAGACTGTCTCAGTGACATTTCAGCCTACTACCTTGCTACTAGTTCGCCACATAAATTGTGACGGGTTATAGATCCTCAACTTTTAAAAAAAGTCGGGGATCTATAATCCACAAGCTGTCAAAATCAATCGGATGGAATACTATCACATGGCACACATGGAACTGTAACCGAGCCAGCACAGCAGCCAGTTATTACACTTAACAGCAACACTGCATGAGTGCAAATAATTAGGGATTTATATCTAGGTTAATAGTCATTAATATAATGATATTTAAAGTTTTTTAGTTGATTTTATTATATTCAAATTTCAAAGAGTAATATCTGCCAAATTGCTAAATCAATGATTAAAAAATGCCAGTTTAGTTTTAGTGATGATTTGGGAACACTAAAGTTAAATCATCCAGGACAATTTCATCAATCTCTAGCATGACGTTGGCATTTGTTAACTCTTCCTTGAATTTAAACACTTTTATTTCTCACGGGCATTGTTATCCTTGGACAACCGGACTAGTTTGGCTGCACATTATTCCTGATGCTACTATTGCTCTGGCGTATTATTCTATTCTGCTATTATTCATTTATTTTATTGCCAAACGTAAAGATATTCCTTTCAACAGAGTTGTTCTCTTATTTGGTGCTTTTATCTTTGCCTGCGGTACTGGACATTTGATGGATATTTGGATGCTTTGGCATCCTGATTACTGGATTGCAGGTATTTTAAAAGCTTTTACGGCAATTATTTCCATATATACTATATTTACGTTAATTTATCTAACACCTCAAATGCTGACGCTATCTAACCCAGCCGAGTTAGAAGTTATCCATAAAGCACTTAATAATGAAATTACCGAGCATAACAAAGCAGAAGAAGCTCTATTAGGCATTAGCAAGGCTATGGAAAGTGTTAGTGATGCTATTGCGATAGTTGATATTACGGGTCAGCTAATTTATCATAATCCTGCCTTTATCAATTTGTTCGGTTACACTGTTGAACAACTCAATGCCGTTGGTGGCCCAGTCGCAGTTTACAAAAATCCTCAAATAGCACACAATATCTTCGCTACTATCAAGCAGGGTCAATCATGGCGTGGTCAACTCACCATGCAAAACTCTACAAATCAGACAATACGAGTTGAGTTAAGGGCAGATGCAATCAAAGATCCGACTGGTAATATTATCGGTTTAGTGGGTATCTATACAGATATTAATGCTTGTCAACAAGCAGAAATCGCTCTGCAAAAATCGCTCAAAGAATTAGCAGACATAAAATTTGCTTTAGACCAGTCATCCATTGTTGCAGTAACTAACAATTTAGGAATTATTGAGTATGTTAATGATAAGTTCTGTCAAATTTCTCAATATCAATCAGAAGAATTAATTGGTAAAACTCATAAAATTGTTAATTCTAATTATCACTCTACTCCCTTCTTCAAACAGATGTGGTCAACTATTAGCCAAGGCAAAGTTTGGAAAGGAGAAGTTCAAAATAGAGCAAAAGATGGTACATATTATTGGGTAGATACAACTATTGTTCCCTTACTAGATGCTCAAGGTCAACCTCAACAATATGTAGCTATTCGTAACGATATTACCGAACGCAAACAAGCAGAAATCGCTCTGCAAAAATCTCTTAAAGAAGTGGCAGATATTAAATTTGCTTTAGATCAGTCATCTATTGTTGCTGTAACTAATAATTTAGGAATTATTGAGTATGTTAATGATAAATTCTGCCAAATCTCACAATACCAGGCAGAGGAGTTAATTGGAAAAACTCACAAAATTGTTAATTCTAATTATCACTCTAAAGCCTTCTTCAAACAGATGTGGTCAACTATTAGTCAAGGAAAAGTTTGGAATGGAGAAGTTCAAAATAGAGCAAAAGATGGTACATATTATTGGGTAGATACAACTATTGTTCCCTTACTAGATGCTCAAGGTCAACCTCAACAATATGTAGCTATTCGTAACGATATTACTGCTCGCAAAAAAGCCGAAGCTCAACTTCAACAGCAAGCAATAGAACTAGCACAAACTCTCAAAGAACTGCAAACTGCCCAATCCCAACTCATCCAGAGCGAAAAAATGTCTTCCTTGGGTCAACTAGTTGCTGGAGTTGCCCACGAAATCAATAATCCAGTTAATTTTATCTACGGTAATCTAACTTACGCCAAAAGTTATACCCACGAAATACTAAATTTACTTCACCTTTATCGCAGAAATTACCCAAATTTCCTAGTTGAAATTCAAGAAGAAATTCAAGAAGAAATTGAAGCCATTGACCTGGATTTTTTAACCGAGGACTTGCCCAAACTGCTTGATTCTATGAAAGTCGGTGCAGAACGAATTCGTCAAATTGTGACTTCTCTGCGTACTTTCTCACGTCTAGATGAAGCTGAGTTGAAATCAGCAGATATCCATCAAGGTATTGATAGCACTTTGATGATTTTAGAACATCGTTTCAACGCCAGAGCTAATCATCCGCAGATTCAGCTCATCAAAGACTATGGTAATTTACCTTTAGTGGAGTGCTATGCCGGACAGTTAAATCAAGTATTTATAAATATTTTGACGAATGCACTCGATGCTTTAGAAGACTCATTAATTCAAGGAAAACTTACACATAACCAACCACAAATCCGCATTTGTACTCAACAACTAAATGCTCAACAAATAGTTATTCGGATATTTAATAATGGCCCTGCTATTCCTGAACAAGTAAGACAAAAGTTATTTGATCCTTTTTTTACTACCAAAGATGTGGGTAAAGGTACTGGTTTAGGTTTGTCAATCAGCTATCAAATTATTACTGAACAACACAGGGGTTCGTTACAGTGTGTTTCATCTCCTCAAGGGGGAGCAGAATTTATCATTACAATTCCAGTTGAACAGCCTCATAATTAATAAGCTGTTAAGCATATAATAAAGCACATTGTGGCCGCAGAGGAGCAAGGGTCAAGGGAGAGGGTTTACAGCTTTTGCTAGTAGTCCGCCACACAAATTGTGACAGGTTATAGATCCCCGACTTTTTAAAAAAGTCGGGGATCTGAACACCCGCAAGCAAAAAAAGACGCAAAGTTTTTGGTTGCGTCTTTTTGGATGAAATTAAGAAATTTAGAAACTAAATGTGGTTCTCAATGCACCAATCACTACGGAATCATTGTTATCTTGGTGATCTGGTGCAGTTAGCCAGATCACTCCAGGTGTGATGGTGATGTTATCGCTAACTTTGTATTGGTAGAATGCCTCAACGTGGAAAGATGTATCATCATTTTCATCAATCCCAGTGACATTGGAACTGGTCACTTTAGGTTCCATACCGACGATAATACCGCCTAAATTACCTTTTTTACCAAGGTCGGGGAAGCCTAGAGTGACTGCATAGTTCCAAATGTCAACATCTCCACGATCAGTCCCTGTTAAAATGCGGCTATTTGTATAACCAGCCCAGCCACCTAAGACGATTTTATCAGTGATACCGATGGATGCTTGCAGTCCATAAGAATTGCTGGAAAATGCTTCATTAAAATTCTGGAAGGTTGCAGCGTTGCTACCTGTGAGTAGTGGCTGTTTGTAGGAATTGATATATGTTAATCCTACAGTAATGCGATCGCTTGGTTTGACGGTGAGCTGTGCTAATGCACCATAAGCACCATCGAATAAACCAGATCCCTGTACTGGACTATTCGCGGTAGGAGCTAAATAACCTAAACTTAGTGCTAACCTATCACTAAAGTTGTGGGTAATCCCTATACCTGCACCACCCACTTGACCATAAATGGGGTTGCGTGTACCGAAGGTAGATAAAGCACCAAAGTTACCATCACCATCAAACAAGTTGACGGTGCTAGTCAGGTCATCTGCTGCACCACCTGTCCCAATGGCGATTACTTGTGTCTTTTCACCTAGCGGGAATTTATACCAAACGGTGTCGATGACAGCATCATTGCTTGGTTCGGCATTGGCAAAAAATAGTCTGCCTTCTGTGGTGTTAATGTTGGGACTAGCGATATTGTTAGCTTGGATTCTGGTAAACAAGGTATCTTTACCAGTGAAGCTAGTTACCAACTCTAGACGCGCTCTGTATCCTAGAGTGGTATTACTATCTGTGATATCTGCACCATTGACGCGATCGCCAGATAATACATCACTAATTACAGTGACAACTTGTCCTTGTAATTTGGTTGTGGTGGAAAATTGATTAGCTTCTAACTCGGCTGTACGTGCTTCTAATGCGTCTACTCTACCTCTGAGTGTCGCTAATTCTGCGGAAAACTCTTCTTGGAGTTTTTGCAGTGTCGCCAAATCTTCTTTTGTGACTAAATCACCTGTGGCGGTGGCAATTAATTCATTAACTCTATCCAAACAAGCATTTAAACCGGCGGCGAATTCATACCGTGTCATGGCGCGATTACCGCGATATGTGCCGTTAGGATAACCTGCAATACACCCGTAACGTTCTACCAATGATTGTAATGCTTGGAATGCCCAGTCTGTTGGCTGTACGTCTGATAATTGTGATACGGAGGTAACTTGTGACATTACCTGATTTTGAGAAGACGAATCAGCTTTGACGATGGGGGCTACATTTGCTGGCTCACTCATTTCTGATGTTACAGGTGTTTCACCTGCGAAAGCAGCAGTACCAAAAAATAGGACTGTGCCACAAAATACTGGGCTAGCTAGTAGATACTTCCACATTTTTGACATTTCTTCCTCACACTTAATTAGGCTTGTATTCTCTTGGCCACACCAAATACCAAGCTTTTGTAAGCCTGTTGTCTCTGAAAAACGATTCTCAAAATATTACCAGTATGCAGCAAATTTTGTAACAGTAGAAGTCAAGAATTTATAAATTTTTGATTATGTCAAGGTTAAGTAGTCATGCTGTCACAATATTTTTTCTTTGCCTTTGCAGAGTCATGTTATCCTAAAAATGAGAATGAGAATTATTATTATAGATAAAATTAACTAATTCTCATCATCCAAACTTATATATAAACTGAAACAACATCGGCATCAGCATTGTTGCGGGGAGAAAATCAGATGGGGAAAGCAAGCATTACAAAAAACAGCATTTTATCCTTAGTAGCTTTGCTGATGTTGTCATTGACAGTAGGTTGCAACCAGTCGAGTAGTACAGAAAACACATCAGCATCATCTTCACCATCAGCAAAGGAGGTTGTAGCTACACCCGTAGCACAGCCAAAAAAAATCAAAGTTGTCACAACATTTTTACCTGTTTACCTATTTACTAAGGCAGTGGCTGGGGATGCAGCAGATGTCAATATTCTGGTGTCTCCAGGGACAGAAGTACATGATTATCAAGCCACACCAGATAATGTAAAAGCGATCGCTACAGCAGATGTGTTAGTCAAAAATGGTTTAGGAATCGAGGAATTTTTAACAGACACTATCAAAAATGCCCAAAATGCTAAGTTAAAGCAAATAGATGCTAGTGCAGGAATCAAGCCATTAAATGAAATTTCCCCTGTGGAGAAAGCCACAAAAGGTGAAACAGACCACGACCATGATCACGACCATGCAGAAGGTAATCCTCATGTGTGGTTAGATCCTATACTAGTCAAGCAACAAATCACCAATATTCGGGATGGCTTAATCGCAGCTGACCCAGCGAACAAAGATAAATATGAGACTAATGCTAGTGCTTACATTCAAGAATTAGATAAATTAAATAGTGACTTTCAACAAACACTACAGAAAACGCCTAACTGCACCTTTATCACCTTTCATGATGCTTATCCATATTTAGCGCAGCGTTATAACCTTAAACAAGTAGCCGTAGTACAGATTCCTGAAGATCAACTTTCTCCTGTGGATGTGCAGAATACTGTCAAAACAGTCAAAAAATATAATGTTAAAGCTTTATTTAGTGAATCTGGAGTAGATAATAAATTGCTCACCAGTCTAGCTCAAGACTTAAAATTAAGCGTGCGAACATTAGATTCTCTAGAAACTGGAGAACAAGATCCACAGTATTACTTTAAAGCCATGAGGACTAACTTACAAACCCTAGAGACAGCTTGTAAATAGGGTAGAGGACAGGGTGCAGGGGGAACAAGGAAGAAAAGGTAGGAGATGAGAAAAACTGTTCCCTGTTCCCTGTTCTCTAATGACTAATGACTAATGACTAATGACTAACTATGACATCGCCTATTTTAAAAATTGAGGGACTAACTGTATATCAGGGGAATTATTTAGCTGTGAGGGATGTTTCCTTTGAGTTAATTGCAGGAACTAATACGGCTATAGTCGGCCCTAACGGAGCTGGTAAAAGTACATTAGTCAAAGCTGTGCTAGATTTGATTCCTCATAGAACGGGAAGTATTGAAATATTCGGTTTTCCGATAAATAAGTTGGGAAGTTTACGCCATCTTATAGGCTATATGCCGCAAAATTTCATCTTTGATCGCAGTTTTCCGATTTCCGTTAAGGAGTTGGTGGGTTTAGGATGGGTAGCCAAAGTGCAGAATCGATATTCATTGTTTTCTAGATTAAAGATGCAAAGCCAGGAAAAATCCTTAGCTGTGGCTGAAGCTTTAAGAAGAACAGATGTTTATCAACTGCGAAATCAAGCTATTGGGACGCTGAGTGGTGGTCAACTCAAACGTGTATTACTGGCTTATTGTTTAGTGATTCCTCGGAAATTGTTGATTTTAGATGAAGCCTTTGCTGGTGTAGATATGCAAGGTGCGGCGGATTTCTATGCTTTGCTACATGAATTAAAACAAGAAGAAGGTTGGACGGTTTTGCAGGTTTCCCATGATATTGATATGGTCAGTCGTCAGTGCGATCGCGTCCTTTGTCTTAACCAAACCGTAGTTTGTACCGGACAACCAGAAATTGCTCTCTCACCCCAAAATCTGTTAGCTACTTACGGGCCAGGATTTAGCCGCTATCAACACCATCATTAATCGTCTTTTTCATCTAAATGTTCAGCTACGGCCTGATAAAGATGAAAAATATGGTTATCGTGCAGGCGATAAAATACATTACGTCCTTGTTTGCGATAACTTACTAAACGCATGGCTCTTAAATTACGTAACTGATGAGAAACCGCCGATTCACTCATGTCTAATAATGCTGCCAAATCGCTGACACAAAGCTCTTTTGTTGCCAAAAAGGAGAGAATTCTAAGTCGGTTAGCATCTCCTAAAAAGCTGAAAAAATCAGCCATGCGTTGAGATTTTTCTATTGTCAAAATCTCACTAGTTATGGATTTGTCAATTTGGGTTTCAATTAGAGATAAATTAGCATTTGATGGGAGCATTGTAGGTGATTGTTGTGGTTTTTTATTGGAGATGTTATTGAAGTTTAAATAATACGAACTTTGACAATTAATTCTGTAAACAATAACAATTATATACTTTATTTATAGGTTTAAAAATCGTAAAAACTAATATTATGACTCTCATATATGATGGCAATCACAACTGGTTATTGTTAGCCACGGGTGGAGATTTAATCAACTTGTTGCAATTCCCATTTATGCAGCGTGCGATCGCTGGTGCTATTCTCATGGGGATAATGGGAGGTTTGCTAGGTAGTTTTGTTATTTTGCGTCAGTTATCATTTTTCAGCCATGCGGTTGGTCATGCTGCATTGGTAGGTATAGTCTTGGGGGTACTGCTACAGATCAATCCTACTTGGACATTGTTACCTTTTACCTTAGTCTTTGGAGTTATTGTCCTTTATCTGATTGATCAGACCGATTTAGCTAGTGATAGCGTCCTCAGTATAGTGCTTTCTGGAGCATTGGCGATCGGTGTCATGCTGACAAGCTTCATTAAAGGTTATCGAGGTAACTTAATGAACGTCTTATTCGGCGATATTTTAGCTATTGATACTACTGACTTGATACTAACAATCATCATACTCATAGCTAGCGGCATTTTTTTATTATCCACCTTGCGACAACAAATCTTGCTAACGCTGAACTCAGATGTAGCGAAAGTGCAAGGTATTGCTGTTTCATTTTACCGTTATGGATTTGTGGTGCTTTTAGCACTAGCTGTAGCTGTGGCTATTAAAGCTGTTGGTATTTTACTGGTCAACGCTTTTTTAGTCATTCCGGCTTCTACAGCTAAACTAGTGAGTCACCACTTTAGTAGTTTTTTAATTTTATCCACAATCATTGGCGCAACTAGCAGCCTGGCTGGAATTCTGGTGTCTGGAGCTTTTAACCTTGGTTCTGGCCCTAGTGTTGTGCTGGTTCAGTTTATCTCTTTCATGGCTGTGTTCATCTTGATAAAGCTACGCCATAAATAAATATGATTTTTTTTCCTTAACCCCTTGCCAAATCATTTTTTGTTTGCTACATTTATTAATCGTGGCTAAGAAAAACGCCAAGCCGGGATAGCTCAGTCGGTAGAGCAGAGGACTGAAAATCCTCGTGTCACCAGTTCAAGTCTGGTTCCTGGCATGTACAAAGAACACTTGAAACCATCGAGCTTCAAGTGTTTTTTGTTTCTAAACACTGATTAAAATAGAACTAATGTTCTATTGAGAAGATAGATACTTGACATTTTTAGACACCCTTAGACCAAAAAGTGGTGTAAAAATGGTGTAAGAGCAGAGGACAATTACACCATTCATAACATATGTTCTGAAAAGATTCTAAGGACTGGGGATACATTTCAGTAAAGAAGAAAGATATTTGATTATTCGTACTTTTGCGAGAAATCGCCACTACTGCCAATTGATAAAGCTAGGTAGGATGTATTAGCTGTAATGCTGTCCCGGTTGATGCTGAAAGAGTCAATACGACCATCTGTAGTGGTGATTGTACCGGGAAATATGATTTTTTGGAGAACGTCTACAATGTTGCCTGAAATGCTCAAGGGTGATATTGTCTATCTTTACAAATTGCTGCGATCGCAAAACCTCTTTTGAAGAGAATCGCTCCCTTCAATCTCATCTTATGTTGTTCTTGTATAAAATTTCCATTCTTCATTTTTGTTACTAAAATTAAAAACTCCTCTCAGGATAGAGGGGAGTTTTGTAAACCTTTATTGCTAAATTTTTATTTGTTTTTTTAGAAAACACTCATGATTGTGATGATGCTGACACTAGTCAACATAATTAAAACACCCATAACCATTGATTCTCCCAAGGAATTAGGACGTTTTGAATTATTCATCATAGTAGAATCCTGCAATTTTTAGTTATCTCCTAAATATAACAGTCTCAGTATAAATATCTATGGAAGCCATGCAAAACTTAAAATAGCTTTACTATTCTTAGTTAAAACTGTAGTGTTTACTTAAAAATCAGATTAATCTCTTTAGATAAACATAATTTTTGATTCCGTACAATAACTTAAGTCAGCGTTGTTGATGAAAAAACAGGTTGTAGTCAGGACTGAAGTTTTTACCACAAGATGGAATTATCTACGCGGTTCTATTGATTCGGTTAAGTAAAAATACTATCATTTGGCATTAAGTCATCATTATGATTAAAATTCTTCATCTCTCCGACATCCATATGGGAAGCGGTTTTTCCCACGGTAGGATTAATCCAGTAACGGGCTTAAATACTCGACTGGAGGATTTTGTTAAGACCTTATCTTTGTGTATTGATCGGGCATTAACTGATGCCGTAGATTTAGTTTTATTTGGTGGTGATGCTTTTCCCGACGCAACACCACCGCCATATGTGCAGGAAGCTTTTGCAGCACAATTTCGGCGGTTAGTTGATGCTCAAATTCCAACAGTGTTGTTGGTGGGAAATCATGATCAACATTCCCAAGGTTTGGGAGGCGCGAGTTTAAATATCTACCGCACTTTAGGCGTACCAGGTTTTGTGGTGGGAGATAAGTTAACAACACATCACATCTCCACACCCAACGGCAAAGTACAGGTAATTACTTTACCTTGGCTAACCCGTTCCACTTTGATGACTCGTCAAGAAACAGAGGGTTTATCACTAGGGGAAGTCAATCAATTATTAACAGAACGTTTGCAAGTGGTGATTGAAGGGGAAATTCGCCGACTTGATCCTGATGTCCCGACTGTACTGTTAGCTCATTTAATGGCGGATAATGCAACTTTAGGGGCGGAACGTTTTTTAGCTGTGGGTAAAGGTTTTACTCTACCTTTATCTTTATTGACGCGTCCCTGTTTTGATTATGTGGCTTTAGGACACGTCCACCGTCATCAAAATTTAAATAAATCTAATAACCCGCCGGTGATTTATCCAGGGAGTATTGAAAGGGTAGATTTTAGTGAAGAGAAAGAAGATAAAGGTTATGTGATGGTGGAATTACAACGGGGGAGTGCGAAATGGGAATTTTGTCCTTTACCTGTTCGGACTTTTCGCACCTTAGAAATAGATGTGTCAAAAGCAGAAGATCCTCAAGCTGCTTTAATCAAAGCAATTACTAAACATGATTTGCAAGACGCAGTAGTCCGGTTAATTTACAAAATCCGTTCTGAACAAATTGATTTAATTGATAATACTGCTTTACATTCTGCCTTGAGTGCTGCTCATTGTTACACAATTCAAGCAGAATTAGTGAGTCAATTAGCTCGTCCCCGCATTCCTGAATTGAGTGCTAGCAGTAGTATTGACCCTATGGAAGCATTGAAAACTTACTTACTCAATCGTGAAGACCTCAAAGATATATCAGGATTAATGTTAGAAGCCGCAGAAAATTTACTAGGGAGTTCTAGAGAGTGATACCAATTCAAAATTCAAAATGACGCTCGCGGACTCGCTAACGCTGCGCTAACAAAATTCAAAATTAAGAAAGTGAGACTCAGCATAGCTTTTAGCGTTTGCATCTGTATCAAATTTTTTGTGAATTGGTATGAAATAAGCTTTTTAACTCCTAATAGCGATTTCTATTTAAGTCGTTTTTTAACGCAGAGGGGCGCAGAGTCAATCGCAAAGTTACGCAGAGGTTTGACTATTTTTATTAGCGTTGATGACTAATTCAAAGGACTATACTTTGAAAGTAGTTGTGTTAAACGCTTACGTTCGTAAGGTGTGAAATCTTTTGCAGATTTTTCCAGTTTCTCTAATTGCTGGTAAATTAAATCATGTTCAAAAGATTCTATACGTTCTGTAATTTCTCCGTAGAGTTCTTGGTGGGTAAACTCAGTTGCTAAAGCCTGAACTATTTTTTCTCGTTCTTTCCCTAGTAATTGATTCTTAAAATGATAATTATTTTGAGCATTTAGCGATATAAATTCAAGCGCGATCGCTAGCAGTAAGGTATCATAAGCCAAGGTTAATTCTCTGCTGGAACTAATTTCGTCGGGAATTAAATCGGGAATCTGATTATCTTGTGCTGATGCTTCTTTTTGAGTACGTTCATAGCAGTCTCGATAAAACTCAATTTGACTGAGAAAGTAAGCTGGGAAGCCTAAAGAACGTACCAAAACACACAAATTTCGTTCGTCTTCTGCAACAAAGGGAGTTACAGCACGGTTAAAGCGACTGTAAAGCCGGAGTATTTCTTCTTTATCTTTTGCTCCTACCCAAAGTGTAATTTCTGGTTGCGAAGTTGGGTTTAAGTGAGCATCAGTATCTTGAAGACGCAACAGGAGTTTTGCACTGTTATAAAGTTGATTTAATCTCACACTAGCTGTATTCTCTGTGATTAAATCTGACTTTAAAACGTCTCCAATGGATAACTTACTTAAATGTTCAAACTGCTGTTTGGCAAATAAAACCAGTTTGTTCTGAAATTCTGTAGCGGGAATTTGCCATGCTTGAGAGCGACTAACTTCTTCTTGGGTAAATTTATTAATTGGTAGAGTTTTGAGAATATTTTGATGGTAATAAATATCAATATCTGAATTTGTCAATACGGCTAATCTAGTTTCTGAATAATTTGTTGAGGCTTTGTCATGTTGAGTAGTTAAAATATCATATAACTGAGAAAAACTAGATAAAGCTTGACGTAAAATCTCAGTTTTCTGTTTAGATATTTTAATTAAATAGTTGACTACTTCAACACGGATATTTTGAGCATAGATGTCATATTCTAACTTTAATCGCTCATTATAGTTGCGGCGTAGTTCCACACCAGCAGCTTTTAAGCTACTTTCTAGGCGTTTGATTTGTTTTTGAGCTTTTTGAATGCGATCGCGGATGGTTGTACTATACTTGAGCCAAACAATACCCAAGTAACCAATTATACTAATTAATCCCCAAAGTAGGTAATTAAATAAGTTGACCCCTATCTGTTGTAATAATACCCACAGGGTTGATTGACTAAAAAGCCCAGTGATCAGCAAAATCCCAATGACAGCAATAGCAACGACAGCCGGAAAAACTACGAGATATAAAGAACGAAAACGGTTTTCTTCTGCTATCAATTCATTTAATTGGTCTGTAGCTATTTCGTATTGATTTTCTAAATAATGTAATTGTTTTTGCGTTTGACTAATTTCTGTTAAGGCTTTGGCACGGGCATCTTCAATTGCCAATGAGCGAGTTTGTCTAATTTGCTCAATTTCTGTATTTATAGCTTGGTGATAATCAGTCACTAATAATCTTAATTGTTCTTGAATTTTTTGTAAATCTTGATTGAGTAATTCTGAATTATTGGCAGATACAGTATCTTGTAATTGTTGTCTTTGGGATTTGAGAGTGAAAAATTGATTGAGTAGCTTTTGGCTATTTTCTTGATTAATTTTTATTTGTAATCGAGCATCTAAAAATGCTTCGGCAGCACGTAATTCTGTAATTAAATTTTCTGGGCGATCGCTAATCGACTCTGTTTGCAATTCCAAATAAGGGTTATTCAAAACATTGGATAATCTCACAGCTTCATGTAAGCCGCTAGTTGTAGCATCCACGTATTGATTAATCTTTTGGTCTAAGAGTTTATTCAGGGCGACTTGTGCCTGTTTGCCGCAACTTTCTAATGTACGCTTATATGAAATTAGTTCTTTATTTTCAAATTGCTGATAAGCGCGTTGCAATTCCATTCCATATTCTTGAGTTTGACCAAGACGAAGATCAAGACGGGGGCTGAAATCTTGCCAAACTGGTTTACCATTGTCTCGTTCTAATTGTTGCAAAGCATCGTGATAATCTTCGCTGAGGACAAATTCTTTTGCATCTAACAGTAATTGGCGATTTGCTTCGGGGGTGAGTTTGGCTGGGGGAAGAAATTCCTGGGTGATAATATCGCCTGCTAAGGCTGTACTCAAACGGTCTATAACTATCTCTGCGGGAAAAAATAACTCCCCATAGCCAAATGCACTGTAAGCAGGAAGTTTTCCGCGCACTGTATGCGACCCAATTAACAATCCGCCTGTTTCGGCTTCGACAGTCAATAAACCAGCAAAAGCATCAGCATAACTATCTAAATTAACTCCTAGTTCCCCGATGCGTTCGTCAATCAGCCAACAATTATCAAAAGGGGGTCTTTTTTGAGTATTCCTAATGACGACTCCTTTAGTCATTTTGTCGTCTAATTCCTTCAGGAGTTGATAAGCTGAACTATAATCTTCAGTTCTGGCTTGGGCGAATAATCCTGGTAAGAGTATGAAAGCTTCTAAACTATGGGGAATATCGGCAAAGTAGACATTAAATAGCCAATGAATCAAGCGGGATAGTTCAAATACTAGTTCTCGCGCCCGGTGGTCATTGGCGGAGAACATGATGTAAATTCTATAGCAAGAACTGATATCAACTCCGGCATTTTTGGCGGCGATCGCTTCTGGAGACTGGTTAACTGATTTAATTAAATCAATTAAAGTTGTTTGCAAATCCTTTGCTGCTTGTTGGAACTGGTTACTTAATTGGGATACAGAAGCTTGTCTAGCGTTTGTCAAAGCGAGGTCAAAACTCGCATCAGCAAACTTATCTAACTCGTTACTAAACCCAAAAGTTTGACCATCCCAAGTCAGAGTGTAAGCCTGAATTAAGCGACTTTGGGCGTTGGGAAGTTGTAGAAGTTGCCGCTTAATAGCTGCACATAAAGCAGTACCGTGGGGATCGAGTGCAAGTAAAATAGTTGGTTTTGGCATGAGACTAGTACCGCTACGCGGAATTTTAAATGCTGGTTTTAGCTGAGGAACACTGAAATATGTATTAGTTAATTACATCCAAATCTTCTAGGTAGGCATCAATTTCTTGAATTTCTAGTTCCACTTGTTCTTTAATTGGCAAACCGACTCTGTTATTCTTTAAAAGCTCATGAACTTGCTTAATATAGGTTTCCAGAGACAATCTCGCTTTTTCTTTGTCTTCGTGGGTAATTTTATCGACCTTCTGAGCAATTTCTTTAACTAAAGAAACATTATTTTTGAAAGCTTTAAATGCTGATTTGCGGTCTTCTCCTAACAGCAATATGCCATCTTCTAATTTTCTGGCTTGGTCTGTATGTACGAAATATTGCTTCTTCTGATTGACAATTAAGGAATATGGATTAGGTGCTAATGCTAAAGCAAACCAACGTAATGCCCCGCCATCATCTTCGGGAGGAATTAAATTTGCTAAGTTTGTCCAATTACGATGTAAATGTTTAAAAACCTTATCGGGATCTAGATAAGCTAACTCCATATCTTTTATCCCATTCAGGGTAAACAAAGGTACACCTATTTCTACACGAAACAGTGTGAGTTTATGGGGTTCACCTGTAGGTACAAAAGAAATATTGCCTTTGCCTTTAGGTAGACGACTAGAAAGGGGTGGATTACTAAAAATAGTGTTGTTACTTTCTACTCCGTAGTAATAAAATTCTGTGATAATGTGCTGCTGTTTAGATGGAATTTCTGCATCTTGATATTGCCATAAAGGAACTGCTAGTTTACCAAGTTGTTGTAAATCCTCTCCTACATCTTCTGGGTTACTATCCGCTAATACTTGCTCAATATTCATACTAGTTAGTGGACGATAGATTTCATCCATAAATGATAAGATGTCATTTTTTACATCTTCGGCTTTTTTCTCAGACCAATTAGTTAAACTTTGAGACTTTTCTCGATACCAACGGATGAAGTCTTCACCACTAACTTTGGGGCGTTTCGATTCTAAATCAATACGTTGAATAGTGTGAATAAACGGATTATCGGAATTACCTTGGCGACTAACTTCGGCGTAACTTTGTTCTACATCTCGATAAACTTTATCTAAGTTGCTGTGTATACGTTGACATTGTTCTTGAATTTTTTCGAGCTTATTTCGTAGCATTCCACAAAGTTCTGCCGCTTTATCACAGCGTTTCCAGTGTAAGTATACCCGCCACTTTTGATCAGCCCGTTCTTTATATCTTTGGCAAGCTGCTTGGATGGTATTCTTATTGGGAAACCAAGTTTCTGCGGCTTCTTTGATTTTTTCTTCTTGGGGTTCTAATTTTAAAGTAGAAAAATTAGATTGTGCTTCTTTAGATTTGCGCTGCACATTTTGCTGTAACTCATCTATCTTTTGAGAAAGTTTACTTAAAAATTGCAAAGTAGAAGCTAGACCGTTAGGACGGTTCAGACTCCTCTCTAACCAAGCTGTAATAGTCGCGGTTGCATTCTGTTCTAAACGGTAAAAATTCATCGCTAAATCTTTAGCCGTTCGTTGTTCCATTTGATCTAACTGTCGCTTGTACAGTTCTTTAATCGTCGGTAAAGATGTGCGGTCATATTTCATTTCTCCGATGCGGAATTCTGGCTTGGCTTGTCCACCGCGATCGCTCTCTGTCAAACTATCTAATAAGGTGTTAGCTTCTCCTAATTTGCAGTCTTGTAAAAAACGCTCAATCTCGCTGTCTACATCAATATTTGCTGTCGTAGACATCAACTCATTTTTCAACAAGTTCTGCGTATCTTCTAGTTTCATTCGCTCATATTGCTGTACTGGCAAAGTCAAGGTAGCAAAGCCAAAACTACAATAATTTATATTCCGTCCTCGGACTTTCTCACCAGCTGCTAAATAAGCCCGAATATTATCAGCAACGTTAGCAGCATCTAGACCAATTTGAGAACCAATTTGAATATACAAACCATCAGCAATTAAGTTTTGTAGGTCGTTAGGACGGCTAACCACAGTGCCATTTTTGTTCATCCCATCCATCAAAAACACAGCATCAAAAGGAGGGCGATCAGCCTTGACTTTAGTAATACCATAATCAATCTCTAAAGCATTGGATGGTGACAAATTCCAACAGTGTTCAATCTCCTTCAGCGCACCATAAGCATTTGATTTCACTAGATGAGTTTGGGGAAGATTAGCAAATACTCTCGGTAATACAAATAGTCCTGTAATATTAGAAAAGCTATTCAGATATTGTCTGGCTAAAAATGCCACATCTAAGAAAGTACCGCTACCTGTTCCCCCTGCTAAACTACCAATAATAAAAACTTCTACACCATCACGATTAGATACTTGAAAATTATCTGAAAATGCCTGTTTACTACTGCGAATTTCGCGCACAGAATTAATCGCTTGATTGATTAAACCGTTGATATCACCTACTTTCGCAAAGAAAGCCAAGCGTCCACGGGCGCGAATTTGACCTGCACCATTAATTAAACTATGTGCGGGAATATTTCTCGGCCACCATTCATCAATATGATCGTTGCGTGTTAATGGTAATGGATTGGCAACTGAAATAGCATAAAGTTCATTAGGTTCTAAAACGACCTTAATTCCATCAGGTGATTTTTCCCGGCTTTGAATATTTTCGGTTGTATCAATAGAAAGAAATCGAATAATTTCTGGTACGTAGCCGTAAACATCAATGAAGCGTTTTTTAAGTTTGAGTACAACTTCGTAACCAGTACCGCCTAACCCAATGACAACAGTAGGACGAAAAATAACTGTGGGACGAGACATTTCATTTCCTCTAATTTTAATTAAAAGTTTGCTAGCCCACTGTTTTGTTCATAGGGCCGTTGGTTGCCAATCCAGTTAAATCGCAGCTTCACATCACCAAGCTGGATGGTGTCTTCATCGTAGAGTTGATATGTAGTTATCTTTTCATTATTGACAAAAATAACACTTTTTATACTACGTATATATACATATTTTTTCCCTGATTGCCAAATGATGACTAATTCTGCATCGCAATTTGTCGCTGCGATCGCCGGAATCAATTCACTCAGATTGACTTTTTGCCGATGTTGGTGTGTGAGACTGATATATTGTTCTTCCGGCGATGTTGGCAATGGTTCTAGTAGTTCTAGTTCTCCTTCTAAGTGGTTGCGAGTGCGAATCTCTTGGGTTAATTCCCAAGGTGTTTTACGTTGAATCAAGCAAATTACAGTTAGAACAATTAAAAACAGCAGTAATATTAACAACAAGAAAATGATAATTTTTCGTCCCAGTGGCATCAAGATTTGCATCTGAACTGTGGTACTGAGGGGAGTAGCAAGCTGACTATTGGGAGTTATTACTACATTGAAGCTGCGTTTACCTTCAAAACTGCTATCAGCAACCTCAAATTGTATAGGTATTTTGGTTTCTCCCACAGCTAAAGATATATTTGCTGGAGGTTGTTTTAAAGAAATATTTTTAAAATTTCCTTGCAGTTGTAAGCTAGCCGTTCCTGATATATTGCTGCGAACTATTACAGTTTGTATTTGACTATTTTTTCCAGCTTCTACAGAACCAAAATCTAAGTTGTTTGGTTGCAATGATAATTCTGGCTTAATAGTTAAAGATAAATCAATCACCTGTGATGCAAGTGCTTGATCTGTGGCTTTCAATACTAAGCGCAGTCTGCGATTACCGCCCTGTGCATTAGCCGGAATCCGTAAACTTACGGGGATAGCTCTTTTTTGATTAGCAATTAAGTCAATTGTACTAGGTGAAGCTAAACTAATACCGCTTTTATCCAGGTCTTGTAGTTGTAAATTGACTTTGGTGTTAACGTTACTGACACTATTAATATCAATTGGTTTGGTAACTGTTCCTGGTAATGCAGGCGGCGAATCAATATTAGATAAACTTACATCAATTTGTGGTTTTATGAGTGCTGGTCTAATATTTTGCGCTAGTTTGTTTAATTGCACTCCTCCAGGATCTCGCAATACTCTTCCTTTACCACAAAGTGCTGGATTATTAGCAAATTCATTTAATTGATTTTCGTGTTCTTTCTGCCCTAAAGATACAAAAAATACATAAGGCTTACATTGTTGTTCGCGTAAAAGTTGGTTACTCTGAGGAATTCGGATAGGATTAGGAATCCCTTGCACATCTTCTAATCCATCAGTAAGCAAAACTATACTGACAGTTCGATTATTAGCATCAGCACGTTGGTTTAATACGGCGGAAGTTTTTAATGCTTGTTGTACTGCTTTACCTGTGTGAGTCCGCACACCATCAGCTTTGAGGTCGTTAATGATTTTTTTGAGCTTACCGCGATCTGGATTGCTGGTAATAGTAATTTCTTGGGCTTGTAGAGTTACATCACTATCAAAATTATAAATAGTAACTGTATCGCCTAATCTTGCAGTATTGACGAACTCAGTAACAGAATTTTTGACTTGATTAAAAATATCTTTTGTACCGCCTGCACCCCGCATAGAAGCAGAAGTATCTACTACAATAATCCAATCAATTCCACCTTTTGTAGTTTGAGCTAATGCACTACTAAATTGAGAAATTGACATGACAAGCAGAATGAAAATACTTTGAGATAATGGTAAAAACCTCAACCACTTTTTAAAGTATTTATAATTCATTGATAGATGTCTCCAGCCATACATATATTTATGACTCTTTATACAAACTCATAATTGAATAATTATGGTAGGTGATTTTTAGATAAAATGGTTTGATTTTTCTGCCAATTTTCTCTACCGAAAGTTATATTTTTTAAATAGCGAGTCTTGAAGTATTTCATGTGCATATTGCAACAATTTAATGTTGGTAAAATCACATTAATAATTAAATAAATTCTCCTTTGGGTACACCTGTTAATAGTCTATTTTCTCAACAAATAGACGGATAACTGGTTGTTTAATTAATATTCTTTTTTTGCAACAACATCAATTTCCATCTGAATATTTAGATGAACTGAGTAAGTGATGTATCAATTTACATCTTAGCTATTTAATTTTAAAATGTCACGTTTTTATGCTAGTCAGTAGTAGCACTTAACCGAAATAAGCTTTATCATCAAATTAGACGACTAATATATAAAATTAATTTGTATATTTAGATAATTAATTCCACTTAATTAAGAAGTATCAAAAAATGAGAGTTTATATAAAGATTTCCGGTCAATATACTGATACACCGGAAACATCAAACTCATTTATTATTTAAGTTACTGACGTAAGTAGCCATCATGAACTGCGTGAACTAGAAAACAGTAAAAAGTTTTTCCCTTACGTTGAGTTCTCAGAGAAGGACTAAAGTCCTTACTACGAACTGAATCCTAGTTTTTTGAGATTACTGAAAGTCAAGTTGTCCTACTTAGTTAGAGAAAAGTAATACTCTGTAAATCGAAAAGCTCAAATTGCTATTACACATGATGGGGGATTTCATATTTGGCATCAACATCACTTTTATGGGGATATTTGTTGATTAACTCTTGAACTTGAGTAGCTACAAGTGGATGTGAATCTTGTTGTAGTTTGGGTAGAAGTTCCAAAAGTACACGCTGAGAGACTACACCTAAATAAGCGATCGCAGCTTCTCTGACAAAGCCTGTAGGATGACGCAAAGCTAGTAAAATTTCATTAATGGTCAGGCGAATCCGGTTGACTTGAGCAAAATGGAAACAGCAAGCCAAGCACCAGTCAGAGAAAAATTTCCCTAAAGTCAGCATTCGGCGGATTCTTTCACTGGGGGAAAATGGTTCATATTCTACTAGCCCAGCTTCGACAAGATAAGAGAGTTTTTCTTGGGGCGATCGCTGATCTAAAATATTCAACAGCAATGATTTTGTGGGTAAGTTGACTGTATGCTCTAATATCTCTAGTCCCCGTGCTAAATTAGCTCCTGATTCAGACCGTAAATTAAAAGCTGCCGCCTGCATTTTCTCTGGGGAATAAAGCAATCTTAACAAGAGTAAGATTCTTTCTTTCACATCCCATTCCATTTCTTGCAAGGCGCGTTGTAATAATTCTTCAATAATGGCAACTCGCTCTTGAATTTCATAACTTTCAAAATTTTGTCGTGCTTTTAGGTCTATGTATGCAGCATAAATTTCACCTAAAAACTTTAATTCTTGGTCAATTAAACTTTCCACTCGGCTGTGCTGAAATCTATCTACTAAATTGGTAACTTCTGACTGTTTTTGAATCTTTAATACACTCCGCAGAATATGATATCTGGTTGCTCCCCAAGAGGATTCTAAATGTAACCATAAAGTTTCTAAGGCTTCGAGGGTAGAAATGTGCGCGATTGTCCGCCAAGCATACATTCGTAATACTTCTGGTTTATAAACATTGGTGGCTAATTGCAACAACATCTCCAATGCTTCATTTTCCATTTTTACCAGGGCGCGCATCGCTGTTTCACGGGTGGATTTGTAATACAGTGCTTTCAATAAAGCCGGGTAATATTCTTCCATGCGAGTCGCCGCAATCATTTCCAAAACAGCACAGCGCACTCTTAAAGATTCATCCTGTAACAAATTGGGGACATGAATCCGCAAGGCTTGCAAATAAACTGCTTCTCTTAAGGCTTTAACTGCGTTTATCCGTTCCACTTCTTGCTTGTGAGTCAGCATCCGGCGCAGGGTTTTAGTCGCGGCAGCTTTTTGTATGGGTGTCCCTTGACGTAGCAGTAAAGCCGCCGCAGTTCCACGCACGAGGGAATGGTGGCGCGGATGCAGATAATCTTCTAAAAGACTGAGATTGGGATGGGTTTCCGCTAACCAGACATAACGCAATGCTAAAGCAAAAACCTCTGGATTTACCACACCAGGAGGTCGTTCTAATAACCAGCGTACTTCCGACACATATTCAGCCTTCGCACCCGCAGCTAACATCACTTCTAAACAGTGGTGCTGTAAATCTGGGGCTAGTTTAAATAATAATCCGGCTAAAATTTCCGCCGCCCCTTGGGGGTCAATTTGGGCTAAAAGTTCGATACAAGAATGTTTATCGGTGGTGTTACCTGTTTCTTCTAAAGCCTTGACTACTCCTTGCTTAAAGGCGCGCAATCCCACCTTAGAAGCACTTAATTCACCACGTTCTGCACTCAAAACTAGCAAATCTACATAGCGCGATCGCAATACCCACACTACACGCAAGCATCCAATCGCTACAACTGCTGTCTCTGCAATAAATATCCATTTCTGCACAGGAGTAGAGGCAAAATTTCCGCCAATCAATAAAGTTAAAAATATTACAAACCCTGCTAAACCTGTGGCGATCGCTTCGGCTGTTCCTCCTGATAAAGCCTGCATTCGGCTACGAATTCGCTCTGGTATGGGTTGATATAACACCGGGCCACTACTGACTACAAAGGTATAACGCAGCAACTCATCGGCAAATTTCAGCCCCACTAATCCCCAGAAAAAAGCTACAGATTGAATTCCTGGGAGTAAATTCAGGACAAAAATCGCACCAGGAACAATAAAACCCACAGCTACAGGTAAAAGTGCAGCACTAAAAAACACTCCAAAACGTTCAATCAAGCGACTAGAGACAAACCACTGGGTGGTTAACTCACAAAGTCCGACAATCCCACCAAATAAACCTAAAAAACCTGCTAATTCTTTGTCACCCAAATTGAATTTTAGTTCTTGCAGGTATTGAAAATCAATTAATAAACCCATGATTTGCAAAAGACCCACAAAAGCAAACAACTGTAAGGTGTAACGTCGCAGAGGTGCTTCTAGACGGCGATGTCGAGAAGCTTGTTCTTGAGGAAGTACACGCTGCGGCGCATCGGGAAAAACGCCGCGATATTGATAAGTTAAATAAGCGAGAATGGCCGAACCCAAGAAAATCACACCGCAGGCGATGATAATCACCCGATTGAGTTTGGCAAATTGCAGCAACCAAGGTAAGCTAAAACCACTAATGACATCTGCAACTAGTAACCCACTGCTAACGATGGGGTAAGTACGTTTAATTTCTCGAATATTGAAAATTTGGTTAGCAACTATAGAAGTGTTGAGATCATTAACTACATATAAAGAATCCACCCAGAGGCGCAGTAAAAATACTACTATCACCGTTAGGTAGGAGATAGTAACCCCTTTATGCAGTAATACCAGAAAGATTAACGGTACTACCATACAAGGTGCGATCGCCACCACTACCCAACGCAAAGGGAAAATCTTTTGTAACCAAGAATACAAGAAAACTAGTGCAATTCCCATAGCCGCACTAGCTATATATATCCAAGGTAATGGCCCCACTCCGTATTCATCCAGAAAAAGCGCGACTGTACTATCTTCTGCCCAACGTAAACCTATAGATACAGTTGTATAAAAGGCAAACATCAACCCAGTACGTTCACCTTCTTCTGGTCGTAGATTAACCCATTTTAATAGCTGTGTCAGCAAATGATGATTTGCCGCCAACGACTTAGTTTTCAATTCCATTAAAAATGGCAAAAGTCCTGAACAACTGAGTATTATGTTTCCCACTCAGCTCTCAGGACTATCAGGTTTAGTATTTTCAGTGGTTAATTATTTGACCCAGCACCGACTAAAAGCCGCGCTACCGCTAACAGCACTCTCACTTCTTAGGCGAAATCAACATCATCATGTTGCGCCCTTCTTTTTTCGGTGCTTGTTGGACTTCACCGAATGGCTCTAAATCCGTAGCCATCCGCTTGAGTAAGGTTTCTGCTAAGTCACTGTGTTGAATTTCTCGACCTCGGAACATTACAGTTGCCTTGACTTTATCACCATCTTTCAAGAAGCGTTCCGCCTGTTTTACACGCACATTGTAGTCGTGTTCTTCGATTTTGTAACGCATCTTCACTTCTTTGACATCGGCTGTATGCTGTTTCTTCCGGGCTTCCCGCGCTTTCTTCTCCTGCTCAAACTTGTATTTCCCGTAGTCCATAATCCGACATACTGGCGGGTCGGCCTTGTCACTGAGCAGCACTAGATCAAGCTCCTTTTCTTCTGCTAGTTGCAGAGCTTCCTGGGGAGTCAGAATTCCAAGCTGGGAGCCGTCAGTGTCAATGACTCGAATTTTTGGGAAGCGAATTCTTTCGTTAATTTGGGGCAGATCGCGAGTTCTTTTTTTCTCAATCACAGGCATTATAATTAGTAGGATTCCTTGGTTAAGAATGTGGCTTGGACTGGATTAACTAGATTTTGATTTGTGTGGCTCATAAGCACAACACCAAACACAACACTAAAATAACTGAGGACTTCATCAAGAGTCTATAGTTTTAGGTTAGCTAGTCCACAGAGTAATTTGTTTTCTCTGTATTTGCTATTCTACTCATTCTGAGAGGATTTCTCTGCAATAGTTAACTTAAATCACATAACCTAGAGAAGCATTAACTATTGTAACAATTATTTTTCAATTCGAGTGGTAATGGTAAAGAGTCAAGAGTCATTAGTCATTAGTCACTAGTGTTTCTCCCCTACTCCCTTGTCCTCCTTGTCTCCCTTGTCCCAATCCCCAGTCCCCAATCCCCAATCCCCAGTCCCCACATTTAAAATAGAACTGAACTCCTCAATATATCGGGATGATCGCACTTAACTGGCAACAAAGAGTAGGGAATCAAAGAGACTGGGTATGGCGTGGTTGGCAAATTCGTTATACCTACATTCGCGCTAGTCAAAATTCCCAGAATACAACCCCTCTCATTCTCTTACATGGGTTTGGAGCTTCTATCGGGCATTGGCGACATAATTTAGAGGTTTTAGGCGAATATCATACTGTCTATGCTCTAGATATGCTGGGTTTTGGTGGTTCAGAAAAAGCCCCTGCTAATTACAGCATAGAACTATGGGTGGAGCAGGTGTATGAGTTCTGGCGCGCTTTTATCGGTCAACCAGTGGTGTTGGTGGGAAATTCTAATGGTTCTCTGGTTTCTCTAGCCGCCGCCGCCGCACATCCTGAGATGGTAAAAGGGATTGTGATGATGAGTTTACCTGACCCTTCGTTAGAGCAAGAAGCAATTCCGCCAGTTTTGCGTCCTTTGGTGAAGACAATTAAAAGTATTGTGGCTTCGCCGATATTTTTAAAGCCTGTATTTTACTTTGTACGCCGACCCAGTGTCTTACGTCGCTGGGCTGGTTTGGCTTATGCTAATCCTGAAGCCATCACTGACGAATTAATTGAAATTTTGGCCGGGCCTCCGCAAGATAGGGGTTCAGCGCGTGCTTTTAGTGCTTTATTTAAAGCTGCGATCGCTATTAATTTTAGTCCCAGTGTGAAAGCACTGCTACCTAATATTACCGTTCCTATGTTGCTAATTTGGGGACAAAAAGACCGTTTTGTACCGCCAATATTAGCTAGTCAATTTGCTCAGTATAATGAAAAGCTGCAATTGCTGACTCTAGAAGATGTTGGTCATTGTCCCCATGATGAATGTCCAGAGCAAATCAATCAAGTGATTTTAGATTGGATTAATCAATCTTTTCTAGATGAAGATAAGTAGAACAAGGTAAATAATTAAAGGTTTGTAGTGTAGAAGGGGAAGCAAACTACGCGCAGTCTCTCGTAGAGAAGAGAAGTCCATTGCGTTAGCGTAGCGGGACGTTAGTCCATTGCGAATTGGTCTTAATCCTCTCCTAACTCACTAATAATATTATGAGTCACCGATGCTTTTGTCGCCACTTGCTTTTCATACCAATTCATCAAAGGTGTCGCTGAGATGCCATGTATAACTACAGAAACTACAATAGTGGTGTAAGTTATCCAGGAAATCTGCTCACTGACTTCACCTTTTAATCCTTTACTAAAGGCGTAAGCAAGATAATATAAAGAACCTACACCACGAATTCCAAACCAGCCAAATAACCAACGGGTTGCAGGATGAAATCTCCGGCGTTGGGAATTTAAGGGACGTTTACCAATCGTACTAATCCAAGCTCCTACAGGCCGAATCACTAAAAATAATAAAACTATAACGATGAGAGATTGAGAGGCATAATTAAGCATTGGTCGCCATAATAATATTGACCCTAATAATAAGATTGTTCCTACTTCTAATAATCTTTCTAGTCTTTCAATAAATTCTAGTTGTGCCATCGGTTTTTCAGGATTTCTATAACTATCTTGGACAATTAATCCAGCAATAAATACAGCTAAAAATCCGTAACCATTGATGATTTCTGTTAAAGAATAAGTGATTAGAATAGCACTAATAGCAACAAAATCTTCCATGAGTGCATCAGCCGCACGCTTTTTTTGAATTTTTTGATCTACCCAAACTATAAGTTTTGCTACTATAAAACCCATCACCATCCCAGATGCGATCGCCCATATGAAATCAACTAGTAACCAATCTTTAAACCAGTTCCCCCAATTATGATCTTTCATGGCATAAATGCCAAAATAAACAAAGGGAAAAGCTAACGCATCATTTAAACCACCTTCAGAGGTTAACCCAAAGCGCAACTCGTCTTTATCGTTAGTATCTGTAAGTTGCACCTCTGAGGCTAATACTGGATCTGTGGGTGCAAGAATCGCGCCTAATAAAATTGCTTCTCCCCAATTCATCCCTAAAAATAATCTGCCCACAATTGCCAACCCTACAATAGAAATCGGCATCAATAAAATAATCAGTCTTGCTGTAATATTCCATACCCGCCAGCGCAAAGGATGAATGATTTTTAAGCCACAGCTAAAGACAGAAATAATCACTACAAATTCTGTCAATCTTTCTAAAACTTTGGCATTAAATACATTATTTTCTCTCAGTTGAATCATCCCTAAGCCTTCAGAACCGAGAAGTATACCAACCAATAGATATATCAAAGCAAAGGAAAGTGGTAAACGCGTAATCCAACCTGAACCTAGTGTCACTACTAGTAGTAGTAGACCAATTAACAGTAGATCCAGTATGTAAATATCTACCATATAAATATGTATAAAAAATAAACATCGCTTTGTCAGGTTACTTGCGATCGCTTGTTTGTATAAAATATCTAGAGGCAGATTTTATGGAGAAATTTTCCAGTTTTTTCTATGTTTGCTAGCTTAGTATGATATCGCTAACAGGAGCATTGGTCATGCAACTTCCAGATAGTCCTAAAATGCCCAAATTTATGCAGCTGGTAAAGTGGATTAACAATCCCTTACAGCTTATGGAAGCATCTACCAAAGCTCATGGTGATTGTTTTACCCTATGGTTAACTAACAAACAACCAATGGTATTTCTCAGCCATCCCCAAGCTATAGAGGAGATTTTCACTACTCATTTAGAAAACCTTGATTCTAGAGCTTCAGCCCAAATTTTACAACCATTATTAGGGAATAATTCTTTATTACTTCTATCGGGGGAGACTCATCAACGCCAACGAAAATTATTAACTCCGCCTTTTCATGGCGATCGCATGAGAGCTTACGGTGATATTATTACCAACATCACCAAAGATGTAATCAGTAATTGGCAAATTGGTAAGGCTTTTTCTGTGCGTGATTCCATGCAAGAAATTGCTTTACGGGTAATTTTACAAGCCGTGTTTGGTCTAAATGAAGGTGAACGCTATACACAGTTACAAACACGCTTATGCTCTATTTTAGAGTTAATGTCTTCTTCTTTTCGAGCTTCTCTATCTTTTATCCCAGCTTTACGCTTAGATTTAGGTGGCTGGAGTCCTTGGGGAAATTTCCTGCGTCAACGCCAAGAAATTGACAATTTATTATATGCAGAAATTCAAGAACGCAGAAATCATCCAGACTCATCCCGAAATGATATTCTTTCCCTCATGATGTCAGCGCGTGATGAACATGGCGAACCCATGAGTGATTTAGAGTTACGTGATGAATTGATGACTCTATTAGTGGCTGGTCATGAAACTACAGCCTCAGCTTTAACATGGGCATTATACTGGATTCACCATCTACCATCAGTGCGAGAAAAACTTGTAGCTGAGTTAGATAGTTTTCACAATGCAGATTTCAATGAAATTACCCGTCTTCCCTATTTAACGGCTGTATGTCAAGAGACACTCCGCATTTATCCCATCGGGATGATTACTATCCCCCGCATTGTCAAGTCCCCAATAGAAATTATGGGTCATAAATTTGAGCCAGGAACGTTGTTACTTGGCTGTATATACTTGGTTCATCGCCGTCCAGATTTATATCCCCAACCGGCAGAATTTCGTCCAGAAAGGTTTTTAGAAAAGCAATATTCGTTATATGAATATCTTCCCTTTGGTGGTAGTAACAGGCGTTGTTTGGGTATGGCTTTCGCGCTGTTTGAAATGAAATTAGTGTTGGCGACAATATTATCTCAAGTAGATTTAAAATTAGTGGACAATTATCCAGTCAAACCTATTCGTCGTGGCGTAACTTTAGCACCTTCTGGTGGTAAGTGGATGATTGCAACTGGACAAAGACAAAAGTTAGAAAAGTCTGCTGTTGAAGTGTAAGTAACTCAGCAAGAAGAAAAGAATCTAAGAGGTAGATTTTTAAAGAGCGATCGCACTATGATGAGTTTGGGCGATCGCTCTATAATTTCAATAGGCCAAAGCTAATTTGAATAGCTCTATCCACCTTTACAACAGTTTCCGCTTCCAGGATACCTAAACGTTTAATTAGCCTTTGTTTGTCAATTGAACGTATTTGATTGAGGAGTACAACAGAATCTACCTCTAAACCACCTTCAGAAGCGCAAATCAAAACTTCAGTGGGATACAAAGGTTCTGTAAACTGTGAAGTGATTGCAGCTACAATGGTAATTGGACTGTATTGATTGGAAACATCATTTTGCAATATTAAAGCCGGACGCGTTTTTCTAATTTCTGCACCAACAGTAGGATCGAAAATGACTAAATATATTTCACCACGCTTGGGATATATTATTTTCCGTTTTTGTTCCACGCTTCTTCTTCTAAATCATACCACTCTGAAACTAATCCTAAATCGCGTTCTGCTCTTTGAATGGCTCCAGCTTTTAACTGTTCTTCCAATTTAGTTAATGTTTTCTCTGCCAAATAATATTGTATAGCTTCATTGATCAATTGACTGCGCTGATGCAATTTCTCTCCTGTAGGATCATCTTTTTCCAGAATTTGATCAATGAGTTCAATAGTTTCTTCCGGTAAAGAAATATTAATATTTTGATACATAATTTACTATTGGATATTGCAGATAAGTCTTGTGTAACATATCTTTAGCATATATCTTTTTTCCAAAAGCGATCGCACTATGATGAGTTGAGGCGATCGCTCTATAATTTTTGTTATTTAACGAGACAAAAGTGCTGCTTCTGTAACTGAACTGGCTCTACGAAAATAAGCCGCAGCATTTAAACTCATTGCATGGCAAGATTCTGCACATTGACGACAAATAGCAGCACACAACATCATTGTCGGGTCATCGCTCATTTGTTCGCAAGTCATCGCAGTGCGATCGCAAATTTGCGCGCACAAAGCGCAAGTATTGCCCATAAACTCAGAACCATCATCTATCATATTGACGCACATCATGCACATTTCTGCACAGTCGCGCAACATAGACATCATCGCCATATCTATGTATTTACTGCCCTGATTCTTACAATATTTAAGAGTGTCAGTACAAGTTGTTTGGCATTCAATACAAATTTGTTTAGCGGCTTCCATTGTAGTGGAGATAGATTCGTTGATCATAAAAGTAACTTCTTAGCTTTAATCGGGTCTGTTGCTTTGTACTAAATTGCAAGATAAAGCCTTATTTTGGGAAAATCAAGAGTTTTACGCAACTCGACAAATTTAAGGACACTAATCCCATCTACTTAAAGTAAATTTAGCTAGTAGTTGAAAAAATCCTTTTCTATCAAGGCTTTCGCATATGGCAATGCAGAATTAGTCTAAATTATGCGGCAGATTTTCGTCATCGCCGACACAAAATTAGCCTTGAACTTACCTTTATATTCGACTTCAGCAGCTTGCTAATTGTTAGTGGCTATATTTGCTTAAGCTTTATCCTATAAAGCTTCCATAATCCTTAAAAACCTAAGAGTGCATTTTTGTCAACAAACCAATGAGTATATTTTCTCATTTGAGGATAATGTCAAGATATCATGACTTTTTGAAGATATTTTGCTAATCTCAGAGAGTGAGATGTGATGATCACTATTGATTTCATCAGCAAAATATGAATGAGATAATTAGGTATTAAAGTTATTTTTAATCAAACATGAATAATATTAAACAACGTAACTTTTTCATCAAATCAACTTTAAGTTTATTGCTGATAACTGTCATTTTTTGGCCTTTTGTCATCATCAATACTGGCGAAAGAGGAGTCTTGATGAAATTTGGGGAAGTGCAACAGATAATTTTAGGAGAAGGACTACATATAATTATTCCTATTGTGAATACAGTCGAAAAAATTAGTGTCAGAGTCCAAAAACAAGAAATATCAGCAGAAGCTTTATCTAAAGATTTACAAGACGTGTTTACAGATGTAGCACTGAATTGGCATATTATTCCAGAAGCAGCAAACACAACTTTTCAGCAATTAGGAACAGCACAGCAGGTAATTGATAAAGTCATTAACCCAGCCATAGAAGAAGTTCTAAAAGCTATCATTGCTAAATATACGGCTGAAGAAATTATCACAAAACGTGGAGTTCTAAAAGCAGAGTTGGATAATTTATTGACTCTTAGATTAGGCAACTATCATGTGGCTGTCGATGATATTTCACTAGTACATATACATTTTTCTGAACGCTTTGGCGAAGCAGTAGAAGCCAAACAAATTGCAGAACAAGAAGCCAAAAAAGCAGAGTTTATTGCACTTAAAGCCATGAAACAAGCCGAAGCCAAGATAAATTTAGCCAGAGGTGAAACAGAAGCACAAAGACTAATTCGTGAAACCTTAACACCTGATATATTGCAAAAGCAATTTATAGAAAAATGGGATGGCAAGTTACCCAAGATTATGCCCAACGGCGGTTTAAAATTCGATGTCAGCCAATTTTTAAACTAATGACTAATGACTAATGACTAATGACTATTGACTAATGACTATTGACTAATGACTAATGACTAATGACTAATGACTAAATCTCGGCTTAATAACTAAGTTAACAGCTACAACCCAGGCTGTTGCAAACATCCATCCAGCGATAATATCACTGGGAAAATGTACACCTAAATATAGCCTTGTCCATGCAATAGTTAGGATAAACAAACCACCACCAAATAAAGTTAACCAACGCCAGCTTGTATCCCAAGTTAAAACTAATAAAATAGCGACTAGAGTCAAGCTACTCATCGCATGGCCACTAGGAAAGGCATAACTAAACTCTGGTGCTAAAGAATCCCAAAGATGGGGACGAACGCGATGTAGTAAGTCTTTAGCTGTATGATTAATAATAGCATTACCCAGCCCAGTGATGATTAAAAAAGTGAGCGATCGCCATTTTTTACGAAACAGCAAAAAGATTCCTACTAAAGTTAAAATAGGTGCGACAGTCCATACAGATCCCAGCTTTGTTAATATCACAGCAAGAGTATCTAATTGCGGCTGTGCTGTTTGATGAATAGCCAATAAAATGGGAACATCCCAAGGGAAACCACCTTTTTTTACTAATGCCTGCACAGCTATGAGTTCAAATAACTGTAAAGGTAAATATACGCCTGTAAATAATATCAACAAGGAACGCCAACGAGTAATTAATAGCTGCTTTAAAAAGGTAGTAAATGTTTGTAGACGTTTCCCTAGAATAGATGTAAACCAATTAGATTCCAGCATTTTGGTAATTTGACCCTGTTATTAAGTAAAATAAAGAGGGCTAAAGCCCTCACTACAAGCTTAAGCTAATTAATAATATGCACCTATCAAGCTATAAAGTAGAGCAGATAAGACTAATAAATTTAGAATTACATAAATAAAATTTCTCTGCCAGAAAAACATAACCAGAGAAATTATCACTCTTAAAATAGGTGTAGCAATTAATATTAATAATCCCAACTGAATAATTGCACTACTGCTGCCAGAAGAAGCAGCTTGCATGACATCCACAGGCGAACGCAATGTATCTGGTTCTCCCCGAAAAAATTGATAATTAGCACGTTCGCTACCATGAACATTTAAATATAATAATCCGCCCCAGAGAACTACAGCGCAGGCAATGAATACACCATACTTTAATAGTTGACTCAGGATATTCTCTAATTGTAATTCCTTGTCTGTTTTAGTGATATTTTCATGAATATCAGATTCACCAGCAGAAATTTTTGATTGTTGCTGTTCTAGTGCTGCAATATCACTGTCAACTTCTTCTTTTGGTAAAGCTAAAACATCTACTTGATCCTCCTGTGGCGGTGATACCACCCAAGGCAAACCAGAATCAAAATTGCTCATATCTACCACCTAAACGAAACTGTTGTAAACCATCTTCAATGCCATAACTACCAACACAAGACCAAAAATAATTCTTAATACTTGTGTTTTTGTTCCCACAAGGATTTTTGCACCTAAAATAGCACCAGGTAATACCCCTAACATTACAGGCATTGATAAACCTGGATCAATGTAACCTCTTGCTAAGTAAACTCCAGCAGAAGCGGCGGCTGTAACACCAATCATAAAGTTACTGGTGGTGGTAGAAACTTTAAATGGGATACCCATAATTTGATCCATTGCTAATACTTTAAATGCACCTGAACCAATTCCTAGTAACCCAGAAATTACCCCAGCGACTAACATAACGCCAAACCCAGCCGGCACAGCATGAACTTGATAAGACATTAAGCCATTACCAGTGGGATAAGTACCATTAAGTTGGAAATAATTACCTAAAGAATCTGTAGACTCCCCTTCGGGGTGTTCCTTTTTAGGTTGTTGTGAAAGATATGCGGAATATAACAAGACAATTGCTAATACAATAGTGAGGGCTTTTACTGTGACAAAAGTAGCAATTAACGCCCCTATAATTGCACCAATAGTAGTGGCAACTTCTAAAAACATTCCTAATCTAAGATTAGTATAGCCAGTTTTAATATATCTACAAGCAGCACCCGAAGAAGTCGCAATTACAGATACCAACGAAGCACCAACTGCATAACGAATATCTACCCCAAATACTGAAGTTAACAAAGGAACAATTACAACTCCACCACCTAAGCCAGTTAGTGAACCAACTAATCCAGCAGTGAATGAACCTACCCAAACTAGTAAAGAAAATTCCCAAATATTCACATTTATTTCCTTAAGATAGGGATTGGGGACTGGGGACTGGTGAGTCAGCGCGGTCTTGGGGGTTTCCCCCATGTTGGCGTAAGCCTTCTCTTCGAGACGCTACGCGAACCCGTAAGGGTGCGACTGACGAACCCCGTTCGCGTTAGCGTCTCTGAAAGAGAAGGGGGGACTGGCGAATAAGTAAATAGATTGGTTTACTTTTTGACTTTTACCCGTTTGATAGCCTCATCCCTCATTAATTAATTCAATGTTCTGTTGGTGCATTGGGAACTTGTGCGTCAATTTCTGCTAAAGAAAAATTGGGAATTGACAAGCTACCTTCACCAGTTTTGACAATTTTGGCAGGAGGAACGTTAAATTCAATTGTGCCAGTTTTTTGGTTAGTTGTAACTACCAATTGTGTTCCTGGCACAAATTTTACTACTAAAGGTTCGGTTAACTCTTGGGGTTGGGTTTCACTAGGAGCGATCGCAGCAATTTTTGCGCCAATTGGCAAGTAAATTCCATCACAGTTCCATTTATTTTCTGTAATTTGTCCATCTCCCAAAAAGTAGATATCTCCCTCTTGTTCCAGATTAGATTTCTTGGGTTTATGAGCATAAATTCCTAAAACTTTCCCCGTTTGATTGCGACACTGCGACCAACCACGGGCAGATTCTAATATGTATTTTTGTAGCTGCAATTCTACAATCTTTTTTTCTATTTCTGTGGGTGTATAACTCGATGCTTCTGGTGAAAATTGGGCTGTCAATAAATCATCTAATGCTTGGGTAACTTCGGTATATTGTGGTAGCTTCGTGAGATTGGGTCTGTCTGCCCATGAAGGACGGGCAATCATGAAGTTAGCGATTAAAATTAGACATACTACAATAATTTTGCTGAGTCGCATAATTTGCTCCTGGTAGATTGCTGGTATTAATTGTGGTATTTTCTTACCCTGATTTCTAGATAAATATTCAACTAAAAATCGATGTTAATTAAGCGATAGCTGCCGCTATCTATTAAGATATAAACTCCTAGTCCAATCAAAATAAAGGGAATGATCGCATGACCATAACGAGTTAAAAATCTGGCTACTATGGGATGTAAAGTTAACTGATAAGCTACGTAGCACCAAACACTAACTAAGACAACAAAAACACTCAAAATAATACTTAAACTCAAGATATTACTACTAGCAAATAACGGCACATAAATACCGATATTGTCTCCGCCGTTAGCAAAGGTAACTGCTGCTACTTGATAAGTTTGGGGAGCAAGTACACCCCCAAATCTTCCAGGTGATGAGTTCAATTCATCTGAAACTGTTTGGACTTCGTTGTCATCCCGATTTAAATTAATTAAACGGCTAATACCTATAAATATGGGAATGAAACCTAAAAGACCAATCCAAGCTGGGGGGATAATTAAACCACCAAAAAAACCAGGGAGACTAGCAAGGATCACCGCACTAAAGCCTAGATACTGACCAATAATGATATGTCTGCGGCGGAAGTTAGCATTGACTTGAGAAAAGAAGACCATCAAAATAATGATGTCATCAAGATTGGTAGCAGCAAAGGATACAATTCCAGAGACGATCGCTTTGACAATACTACCCATGACAATATCTTTCACCTCGTCAATTATTTTCTACTTCCGGTGAGAGTCGGGGTTTTTTCACCAAACCCACCAAACACAGACAACAAGCCGCTAAAGCCAACGGCGATAAAGCTTGACTATCTAAGATAATAAATACACCCAACCCGACCAAAACAAAAGGCACTAAATAATTACCGTAACGAGTTAGTAGTTCAGCGATCGCTTTTTGGCGAGTTAGCATATAACTGGCATAGCACCAAATCCCAATCAACGAGAAGAACACGCCGAGAATCACCAGCAAACCCCCTAAATTATGGCTGGCAAATAATGGTACATATATACCAAGGTTATCACTACCGTTAGCGATCGTGATTGCTGCCACACTATAAGTCTGGGGAGATAAAAAACTGGCAAATGGTAATTGTTCAGACTCAGATTGATCTTCCTGATTCTCCTCTGATTCATCATTGCTAGGATTAAGCCAGCGACTCAAACCAATAGCTATTGGTACAAGTCCCAATAATCCAATCCAGTGCCTTGGTAAAACCATCCCACCAAAAAAACCCGGAAGGCTAGCAATTACCAACGCCGTAAAACCTAAATACTGTCCGAAAACAATATGGCGACGGCGGAAAGTTGCGCTGACTTGCGAGAAAAACAGTGTCAGCATCACCAAATCATCAAGGTTAGTTGCAGTAAAAGCCGTAATCCCAGAGGGAATGGCAGTGACGAAATTGCTCATAGATTTAGGGGTATAGGGGTTTAGGGGTGTAAGGGTGTAGGGGTGGGTGTAAGGATATATGGGTGTAAGGGTGTAAGGGTATAGGGGTGTTTTACCTAGTCCCCAGTACCCAGTCCCCAATCCCCAATCCCCAATCCCTATTCCACATCACTAAAACTCGCGTGAATCGCATCAATGGAATGCTCTAATTTCTTGACCATTTTGGGATAACGTAGGCGTTGGATCATAAACCAACTAAAGCCAGCGAAGAGATAGAGCAAAAATAGGTAAGGAAAGATGTTGTAGGGAGATGGGGGAACCGGAAATAAATCACTGCCGGGGATTCCTAATGTCCCGATGATTGGGATCATCATGAATAATACAGCTAGAACTGAGAAAGCTAAATCTAGCGATCGCAGTTTTCCTAGTCTGTGCAGATATACTGGTGCAGCAACGGAAACTAGAATATAGACGAGTAAAAAGCCATAGGTGCAAATTGTGCCGGTATAACCGAGAATTACAAACGGCTTGATGCCGAATAGATTCAAGGTTGCAGGTATGATAAATGTGATGAGCGAACATAACGCGATCGCTGTATGGGGAGTTAAATTTGCGTCGTGTGCTTTCCCTAAAGAAGTATGAAACAATCCGTGACGCGCCATCATAAACAACACCCTAGCCGCAGGATTAATACAAGCTAGAACACAAGCGAAGAATGACAGCAACGCGCCTACACTAATTAATGTGCCTAAGAATCCTACACCTGCTTGTTCTGCTAGAAATGAAAGTGGCTCTTCAGTTTTGGCTAAGTCTACAGAACTGCCTCTAAAACCTAAGACTTCGATATAAGCCATGATCATAAAAAACACACCCGTCCAAATCGCACTCTGCATTACCGATTTGGGAATATTTTTCAGGGGTTTTTTGGCTTCATCTCCCAAGGAAGTCGCGCTTTCAAAGCCGGAAAAACCAAATACCACTAAGACTACTCCTAATGATATTCCTCCAGGTGTTGCGCCTTGTAGTGTCAGTTGGGAAATATCAACAGCAAAGCCTTTCTGCAACCAAATAATCAGTCCCAACACCAGAATTAAGCCGATGGAAAAGGCCTCTAATAACAGCATCATCTTGGCTGATAGTTGGATGTCTTTATAAGCTACATACCAAGCCAAAACTGTTCCTAAAGCAAATAACGTTAGAACATGGGTATGAATCCCAATGTGATTTAACAAAGACTGAC
Source organism: Nostoc sp. CENA543 (assembly GCF_002896875.1). Lineage (GTDB taxonomy): Bacteria > Cyanobacteriota > Cyanobacteriia > Cyanobacteriales > Nostocaceae > Trichormus. Next base: position 4,869,295 of record NZ_CP023278.1, read on the forward strand.
CAAAAATCGCAAAGCCACATAATGTGGACATTCCTGTAAACAGGTAAGCCAGAATCAAACCCCAGGCTGACAAAACACCAGCTGTCACACCTAGTCCTTTAACAATGTATGAGTATAAAGAACCAGGAGAGGCTGAACGGCGTGCAAATTGATTGATGTTGACAGCTACAAATATCAAACCCATCATACCAATCAAAAAACTCAACCATGTACCGTTACCAGCAGAGGCGTAAATCAATCCTAAATTCGCTGCTGGTGTAGTTGTAGGTGCAATCACCGCTATAGATTGCGCTAAAACTTCTCCGTAGGAAAGACACTCTTTTTTTAAACCATGAACGCTTTGAGTCAGTTCGATTTCAGCTGTCATACACCATATCCTTTTACCCAACTGCTTAATTCTTTCGGTGAAGAGTTACAGCCTTTACCAGAGCAAAAACTTGTTATTGAAGACTAGGTGTTAATTTATCCCCCCTAAGTTAGAGAATCAAATACTATTTTTTGTGATTTCGATAAATAGAAGTTATTAATAGGGACTGGGGATTGGGGACTGGGAACTAGCAATTAAGAAGGCTTTCCAGTATTTTGACTGGCTTCTACATGAAAAAATTGTATCTGCAAATACGATTTTTTCGTATTCATCAAAACATCTTTTTTGGGCATTTACTGAGTAAAATTCAATGCGGGTGTTGGGAGTGTTTTTTGGGTATATGAATGGCAGGAATGACGCTTGATCAGTTAAGGATTTTTTTAGCTGTCGCAGAACATTTACACTTTACTCGTGCAGCAGAAGAACTCTACATTACACAACCTGCTGTGAGTGCGGCTATCCAAAGTTTAGAAGAAGAGTACGGCGTGAAATTGTTCCATCGGATTGGTCGCCATATCGAGATTGCTGAACCAGGTAAGCTACTGCAAATAGAAGCTCAAAAAATTATGGATCAAGTGGTGTTGACAGAACGCTCCCTCAGAGAATTGAATGATTTACAACGAGGAGAACTCAATTTAGGTTCGAGTCTGACAATTGGTAATTATTGGCTACCAGAGAAAATTACCAAATTTCAACACAAATACCCCCGCATCGCGATTAATTGCACCCTAGCCAATGCAGAGACAATCTGCGCTGGAACTGCTACAGGTAAGTTTGACTTAGGCTTAGTGGAAGGAGAGGTTAAGCCATCACTCAAAAATGTATTGGAAGAAGAGATAGTGGGAGGCGATCGCTTATTAATTGTAGTCGGTCAGTATCATCCTTGGTATGACCATCCAGAAGTCACCCTATCCGACTTATCCAAAAGCGGTTGGATAATGCGCGAAGCCGGTTCTGGAACTCAACAACAATTTGAGCAAGCCTTGCAAAATTGGGGTATTCATCCTCTGCAATTGGATGTCATATCCATCTTGAATAGTGGGGAAATGGTAAAAGCTGTAGTCGAAAATGGCATTGGTGCAGCAGCTATTTCTGAGTTAATGGTGAAGAAGGAATTGCAATTGGGTACTTTAAGGTCTATTCAGGTGATTGATAACCACTCTCAACCTAACCCACGCCAGCCTCAATACTTGCAAATCGTCCGCGCCTTTTTGAAACTCAAGCATCGCCAACGTTTTCAAACTAAGCTTTCTAAGGCTTTTGAGGAAATTCTTAGTCAATAGTCATTAGTCATTAGTCATTAGTCATTAGTCAATAGTCAATAGTCAATAGTCATTAGTCATTAGTCATTACTCAGCACCGGCTAAACGCCGCGCTTCCGCTAACAGCACTCAGCACTCATGTATAAAATAAATATTTACATTCAGTAATGAACGCGTAAGTTGCCCTGAATTTATCATTTAAATACTATAAATGACTACATAATTAGTAATATTTTTTACTTAAAACTCTTAATCGTGATTTGAAATACAGTTTTGATTTTACGAATGTGTATTTCTTGATAGATTTTTATGTCTTTTTATATTAAACTACGGTAAGCAGATAGAGAAAAGGTACTTTTATGGAAAATACGCAAAATTTTAGTGATGAATTAAACGAAAATACAATAAACATATCCCAGGAATCATCAGAGGTAACTACTGGAGGTGTTAACTTTACCAGCATTTTGAAGAAAATCAGGGGTGGATTTTTCTTTGTGCTGGGGTATATGTTGTCACCTCTATCTTGGTGGAATGATCTATTTTTTAATTTGCCTGTCGCCTATGGTTTTGGCTATCTGTGTAGTTTGTTAAATAAAGATTTGTTAATTCCCTGTGCGATCGCGGGGTATTGGCTATCGAATGTCGCCGGGATTCTCTTAATGCAGGCGGGAGTTGTAGACGTATTTCAAAATCAACCCCAAGAACGCAACCTCAAAAAAGAACTCTTAATGGGTTTAGCTTCATCCACTGTCTACACCCTAGTAATTTTGGCACTCATCCAACTCAAGATTCTAGATACTCCAGACTTATTCCCCGGTAGTTAGTCGGGGTTTTTTTCGGGATGAATATTCATCCCCAAGTGGCTTGAAACTTATTAACTTCAGTCGGGACATCGGGATTAGGAAGTCATAGCAATTAAAAATTAAAAATTAAAAATTCAAAATGACAGTACCAACAGATAAAAATCAAAATTTCACCTAATCCCCAATCCCCAGTCCCCATTTCCTCTTCAATAATCATGGACTATTTACTACTACCTTTTTTGAGTTTTGTGATTGGCATCATCGTCGGTTTAACAGGGATTGGTGGCGCGTCTCTCATCACCCCAATGTTAATCTTCGTCTTTCAAGTTCCCCCATCTATTGCAGTTAGTTCGGATGTAGTCGCCGCCACTCTGATGAAATTTATCGGTGGCTGGAAACATTGGCAGCAAAAGACTTTAGATGTAGAGGTTGTCAAATGGCTAGCCTTGGGAAGCGTCCCTGGTTCTCTTTTGGGTGTAGGAATTCTCTACCTCATTAAACAGACACAGACACTCAACCTCGATGATATTTTGCTCAGAGCAATTGGCGTAATGATTCTTCTCGTTGCCATCATTGGACTAGTGCAGATTTTCTTAAAAGCCTTCTTCCCCGATGTCCAGTTACCAGAAATCTCAAAATTTGACTTAAATACCCCAGGCGGTAAAATCCAAAGCTTAGTAGTGGGTGCAATTTTAGGCTGCATGGTGGGAATGACTAGCGTATCATCTGGTTCAATGTTTGCGATCGTCCTGATTACCTTCTTCTGCTTAGACTCCCGCAAACTAGTAGGTACAGACTTAGCACAAGCCGCCATCCTACTCCTATTCACATCACTAGGGCATATGTTTCTAGGCACAGTGGACTGGGGTTTAGTCTTCCCCATCTGGTGCGGCACAGTCCCAGGAGTCATAGTTGGTGCTAAACTCTGTCAAATGATGCCCCAAAGAACCCTCAGACTAGTAATCTACACCATCCTAGTAGGAGTAAGCTGGAAGCTCGTCTATCACACTACTGCGTAGGTAAGCCATCTTTCTTCTCTGTTCCCTGTTCCCTGTTCCCTGTTCCCTTTCGAGCTAATAATATAAGAAGACGCTTCACACTTCTTAAACATTAGCTTAAACAAAATCATGGCCAGAGACTTACGGGGATTTATTAAAATTCTAGAAGAAAGAGGACAATTAAGGCGTATTTCTGCCCCAGTTGACCCAGACTTAGAAATAGCAGAAATTTCCAACCGGATGCTACAACAAGGTGGCCCTGGCTTGTTATTTGAAAACGTCAAAGGTGCATCCTTCCCCGTAGCAGTCAACTTGATGGGAACTGTAGAAAGGATATGCTGGGCGATGAATATGCAGCATCCCCAAGAACTAGAAACTCTGGGTAAAAAGCTGAGTCTGCTGCAACAACCAAAGCCACCAAAAAAGATTTCCCAAGCCATCGACTTTGGGAAAGTGCTGTTTGATGTAGTCAAAGCTAAACCAGGGAGAGACTTTTTCCCCGCCTGTCAGCAGGTAGTAATTGAAGGGGATGATTTAGACTTAAACAAGTTACCTTTAATACGTCCTTACCCTGGTGATGCAGGTAAGATTATCACGCTCGGACTAGTAATAACAAAGGATTGTGAGACAGGTACGCCAAACGTCGGTGTGTATCGTTTACAACTACAGTCGAAAAATACCATGACCGTTCACTGGCTATCAGTGCGGGGTGGGGCGAGACATTTACGCAAAGCTGCCGAAAAAGGCAAAAAATTAGAAATAGCGATCGCATTAGGTGTAGATCCTTTAATTATCATGGCTGCTGCTACACCCATCCCCGTCGATTTATCCGAATGGTTATTTGCGGGACTTTATGGCGGTTCTGGTGTAAATCTGGCGAAGTGTAAAACCGTAGATTTAGAAGTTCCCGCCGATTCCGAGTTTGTCTTAGAAGGGACAATCACACCAGGGGAAGTATTACCAGACGGCCCCTTTGGCGACCACATGGGGTATTACGGCGGCGTAGAAGATTCGCCATTGATTCGCTTTCAGTGCATGACACACCGCAAAGACCCGATTTACCTGACCACATTTAGCGGTCGTCCCCCCAAAGAAGAAGCCATGATGGCGATCGCTCTCAATCGGATCTATACTCCTATTTTGCGGCAACAAGTCTCAGAAATCGTGGATTTCTTCCTCCCAATGGAAGCTTTGAGTTATAAAGCTGCAATTATTTCCATTGATAAAGCCTACCCCGGACAAGCAAGACGCGCCGCTTTGGCGTTTTGGAGTGCATTACCCCAATTTACTTATACCAAATTCGTGATTGTCGTCGATAAAGACATTAACATTCGTGATCCGCGTCAAGTAGTATGGGCGATTAGTTCCAAAGTTGACCCCACCAGAGATGTGTTTATTCTCCCCAATACCCCCTTTGACACCTTAGATTTTGCCAGCGAGAAAATCGGTTTAGGTGGACGGATGGGAATTGATGCAACTACCAAAATTCCCCCAGAAACAGACCATGAATGGGGCGCACCTTTAGAATCTGACATAGATGTAGCCGCAATGGTAGATAGACGCTGGGCTGAGTATGGTTTAGCGGACTTACAGTTAGGAGAAGTTGACCCAAATTTGTTTGGTTACGATATGAAATAACTTAATTGTTGAAGGTTGACATTCAACAGTCAACCTTCAACAGTTCTTACTTAAGTGCGTAATCAGGTTGATATTCCACTAACTCAATTTCATTCCCATCTGGGTCAGTGACATAAATTCTGTACTTTGTTTCTGGGGCTGCCATTGTGTAATATTCAACGCCATTTTTATCAAGTAATTCCTGCATAGCTGCCCCATCTGGAATCACAAAGCCGACATGATTAATCCCAATGTCTTCATATATTTGATGGACACGCTTTTGCCCAGGATAGTTATTGAGGGCTAAATAGAATTGATCATTGCCAAAATGTATCCAGCGATCGCCATTATTAGAACCTTCAGCCCGCACATACCAATCAGGAAATAGTGTTTGGTAAAAATTCATAGTTGCATCAATATCTTGACAGGCAAGATTCAGATGTTCAAAGCGAGTAAAATTCATAATTCGCTCCTTTTTATGTTAACTATTGACTGTTGACTGTTGACCGTTGATTTATCCTAAAGCAATATCCAAAAACATCATCACTACAAAACCTAACATCACACCAAAAGTTCCTTCTTTTTCTAACCCTTTGCGATGAGATTCTGGGATGATTTCATCACTAATCACAAATAACATCGCCCCAGCCGCAAAAGCCATTGCCCAAGGTAAAACAAAATTAGCTACACTCACTACGCCAGCACCAATCAAACCACCAATTGGTTCTACTAAACCTGTGAGTAAAGAAATCCACAACGCATAACCAGCAGAATATTTCTCAGCTACTAAAGATAAGGCTACAACTAAACCTTCGGGAATATTTTGTAAACCAATTCCTAATGCAATAGGAACTCCGTCACTAATATTATTATTACCAAAATTGACTCCTACGGCTAAACCTTCGGGGAAGTTGTGAATAGTAATAGCTGCAATAAATAACCAAATACGTTTGAGTTGATTACCTCTACAGTTTTCTTTCCCTTTCACAAAATGTTCATGGGGTAAAAACCGATGGGCTAGTTGTAAAAATACTCCTCCCAAGAGCATACCTGCAACAATAATTAAAGCAGCACCAGCTTGGGTTTGCCCTTGTTTCACTGCTGCTTCTGTTCCAGGTACGATTAACGAAAATGATGTCGCTGCTAACATCACTCCCCCGCCAAACCCTAGCATGATTCCCTGTATTCGCTGCGTGAGATTAATGGGTAGTAACACAGGTAACGCACCGACTACTGTGGCTAATCCTGCACCTAAACTGGCTAATGCACCGATTACAAGGTTCTCCATAGCTGGGGTTATTTGTTTGAGTTCATGAAATTAATCATACTCGAAATGACTATGAGTTGCAAGTAGCTAGAATAAAAAATCGCAGACATTGAGACTGCGATCGCCTCTGACTTTTCACGTTATGTGGAAAATTTAACGCAAAACCTAACCCCCAACCCCTTCCCTTGTAGGGAAGGGGAGCAAGAATCAAAGTAGAGACGTTGCATGCAACGTCTCTACAGTTGAAGGAGAGAGTTTTGGAGACGGGTTTTTTAGATCCCGTGAAAAGTCAGGATCTCCGTGGCTACAAAAGTTTTAAGTGTTGTATATACAGTGATGGCTTTTTATCCAGCCACGCCAGGATTGAGTTGCAATAATAACCAAGTCAAATAAGTCCCGAATGGCCCCCAAAGGGCGTAGGGAAGAAATAGCCAAGCAGCCTTTTGAGAAATCGGTCTGACCACGAAAGCTAAAATATATACTAAAAGCGTCGCCAATCCACCGAGAATAATTCCGCCTGTGAGGCTTCGCAGTTCTACGACAACGGGACTGTAGGTGGAAGTGAGGAGGGCTATTGATGCGTAAACAGCCATCAATAACCAAGGACGAGAACCTTGTCTAGTTTTTTTCTCCCACACAATAATTGCTGAGATAGTTAGACAAGCCCAAATCAAAGTCCAAACAAACGGAATGATGAATTCAAAAGTTAACCAGGTGGGGCGTTGTAAATTTTGAAACCAAGGATCGCGCAGTGAGGTAAACAGGCTACCACCAAAAAACAACGCTGCTGAAACTGCTGTGATAATCCATTTAGCTTTCACAATGCTTTCCTGTCGAACTGGGCTGATACTCGTATTTTAACGTGGGGGAGACGTATTCAAACTCCCATGAGAAAGATGTGTGTACAAAGTATCTCTGCATGGTGGATTCATGGTAAAGGGTTTTAGCAAAGTTAACAAGCAGCTAATTGCATAATAATTCGTGAAATGGCTGATAGCATAAACGCATAAGCTAAGTATTTTCACAGCTATCAATTATTAACGATTAACTAAGGGTGAATTATGGAGCCTATTTCTTTGATTATTACTGCTTTAGGTGCTGGTGCGATCGCTGCTGCTAAGGATACCGCAGGCACGGCTATTAAAGATGCCTATCAGGGTTTGAAGACTTTGATTAAAAAGAAATTGGAAGGCGATGTTCTGGGACAAGCGATGGTAGATGCTAAAGCAGAAGAAATTAAGCAAGCTGAAGGTTTATTAAAAGACAAAATTACCAAAACTGGTGCTGATCAAGACCAAGAAATCATTAAAGTGGCTCAGGAGTTACTTGACAAGCTTAAAGAACAACCAGGGGGACAGCAAATAATCAATCAAACTCAAACCAACACAATGAGTGGAAATACTATCACTGGCAATGTGAACTTCGCCCCTGTTCAGCAAGGTTAAGGATGCCAAGAGCATGAACGAGTTACTCCCAAATCAACCATCTCAAGAACAAGAAAATCTCTTAAAGGATACTAGTGTTGGGGGCGATTTGAATTACGCTCCTGTACAGATAATTAACTATTACTATCGGGAAGAAGCAAGATTAGTCTCTTCTGATTCTATAGACGTAGCTAATGAATATCTGCCTTGTCCTTATCGGGGGTTGTTTCATTTCGGCCCGAATGATGCGGATGTGTTCTTTGGGCGGGAAATATTTATCGAAGAACTTTATACTGCTACGAAAACCCAGAATTTTATTCCGGTGCTGGGTGCATCAGGTAGCGGGAAATCTTCAGTGGTGTTGGCGGGGTTAGTTCCGAAGTTGCAAACAGCAGGACATTGGCAGTTTACTCACTTTCGTCCTGGTGCTGATCCTTTCCATGCGCTGGCTGTAGCATTAGTGCCTCTTTATACGCCTAATTTAGATGCAACTGACCAAATTGCCCAAGCCCGCAAGTTAGCTGGTTACTTGCAAGATGGCTCTATGCTGATCTCAGACGTTTTTGCTAAAATTCGGCAAAATCACCCTAATGAACGGGTGCTATTGATTGCTGACCAATTTGAAGAAATTTATACTCTCTGTAACAATCAGGACATCCGCCATAAATTTCTTGATTGTTTATTAGCTAGTTTAGAAACTTCCACGTCTCTATCTGCATCCGCTACAGTCTGGGTAACGACAATGCGGGCAGATTTTTTAGGCAATGCTCTCTCCTATCGTCCTTTTGCAGATGTTTTGCAAAATGCGGACTTAAAACTGGGGCCGATGAATCGGGAGGAATTAACACAAGTCATTGAAAAACCTGCTGAAAAATTAGGAGTGACATTTGCAAGCGGACTGGTAGAACGTATTTTAGAGGATGTGGAAAACCAACCAGGAAATTTACCTTTGTTAGAGTTTGCTTTAACAGAATTGTGGAACAAGCGCACAGGTAAACAATTAACTCACAATATCTATGAAGAAATTGGTCAAGTAGAAGGTGCATTAGCTCGTCATGCAGATGAGAAATATGGCAACTTGACAGAGGCCCAGAAAGAACAAGTCCGGAGGATTTTTATTCAATTGGTGCGTCCGGGTGAGGGAACAGAAGATACTCGAAGGGTGGCGATGAAAACGGAATTGGGGGAGCAAAGCTGGGATTTGGTCAAACAATTAGCTGATGCTCGGTTGGTGGTGACAAGTCGCAATGCTACCAGTCAAGAAACGGTAGAAGTAGTCCATGAAGCTTTGATTCGCAATTGGGGAGAATTGCGGGAATGGATGAATAAAGACCGCGTTTTTAGAGCTTGGCAAGAGCGACTGCGCGCAGCCAAGGGACAATGGGAAGCAACGCAGCGAGATTCTGGTTCATTGTTGCGGGGTGCAGCCTTGGCGGAAGCAGAAGAAAGACTCAAGGAACGCCCTGGAGATTTGATTGATGAGACAGAATTTATTGAGGAGAGTATTCAAGAAAATAATCGCCTGAAACAAGTTGAAGCAGCTCGCAGGAAGCGCGAAATTAGAACCGCCTGGAGAATTGCGGCGGGTTCGTTGGTGGCGGTGGTGGTTAGCAGTGGCTTGGTTTTGGTGGCTTGGAATCAGAAAAACCAATCGGAACTTAATCAAGCTGAATCTCTTGGTCGATATTCCTTGTCGCTCTTTAATGAAAGTAAAGAATTAGAAGCTTTTGTTCAAGCCATCAAGGCGGGAAAAATCCTGCAAAGCCAACACAAAACTAACCCAGAGGTATTGAATGCCTTACAGACAGTTCGTTTTCAAGGAAGAGGGCGCAACCGCTTGGAAGGGCATAGAGAAGGTATCTGGAGTGTGAGTTTTAGCCCCGACGGCAAGACATTGGCTTCTGGCAGTGAAGACAACACAATCAAACTCTGGAATCTAGAGACAGGTAAGGAAATCCGCACCCTTAACGGGCATAGTAACTTTGTCTTAAGCGTGAGTTTTAGCCCCGACGGCAAGACATTGGCTTCTGGTAGTGCTGACAACACAATCAAACTCTGGAACCTAGAAACAGGTAAGGAAATCCGCACCCTTAACGGGCATAGTAACTCTGTCTATAGCGTGAGTTTTAGCCCCGACGGTAAGACGTTAGCTTCTGGTAGTGAAGACAACACAATCAAACTCTGGAACCTAGAAACAGGTAAGGAAATCCGCACCCTTAACGGGCATAGTAACTCTGTCTATAGCGTGAGTTTTAGCCCCGACGGTAAGACGTTAGCTTCTGGTAGTGAAGACAACACAATCAAACTCTGGAATCTAGAGACAGGCAGCCAAATCCGCACCCTCCAGGGGCATAGTAACTATGTCTATAGTGTGAGTTTTAGCCCCGACGGTAAGACGTTAGCTTCTGGTAGTGAAGACAACACAATCAAACTCTGGAATCTAGAAACAGGCAACCAAATTCGCACCCTCCAGGGGCATAGTAACTCTGTCTATAGTGTGAGTTTTAGCCCCGACGGCAAGACATTAGCTTCTGGCAGTTATGACGACACAATCAAACTCTGGAATCTAGAGACAGGCAACCAAATCCGTACCCTTAACAGGCATAGTAACTCTGTCTTAAGCGTGAGTTTTAGCCCCGACGGCAAGACATTAGCTTCTGGTAGTGCTGACAGCACAATCAAACTCTGGAACCTAGAAACAGGCAACCAAATCCGCGCCCTCCAGGGGCATAGTAACTATGTCTATAGCGTGAGTTTTAGCCCCGACGGCAAGATATTAGCTTCTGGTAGTCTAGACAAGACAATCAAACTCTGGAATCTAGAGACAGGCAACCAAATCCGCACCCTTAACGGGCATAGTGAAGGTGTCATTAGCGTGAGTTTTAGCCCCGACGGTAAGACGTTAGCTTCTGGTAGTGCTGACAACACAATCAAACTCTGGAATCTAGAGACAGGTAAGGAAATTCGCACCCTCCAGGGGCATAGTAACTTTGTCTATAGTGTGAGTTTTAGCCCCGACGGCAAGACATTGGCTTCTGGTAGTGCTGACAACACAATCAAACTCTGGAATCTAGAGATAGGTAAGGAAATCCGAACCCTCCAGGGGCATAGTAACTATGTCTATAGTGTGAGTTTTAGCCCCGACGGCAAGACATTGGCTTCTGGTAGTGCTGACAACACACTCAAACTCTGGAATCTAAAGACAGGCAGCCAAATCCGCACCCTTAACTGGCATAGTAACTCTGTCTATATCGTGAGTTTTAGCCCCGACGGTAAGACATTAGCTTCTGGCAGTTATGACAATACAGTCAAACTCTGGAATCTAGAGACAGGCAACCAAATCCGCACCCTTAACGGGCATAGTAACTATGTCTATAGTGTGAGTTTTAGCCCCGACGGCAAGACATTGGCTTCTGGTAGTGCTGACAACACAATCAAACTCTGGAATCTAGAGACAGGCAACCAAATCCGCACCCTTAACGGGCATAGTAACTCTGTCTATAGCGTGAGTTTTAGCCCCGACGGCAAGATATTAGCTTCTGGTAGTGCTGACAATACAATCAAACTTTGGAATCTTCCAGAATTAGAATCTAAGTTGGAATTAGACTCTTTAATACAGGACAATTGCGATTTTGTACGCGGTTATTTACAAAATAATCCTAATGTCAGCGAGAGTGACAGGCATTTGTGCGACGGTATTGGCAAGAAGTAAGGGTGTAATACCAATTCGCAATTCGCAATTCGCATTTTCGCACAACTTCAGAAGCGATCGCACAAAAGCAGATTTTCCCAATATGCGATCGCATCACAGCCAAATCCGCGCCATGATTAATACAATATAGGGCAAATTTAAATAGGAGCAGACCAGATGCAATCGGCGTTAAGAATTGAAACTCAAGTTTTACCAGGCAACAAAATTGAAATTAATTTGCCTAATGATACTGCCTTAACCTCAGTAGGACAAACTGTTGAGGTGATTGTCTTGTTACCAGAACAGAAACCTGCACCAAAAAGCCAATCCATTCTGACATTGCTTGAAGAAATCCATAGACAACGCCCTGTCGGCAGAAGTGTAGAAGAAATCAATCGAGATATACAGGTAGAGAAAGAGGCATGGGACAACTAACTTTTTCCAATGCTGACCGTATATATATTGATACAGTAACGATTATTTACGCTGTTGAACAGACCCCAATTTATGGAATGTTGCTGAATCCTCTATGGAATAACCTTCAGACAGGAAACCTGGAAGTTTTTACCAGTGAACTGACTTTGATGGAAACCCTAGTCGTACCAATGAGAAATTCAGATACGTTTCTGATTAATGCCTACGAGCGATTGCTGCAATCACCCCAAATACAATTAGTTCCCATTAGTCAAGCCATCTTGAAGGAAGCAGCAAGGCTACGTGCTATTACACCTTCATTGAGAACACCCGATGCCATTCATCTTGCAACAGCTACAGCATTAGGCTGTACCCAGTTTCTCACCAATGACCGACAACTAAGAACAGTGTCAAACTTATTCATCGTGATTTTAGATGAAGTGCTGGCATCATAAGATATCGCTCTTGTTTTATCTATTCTGCTGCTGGTGCAAATACCACACCTTCATAGAGTTGTGCGATCGCAAAATCAAATTCTATGCTAGATAGTGTAATCATATCTCCCTCAGTGTAGGGATAGTAAAGCCACATTCTCCCCTCTCCGCGACAGAAACGTTCAACGGAGATTTTTTCGGAATCTATCAATAAATATTCTTGTAAAGAGGGAATTGTTAAGTAATTAGTGAATTTTTCGCCCCGATCTTTGCTACTCGTACCAGGGGATAAAACTTCAGCAATTATTGTGGGATTTTGAATAAATTTGCGAGCATTCAGGTCTTGAGGGTCGCAACTGACGATCACATCAGGATAATAATAGATATTTTTAGTATTAAATAACACTTTCACATCTGACACATTCACTCGACAACCTCTAGCACGTAAATGTGGGTATAAGACTCTGTAAAAGTTCAGTGCAATGTCATTGTGAGGAACTGTACCACCAGTCATGGCAAAAACTTCGCCATTAACATATTCATAACGAAGCTCTTGCTGGAGTTCCCAAGCGAGATATTCCTCGACTGTCATTTTTTGCGGTTGTTGGGGGACGGCTACCATAGCAAGATAGTTTCTAGTTTGTTTTGATTTTAGCTTTTGGATAAAGCTGAGATATGTCTAGCAAGCATTAAATCTATTAGCGTAACGCACCCTATTGGCGTGGCAAGCCTTCAATGTTGCATTAAAACTCTCTTGTGGGATGGGCTTCTAGCCGGTGCGGGCAAGATGCCCACACCACAAGAACTATATATTTACTTTATAAATAGGCTCTTACGGAAATGGTCTTAAGAATAACTGAGTAACGTAGTAAGTATTACCTTCGCGCCAAACGCCTACACCCGTCTCCGTAAATACTGGACGCAGAATATTTTCTCGGTGTCCTGGGCTTTTCATCCATCCTTCAATAGCTGCTGGTACTGGACGAGGTACATTCTGACTAGTGAATAAGTTCTCACCCACTGCTGAGTAAAGAATCCCGCCTCTGAGGACTCTTTCTTGTGGTGTGCTACCGTCAGCACCAGTATGGCTAAAGAAATTTTGTTCAGCCATTTGGCGGCTATATTTGCGGGCGACTTGCGCTAATTTTTGATTATCTTTGAGTGGCTGAAGCCCATTTTTTTGTCGGACTTGGTTAATACCTCGGCGAATTTGTGCTTCCATTTGGGAAGTTGTGACAGACTCAGGCGAAAGTAACGGTTGTGGTGATTGATTGGGTATAGGTATTGTCGGTAACGGTGGTAAATTTTTTTCGATCGCCGCACATCCAGTCAACAAAAATGCGATCACCAACGGTGGGGCGTACTGCATCTTTGCCCGTGCTAGACCCATTTTCCGATTAAATAAACTCATTTTATGTAAGAAATAATTCCTTAGATAGTTGTTTTACTGCTATATTTTCAGTTTTAAATAAAGATGTGATACGAATATGACAATTTCACAAAAGAGTTAAGATTATTCACATTTTAATTCTTGATTTCGATGCGCTAATGTAGCACATAGCAATTATAAAAATGTCAGAAAATAACTCTAACTACATAGCTATTTTTCTTAATTGGTTACAAATTACCTTGTCAGCATTCTTTTTATCAATGGCAATTATATTAATATTGCTACCTATTTTTACTATTTTGCAATTACCTTCATTCAAGATAGGTAGTAATGACATCTGGCTACTGCATTGGCAAAACAATCAGGAATTTGGTTTTAATATTGTCTTCAACCCAGTAATGTTACTAGCGATCGCCTCTATTATTGGTCTGATAACAATAATTTTTCGTCATCAAAAGCGACTATGATTATGTAGTCATACCAAGACTATTAAAATACACAACAGCATATATCATACTGACAAAATTTGATTTTGATGTTCTTGTTTATGCTTTAACATCTTTAGTTATAAAATTGACATATTGATAATGTATATTGTGAATATTGAACGTTTTTAAATTCTTACTTTAAAAAAAGCACTTATTTGATAATTACATATCTTATTTTTGCCTTGATATATGCTCTAATTAGCGAGATATTTTATTTATAAAATATTAAAATTTCCAATTTTTATGTTTGCGAACATCCTTGATTCATGATTGGCATAATGATAGAAGATGCTGATATGGGCAATGATTAAGCCTTGGTGCTACCACATGGTAAATAATTAAAACTACCAAACAAAACTGTATAAGCTGCTGCTAAATAAGAGGGCGATCGCTGCAAAATTCTGCCATTCATCTTAATTTACAGTTACTTCTTAGTTCCTTTGCGTGTAGGTATTTATGGATTCCATCGACATTAGTAAACTTCATCTTTGGGTACAAGATAGAGACACTGTGTTGCAATATAGCAACGATGTAGAATGGCGTTATGGTCAAAAGCCAGACTATACCCGTTCTGATGAAAAACTAGCCGCAGAAAGTATACAAAACCATCCCGAAAACTCCCTAGAAAGATTAGTTCAAAATTTGGTAAGAGCCTTTGATATTGAGGCAAACTTTAAAACTAATCCATCTCAATGGTTAACTGTCGTCCAAGACAAGTTTCGCATGAGTACCAATGGCGGTTATGGTTACACCATTACAGATTTGATTAATTCAGGTACTTATAAACTATTAATTGGCGATAACCAGCATTACAAAGCCAGTGAAGAAAACTTTGAAACTTCAACTAATCTCTTTCATACAGCTTTTCCTGATGGTTTTGCATGGGAAGTTATAGAGGTTTATTCCACACCACCAATAGTTGTTTTTAAATGGCGACACTGGGGTACTTTTAAAGGGGTATATAAAGATTATGCACCAACAGGTGAAACCATTGAAATTATCGGTACTAGTGTAGTTCATCTCAGAGATGACCTAAAAATTCTCTTCTTAGAACATTACTATGACAATACCAAGTTCTTAGATAAACTCACGGCAGGGGGGAAATTACCCAACAATAATCAAACACAGCAGCTAGCAGCTAAAAAGAAATCTTCTCTATGGCAAAAGCTATGGAACTTTATCAGCAGATTTCTACCGTGGAAAAGAAAAACAACAGAAGTAAATCTCTCGACTAGTCGTTGTCCTTTTGCCGGTATGTCTCAATAAATGCAGGGATGTAGGGGGAATTCCGAAAAATAAATTATCCAATTTCCCCTTTGACAAACAACTTTCTTTCCCCCTACTGCCTACCCTGTTACTATCAAATTGATAGTATATTTATTTAATTAAAAATCCCTAAGCTTTCTTACCAAATTTGCTGTAAAGCCAGTGGAGAAATTAATATGACAAAGGGTATACTCAGCCACTCATTGCTCATGGTGCAGAACATTTTCCAGTAGGGAAGGAAGTTCTTGGTTTAACTGACCTGATTTAACAAATTCGGCATAGGTATCTGCCTCTATGGCTAATAGCCTTTCTTGAAACTGTTCAGTGATAAAATTCTGGATATTCGGATATTCATCTTGTAATTTGTCAAGCTTAGTGTGAATTTGTGCCATCTCACCTTGAATTAGCTTTTCTTGATAGCGAATAAATTCTGTTTCAACTCCAGGGTGTTGTTCTGTTTGCAGATATTGCAACACTCTTTCTAAGGCGATATTCCGAGCCACCATTTCTAAATACTGTTCTCGTAAGGGTGCATCACCTAACAAATTCAATTTTTGTAGTAGCGGTTTGATGGTTAATCCTTGCACCAGTAAAGTAAATAAAACTACGCCAAAAACAGTCGCAATAATTGTTTCTCTTTCACCTACAATTGTAGGTACACTTAAAGCTAAAGCAATAGAGACAGAGCCACGTAACCCACCCCACCACAGGAGAGTTTGATCAGGTAAAGAAATGTCTGATTTGGTAACAATTTTACTGATATAGCTAAGAATGTAAATTGCCACAAATCGCATCAAAATCATCGCAGTGACAGTAACCGCAATAATGGGTATATTTGCTTGGAGACTAGCAAAGCGAATTTGATCCCCAATCAGTAAGAAAACTATCGAGTTCACAAAAAAAGCTAAAAATTCCCAAAACTCAGACACAATAATCCGAGTGCGGGGATTCATCCCGATGCGCGAACCAAAGTTACCCAGAATTAACCCTGTAGTGACAACTCCAATTACTCCTGAACCACCCAAATCCTCAGTAATGAGGTAAGTTCCGTAGGCAGAAACCAAGGTTAATGATTGTTCTACCATTGGTAAATCAAAACGTTGGGTGAGGTAGGAAATACCAAAGCCAATCACACCTCCCACCGCTAAACCAATACCGACAACTTGCAATAACTCCAGTAAAATAGGCTGTAGCCCTAATTCAGCATTGCCTAAAGGTAAGGCTACCAAAAGACCAAAGGCAACTACCGCCATCCCATCATTAAATAAACTTTCCCCTTCCATCAGGGTAACTAGGCGAGTACCTACTCCCAGTTCGCGAAATACAGCTGTGACAGATACAGGGTCAGTAGCAGATAAACTTGCACCAATGAGTAAAGCTGTAGTTAGAGATATTCCCGCTAATTGATTGAGTCCAATAGCGACTCCAGCAATAGAAATGACTACCCCTAAAACCGCATACAAACAAATTGGCAGAAAATCTTGCTTTAAATCTGACCACTTCAGATTCCATGCGGCTTCAAATAAGAGGGGTGGGAGAAAAATAAACAGAATTAAAGCCGGGGAAAGAGTCACTAGGCGGACATCAACCACCGCCAAACCCAAACCAACTATAACTAGCAGTAGGGTATAAGGTATTTGACGAAACCAGCTAAATATCTGTGGTAGAGTAGCTACACCTAAAGATACTGAGAGAACTAAAAGAAACTGTTTAAGATTAGAAGCGATCGCTTCCTCTCCCATTGTTGATTCAATTACCATAAGAAAAATCTTGATCAGCAGATGAAACAATAGACCACACAAAAATTAGCACAGACATTAGGAGAGAAGAAAAGAATCTAAAGGTTAATCAAAACAGTCTCCAATTCTCAGTACCAAACCAGAAGCGAGTGTTTTTCAGCTAATGGACGCAGTTAATCATATTTTCCCTTACACCCCTACACACGCCAGTTTGCTCAAGTCGGGATACCCGCCCACGCAACTGGCTCCCCTACACCCCTACCTTCATGAAGACCTCCGGGAAACCGCATCCCCTTGTGGGTGCGGAGGGATAGGAGCGTAAATTTTGCGTGGCTCGATGCCACCAAAATTGACAATCTCTTGACGGGGAAACATATATGGATGAAATAGAATAGGTCTATGACTCAAACCATATCTGTATCGTGTAAGCTTCAAGTTCCTCCAGAATTGCGTCAAGAAATTGACGTGACCCTGAAAGCGTTTGCTGAAGCCTGCAATCAGATATTGGAAGTTGCAAAGCGTGAAAACGTTCGCAACACCACGAAGCTGCATCACTTGACCTACCGAGAAGTGAGAGCAACGACCGGATTGAAAGCGAACCATGCGTGTCAGGCAATCCGCCGCGTAGTCGGCAACTTGAAAGCGACAAAGCAGGTTCACCAATTCAAGCCAAGTTCTATCAGTCTGGATGCTAGAGTCTTCACGTATCGGGAAGCTGACCAGCACGTAGGGATTACTTTGCTCAATCAGCGTGTGTGGCTGCCACTTTCGATTGGCAACTATCAACTCGCTTTGTTGAGAGGAAAAAATCCGACGAGTGCAACATTGGTCAAGCGTCGCAATGGAGACTACTACATTCAAATCGCGGTTGACCTGCCCACTGACCCAACGGGCAAAACACCGAAGGTTGTTGGAGTGGACTTGGGTAGACGCGATCTTGCTCACACCAGCACAGGTAAATCCTGGAATGGTGAGCAGATTCAAAAAGTTCGCAACCACTTTGCCAAAGTCAGAGCATCGCTGCAATCCAAAGGCACGAAGGGGGCGAAACGACTCTTGAAACGGCTCTCCGGGAAAGAGCGACGCTTTCAGAAGTGGCTGAATCACAGCATTAGCCGTCAATTGGTCAATGAGGCTAAATCCATCAATGCCGCGATTGCCTTTGAAGACCTGACTGGAATTCGGCAACGTGCCAAAGTCAAGGGATCTGAGCAACGCAGGCAGCATCACAACTGGGCGTTTTACCAGTTGCGAATGTTCACCAATTACAAAGCCGCTATTGCAGGGATTCCGGTGATTCTGATCCGACCGGAATACACCAGCAAGACTTGTCATCACTGCCTGCATATTGGCAAGCGGAATGCAAAATCATTTAGCTGTGAGAATTGCGGTTGGCATGGTGACGCTGACTTTAACGCGGCGAATGTGATTTCTCTTTTGGGGCTGTCCGTAATGCAGCCTGAACAATCAGTTCTCTCTTGCGCTTTGCAAGGGTCGAAGCTCGGTTGAAAGCCCCGTCCCCTTGTGGGCGGGGAAGTTTACACACTACGATTAAAAAGGACTGTTAAATTTTAAATTCGGAGCGCAGCGAAGTGACATCCACATTGCCCGAACCGCATCACAATGACTCATCCAACTGGGAGGAAGAATTAGATAGTGCCATTTTTAGCTTTGAAGACATTCAAGCGGAACTCAACTATAAACAAGCACAAACAGCACTGCGTAACTTAGTGGCTAGCCTTGACCTCAGTCCCCAGGAAAAAGCGGGTTTAGAGTCGGAAATTGCTGATTTGGAAACTATGCTGGGAAAATTAGACAGTATGGTAGTCCAGATTGCGGCTTTTGGCATGGTGGGAAGGGGTAAATCTTCGCTGTTAAATGCTTTAGTGGGACAAACAGTGTTTGAAACTGGCCCTTTACATGGTGTGACTCGTACGGCTCAAAGTGTCAATTGGAGTGTTAGTGAAGAGGCAATTGGCGAAACAGAACGCGCTTTGCGGGTGACTTTACCGAGTGCTGGTAAATCCCAAGTGGAATTAATTGATACCCCAGGATTAGACGAAATCGACGGGGAAACACGCACAGCTTTAGCGGAACAAATAGCAAAACAGGCTGATTTAATCCTGTTCGTGATTGCGGGTGATATGACTAAAGTTGAGCAGGTGGCTTTATCGCAATTGCGGGAAGCAGGTAAACCGATGATTTTGGTATTCAATAAAGTAGACCAATATCCCGAAGCCGATCGCTTGGCAATTTATCAGAAAATTAAAGATGATCGGGTACGGGAACTACTCACACCTTTAGAAATCGTCATGGCGGCTGCATCACCATTGGTAAAAACTGCTGTCCGGCGTGCAGATGGGACTAGGGGTGTACAGATGCGTCCTGGTGCGGCGCAGGTGGAAGAGTTAAAGCTGAAAATTTTAGAGATTTTGCAACGGGAGGGTAAAGCTTTAGTCGCACTCAACACCATGCTTTATGCTGACACAGTGAACGAGCAACTAGTGCAGCGTAAATTGCTGATTCGGGAACAGAACGCCAATCAGTTAATTTGGAAAGCAGTCATGACTAAAGCTGTGGCGATCGCACTCAATCCCGTTACAGTAGTAGATATACTGAGTAGTATAGTTATTGATATAGCTTTGATTTTAGGTCTATCTAAACTCTACGGCATCCCCATGACTGAAGCTGGGGCTGTGCAGTTATTACAAAAAATCGCCATCAGTATGGGTGGTATCGGAGTTAGTGAATTATTAGCCAACTTGGGTTTAAGTGGCTTGAAAACCTTACTAGGTATCTCTGCATCAGCCACCGCCGGTTTTGCCCTTGGCCCCTATATTTCCGTGGCTTTAACCCAAGCTGGAGTAGCTGGTGTTTCTTCCTATGGGATTGGACAAGTCACCAAGGTATATTTAGCCAATGGGGCTACCTGGGGGCCAGATGGGCCAAAAGCTGTCATTAATCGCATTTTGTCTACCCTAGATGAAGCATCAATTTTAAATCGCATCAAAGATGAATTAATGCACAAGGTACAATTCAAAAATTAGTCAATAGTCAACAGTCAATAGTCAATAGTCAACGGTCAACGGTCAGCAATTAGTTATGAATAAGCCGAAAATTTTTATTGATGGGGAATCGGGAACTACTGGCTTACAGATTTACTCGCGTTTGAATCAACGGGATGATATTGAATTAGTCAGTATTGAACCATCTAAACGCAAGGATGCGACGGAAAGGGCAAAATTAATTAATGCGGTTGATGTTGTGATTCTTTGTTTACCTGATGATGCAGCCCGTGAGGCTGTCAGTTTAGTAGATAATGATCAGGTGAAAATTCTCGATGCTAGCACCGCCTATCGCACGGCTGCGGGTTGGGTTTATGGTTTCCCAGAATTGAACCCAGGACAACGAGAAAAAATTGCTCATGCTCAGTTTGTGAGTAATCCTGGCTGTTATCCTACAGGATTTTTAGCTTGCGTTCGTCCTTTAATAGCTCAAGGCATCATTCCTCACACCTTCCCCATTACCATTAATGCGGTGTCTGGTTACTCTGGCGGCGGTAAGAATCTCATCCAAAAATACGATACCTTTCATGAACAGCAAACGGCAGCACATTCCCTTTATCCCTACGGTATTTATGGTTTGCAGTTCGGACATAAACACGTTAAGGAAATGCACCAGCATTCCGGTTTAGCATCACCGCCGTTATTTGTCCCCTCAGTGGGAGATTTTGCCCAAGGGATGTTAGTTCAAATCCCTTTACCTCTATGGACTTTAGCTAATCCCCCATCAGGTGAAGCAATTCATCAAGCGATCGCACAATACTACGCTGGTGAAAAGTTTGTCCAGGTAGCACCTTTTAAAGATACAAGTTTACTCAGAGACGGTACTTTCTTGGATGCAATGGCGATGAACGACACAAATATTGTGCAGTTATTCGTCTTTGCCAATGATGCCACCCAAGAAGCCTTATTAGTAGCGCGTCTCGATAATCTCGGTAAAGGCGCATCCGGTGCAGCAGTCCAAAATCTTAATATTATGTTGGGTGTCCCCGAAGATTTGGGACTTTGAGAGGATGTTTGAAAAGTCCATTTCCGAGAGAGAATATTTTGATTTCCCCCTGCTCCCTGCCCCCTGCCCCTTTGCTCACAACAGCGATTGTCTATTTTTTTAGTTGGAAGTCCCTAAAATGATCTGTGCAGAATGGGTATAAGGGTGAAAAGATATAGTTTGTAATGGTTTGACATAAATACACCTCTACACCCTTACACCTTAGTTAAAAAAGGATTTGGGTATAGTCATTTGGGGAGATGTCAATCTTTCTAGTTGTCATCTAGGTTGAGAGGGTTAAATAATTAATGTGATAGACATGATTCGACCTCAAACTATTTACATTCCCGACCCAGAAACCAACCCAGAACCCAACCCATCACCAGAACCTACAATTCCCTCGCCTTTACCTGAGCCTGTACCAGAAACCGTACCTGCTCCCATTCCCCAAACAGTGCCGGGGACTATTCCCCAAACAGTGCCGGGGACTATTCCTCAGACGATACCTAATCCCGTCTAGTTTTTCTTTGTCAACAAACTCAAAATCAAATCTAAAATGCTAAGAGCCGGAATAGTCGGACTTCCCAACGTCGGAAAATCTACTTTATTTAATGCTGTAGTCGCTAACGCCAAAGCAGAAGCGGCTAACTTTCCTTTTTGTACCATTGAACCCAATGTCGGCGTTGTCGCAGTACCGGATGAGCGTTTAAACAAACTTTCTCAAATTTCCGGTTCAGCACAAATTATCCCCGCACGCATCGAGTTTGTCGATATCGCCGGCTTAGTCAAAGGTGCTAGCCAAGGTGAAGGACTAGGTAATCAATTCCTGTCGCACATTCGCGAAGTCGATGCGATCGTTCATGTGGTACGTTGTTTTGAAAATGACGATATCATCCACGTAGCTGGTTCAGTTGACCCAGCACGAGATATTGAAATCATTAGTTTAGAACTAGGTTTATCTGACTTAGCACAAATTGAACGCCGCATTGAGCGCACCCGCAAACAAGCACGCACCAGTAAAGAAGCACAATTTGAAGTCACAGTTCTAGAAAAGTTGGCTGCGGCTTTAAATGAAGGTAAATCAGTGCGTCAAGTCAGTTTAACTGAGGAAGAAGCAGAAATTATTAAAGGCTTAGGACTATTAACTAATAAACCCATTATCTATGCTGCTAATGTCTCGGAAGATGACTTAGCTACAGGTAATGATTTTGTGGAGCAAGTACGACAAATTGCAGCACAAGAAAATGCTCAAGTCGTTATTGTTTCGGCTCAAGTTGAAGCGGAACTTGTAGAATTACCAGAGGAAGATAAAGCTGATTTTCTTGCTTCTTTAGGTGTAGAAGAAGGCGGCTTAAAATCTTTAATTCGCGCAACTTACACCCTCTTAGGTTTACGCACATATTTTACTAGCGGCCCCAAAGAAACTCGCGCCTGGACTATTCATGCTGGAATGTCAGCACCCCAAGCCGCAGGTGTAATTCACTCCGATTTTGAACGTGGTTTTATTCGCGCTGAAACCGTTGCTTACAATGATTTAGTCACAACGGGTTCTATGAACGCAGCGAAAGAAAAAGGTTTAGTTAGGAGTGAAGGTAAAGAGTATATTGTGCAGGAAGGCGATGTGATGTTGTTTAGATTTAATGTGTAATGAATTAAGGGTATAGGGGTGTAAGGGTGTGGGGGTGTAAGGGAAGAAAATAAAATTTTACCCATTCCCCATGCCCAATGCCCCATGCCCAATTCCCTATTAATTACCTTGTCCCAAAGTGTAAATATAGCCACCTAAATTTTCATCATCTGTACCCACGACTACGCCGCCGTTTGCACCAGGAATTAGTTCTAGAGCTTCAATTTTGTGGTATTTGAAACGATGGAAAGGAAATAACTGGGGGTTTTGTTTCCAGGTAATTTTGTCGCCAGATGAACCGAGATAGCCAGCCACATAAACAGCAGATTCAAACGGGCCATCATCACCTGTGTCACTAGCAGATGTGATGTAAACTATTCCGGCTGCATCTACCTTAATATCGGAAATGTGGCGGACACTGTGAGTGGGGAATGGTACTTTAATCTGTGCAGAACCGATGGGGGTAATTTGATATTTTACTAAGTCAAATAATCCCCAATAAATAATCGCTGGATCTTGATCTGCGCCTCGATGCGTCCAAACTGCAATTAATTTACCGTCGATATTTTGTAATGTAAATCCTTCAAAGTTACTGTTTGGAGGAATTTTAGTTAATTCAAATACTTTGATGAGTGAGACAGTTCTATTTGTAGGATTTAATTGAAGATCATAACCTTTACCCGCACTGCTAAAAGCTATAAACCGAGAGTTGGTTTTACCAGGGATAGATGTTAAAGCTTCTAAGTCTAGGGGCAATTCTGTATTACTTGGCCAATCTATAGGGAAATATACTGGAGATTCCTGACCTGGAATACTAATAATTGCTAAACGACCTTGATTTTTCTGCTTGTTATCATGAACAATTAGGAAATCTATCGCATTATCTTTCTGGCTTAATACTGACATCCCACTGATACCAAAGCTAATACCACCACGAACAGGTCGCCAAGACTGTGCTAAGACTTGCTGGGATATCAGTAGTAAAGCCACCACAATCAAAATCTTGATAACTAACTTGTGTTTTAGGTTTTTCATTAATTAGCTCTGGTATGAAATGTAATAAAAGTAACATGAAGATGGCGATCGCCTAAAAAACCTCGCCACCATACTAGCTTGGTGTATTATATTCTGGTGGGATTATTAAGAATTTTTCCTATTAATTGCTATGAGTTTTTTCTTTGGTATTGAACATGAAGTGGCTTTTCTCAATCGAGAAGGAAAGTTTGCAGATTTTACTTGTACAAAATTTGCAGATTTCGCTCAAATTGTAGATCAACTACCTATATATCCTGATGACCATTTGCAATTGCGAGTAGGTGATGCTGGTATTAGGAAAAAAAGATGGTATATTGAAGGATTTGAAAGATTTGCTGATTCCGACGAAGTTATTGACTGTACCTCCAAAGGGATTGAAATTAGAACTACAATACACTCCTGTATTCGGGATGTAATCCAAGAATTATCCAATAGTTTTGATTTACTATCTCAAGTAGCTGCTCAATTTGGATTTTCACCAGTTTTAACTAGTTTTAATCCCTACAAAACGGTTTTTGAACCGAACCCACCATTAAATGAATATGAAATTCAGCAGTTACAAGCCTATCCTGATGAACAAACTGCTTATATTTACATGGTTTCATATGGGCCAGACTTAAATATTTCCTGTCCAGATTTATCTATTCCCCAATTAATTGATATTGGGAAAAAGTTGACTTATTACAGTCCTTATATTGTGCCTTTTAGTTATAGTTCGCCTTTTTACAACGGCACACTTTGGGAAGGTTTATCAGTGCGGACATTTATTAGAACAGGTAAAAGGTCAGCTACTTTAGTATTTGTTCCTGAAGCAGAACAATTAATTAAAAGTGTGCCGTCACTCACAAAAATAGCTCGTTTGCCCGCAGAAGTAGGACGCATTGAGTTTAAAGCCTTTGATACTTGTGATGATTTTAATATCTATGCCGCATTATTAGCATTATTAAAAGGCTTAATACTAGATGATTCTTTAAAAGGTAGAGCCATCACACCGGACACATCTCTACATCAATTATCAGCAAAAGTTGGTTTTGATCACGAAGATATATTTAATAATGCTCAACAAATCTTGCAAGCAGTAACAGTTGCACTAGGAGATGATCCTGATGTGAAATTGTTAACACCATTGCAATTAATGTTAGAAAAACGCCGTACAAAATCTCATGAATTAATAGAGATTTTTCACAGTGTAGGCTCTATTGAAAAGACTCTTAAACAAACTTACTAGTAAGGGACTGGGGACTGGGGATTGGGAATTTTATCTCGCATATTAACGAATTTGGTTATATGATGTCTTACTCAATAATCAATTTGATATATCAATGCTCCATTCATAAAAACACAGATAAACGCAGATAAACGCAGATAAACGCCGATAAATCTTTTAATCTCTAGGTGCTGGTTTCTGATTATCTGTATTAGATTGTAAATCAATGTCTTGACTGGGGGGAATCTTTTCAATAGGAATTAGAGCATCCATTACGGACTTGACGATAGGAGCTGCAACAGTTGAACCGTAGGCGTTTGCACCTTTAGGTTCGTCAACCACAGCTAAAATTACATAACGGGGAGAATTTACAGGTAAAATGCCGACAAAACTGGTAATCCTAGCACCAGGAATATAACCACCGTTGGGACTAGCTTTTTGGGCTGTACCTGTTTTGCCACCTATGCGATAACCAGGAATTTGAGCAGCTTTTCCTGTTCCTTCCGTCACCACAGTTTCCATCATTTCTACAACTTTTTGTGCTGTAGTTGTTGAGAAAATTTGGCGTGGGGCTGGGCGATTAGGTGTGTAGTGAACTTGTCCTTTACTATCAATTAATCCTTGTATGACATGAGGCGTGACTAATTTACCACCATTAGCTAACGCGCCTTGCATTTGTACTAGTTGTAAAGGTGTGAGAGAAAATCCTTGACCGAAAGAAGCAGTTGCATATTCGATAGGTGAACGAATAAATGTTTCTTGATTTTTGAGTTTACTAGTAGCTACAGAGGGTAAATCTGTATCAACTGCTTGTCCTAAACCCAAACGTTCTAACCAATTGTAATAAACCGAAGGTTTTAACCTTTGGATGATTTGTACCATACCGATGTTGCTGGAGTTTTGCAGAATTTGAGCAATATTAATGCGCCCATAACCATTAAGACCAGCATTTCTAATGGTGTATTTTCCTACTTGAATTGCGCCAGGGTCGTTAAATGTATCATCGGCTTTGATGACTCCATTTTCTAATGCGATCGCCACATTTAACGGTTTAAATGTTGATCCTGGCTCATATAGATCCGAGACTGTCCAGTTTTTAAATAGAGAAATATCGGCTTTAGAATAGTCGTTGGGGTTATAGGTAGGTTGAGAAACCAGGGCTAAAATTGAGCCATCGAAAGCATCCATGACAATGACAGCCCCACGTTTACCCTGAAACTTTTCTAGTTGTTCTTTAAGTGCAGTTCGAGCCGCCCTTTGCAGACGGCTATCAATTGTCAATTTCATCCGTAAATCATCAGCATTCAGAAAACCTTCAGGCGCGTAGTCTGGCATTAATGCCCCATTTCCAGCCCGACTTAAGCGCACAGTTTTCACAGAACGTTCCAACCACTGTTGCTGAGAAAGTTCAACACCAGCTTGACCTAGTCTGTCAACATTGACATATCCCACAATATCTGCAAGTAAGTCTCCTTGGGGATAATATCGGGAATATTTGGGAATTAACTCAAAACCATTTAACCTTAAGGCTGTAACTTGATCAGCTGTGGTTTCAGGCAAACTTGAGGAAAGGGTAATCCCCGTTTTGCGACTTTGAAAAATTTTGACTAAATCAGCCGGAGTTTTATCGAGCAGGGGAGCTAATTTTTCCGCTATGGCTTCTTGGGACTTGTCAAACAACTTGGGATGGGCATACAGAGTATACACGGGACGGTCAACCGCTAACACATTATCATTGCGATCGACAATCAGACGACGGGGCATATAGGGGCGCAAATTCACCATTTGCTGGTTTCTCGCCCTCTGTGTGAGCTTGTTCCCCTGGATGATTTGTAGATTATACAAATTGATAGCCAATCCTAATCCACAGGCCATTAATATGCCCCAAACAGTCAATAATCGGGATTTAGGATTTGATGTTTGTTCTGGAATGGAGGGGACTGTGTTGTTCCGATTCCGTTCTCTATTAACCCTTTGCCGTCCAGTAAATTCCGCAGGCTGACGCAATTTTCTGAATTTTAATTGACTCGGTGATTTAGGCATTACCCTGATTTTTCTGTTGACTGTTGACTGTTGACTGTTGGCTGTTGACTGTTGACTAATGACTAAATCAATATGCCATTGGCGAGGAAGTAGGCTGTTGTGTTTCTGAAGTTGGTTTCTTGTCTGGGGATTTCAGAGGGGTTGGTGGGGATGTCGTAGATAAGAAAACGCTATTAGCCGGAGATGGTGATACTAACCCTGTACTTGATTTTTCTGCTTCCTCGGCCATTTTATTTTTGAGGGTGGCGTTGGTAGTTGTCATTTGTCGCTCATAGCGTTGGAGGTTTTGCAACCTCCGGTAATTTTGCCCCCAAAGTTCCTGGGCGTAAACTGTCCACCCATAGACAGCTAAAACTGAACTTACCAATAAAAAAGCGATGATCGAGGAATGGCGATGTAAAGTGTTGAGTCTTAACAACCACAAGGGCATAACTTGGGCGTTAGGTACCACAGGTAAGTCCAGAGATTCTGACTTCGTGTTTCTTAATTTCGGGTGTGATGGACTTTTGAGGGGTGAGGATGTTGGTGAAATAGGATTTTCTCGTCCAGACGTTAAGGGTAGAGACAAGCCTTTTGAGGTAGAACGTTGTCCTTTAGTGATTACTGGAGAGGGTTCAGTGATAGCACTAGAACCCAAACTGCCGGATTTTCGCCTCCTGCGTCTAGGCGTAGAACCTTGGCGAAGCCAATTACCAGTTGTAGAAACAGCTGATTTACGAACAGCAGCCATAACTTTTTACGATAAGAAATAATGTATTGTAATCTGATTATCCGTTTTTGCTAAGGTTAGACTTACCCTCTAGTCAAGGAAGAGGTAAGAGGCAGAGTGGCAGGGAGCAGAGGGGAGAAACCATAAATGAATTTATGGGCTTTAAACCCTTATGGTAAGTGGAAATACAGAATGTTTCTCCCTTGCTGCTCCGCAATTGCTCCCTACCTCTTTGGTCACAAACGCGAATAATACTTTGATTGATACTCATCAAGTTAGTTTACCGAAAAACTGGGTTGAAAGTTCCCCGTCCTTCGGGGACGGATTTAATGGTGTTAGAATATACTAATTAGTATTTTTTCCACGTAAGATGCTTGTTTGAGAATACAAAGGCAAAGGGAAAACGACTCAATACATCACCATTGATGAAGCAATTAGAACTGCTAAATTTGTCCGCAAAAAGAGCATCGGTTTGATTGAGCAGGAGAAAAACGACTTAAGTTTTATCTATGCTCTTAATCAGCACTGAATGCCAGCTTATGCCCACACTATCAACAGGGCGATCGCATACTACAATGTCTGAGCTATTTACTAGATTCTGATAATTGACAGATTTTCGGTTTCTGGCACGACCCGCACATCATAATAAAACCAATAAACTCCGGACAAATGTATAGATTTTCAATATACATTCGCAAGGCTTTAAAAAATTTAAAAAATCAGCAAAATAGGTTATCGTATTCAACAGGCGACATTGTTTTATTGCCGCAATTGGTGAAAGAGGAGTTATGAAAACAAAAATCTTTGGTTTTGCTTTACTGTTAAGTCTGGCTGGATTTTTAGGAGCTTGTGGCGACAATACCTCTGCTCCCGATGCTACTACCCCTGCTACTACTACTACCCCTGCTGAACCTACTGATTCAGGTACAACCCCACCTACAACCCCAGCTGCTAGTCCTAAAACTCCCTAGAAGATAGTTCTGATTCTTCTATAAAAAGGTTTGTAACTAATCCTCATGAAACTCAATGAGGCTATTAGTTACAAGTGAAAATATCAATATAGCTGCATTTTGCATCACATCACGGCTCAAAGCTCAATCAGAGCCTTGCCAGTAGTTTATTATTGGTAGAGCAGTAGGTAAAGGACACTGATGAAGATTTTGAATTTATCACTTCAGTGTCCAAATCAAGTAGAAATCAAAAACTAACTACTTAGTCGGAACAACCTAAAAATCACAGGGATTGTGATTAATTAATTTATAATTAAAGCAAAAAATATAGTTATATTTATTGCACCTAACTAAGTATTATTACTAGAAAGTAAAGAGCGATCGCCATCTGTAGAAAGAGTTTAAAGCTTGCTATTAGCCTAAAAGTGCGCCAAATTCATGAAGTGGATTAGGTTTTTTGTGATTAGCCTCAGTAGTAGCATTTTGGTGTGGTTAGTGAGCCACACAGGAGCGACTGTGATTGCTGTACCACCTGTAGAGGATATTCCTGAAGAAATACTACGGACAGAGATTATCATTGAAGCGCGATCGCCCATAGACGGGAAACCCTTAACAGCCGTTGAATACGCACAACTACAAGAACAACTGCGAGTCAGTCCCCCTCCCAAGTTAAGCAGTAAATTACGACAAACAGTCTTCTTATTAAGAATACGTGGAGTGTTACTGCAACTTTTCCCTTTTTTAGATTTGTAAAAAGTAAAGATTCTTTTGCCTTTTTACTTTTTATTTTTGCCTTCTACCTTCACCAATCCCCCCTTTGGGGTTCGTCAGTCGCACCCTTACGGGTTCGCGTAGCGTCTCGAAGAGAAGGCTTACGCCAACATGGGGGAAACCCCAAGACCGCGCTGACTCACCAGTCCCCAGTCCTGCGGTACAATGCAAAGAAATGTTTAAATTATGAGCTGCCGATTCCAATGATTTCATCTGAAGCGAACACAACATCTAGCGATAAAAGTTTAGAGGCCATGCGCCACTTTTCAGAACAATATGCCAAGCGTACAGGAACTTTCTTTTGTGCTGAACCTTCGGTGACTGCGGTGGTGATTGAAGGGTTAGCGAAACATAAAGATGATTTAGGTTCCCCTTTGTGTCCCTGTCGCCATTACGAAGATAAAGAAGCTGAAGTTAATGCTGCATATTGGAACTGTCCTTGTGTGCCAATGAGAGAACGCAAAGAGTGTCATTGTATGCTGTTCCTGACACCAGATAATGAGTTTGCCGGACAAAGCCAAGAAATTTCTCTGGATACGATTAAAGAAGTACGAGAAAGCATGGCATGAGTGAAACCATGCCTTTAGAATACTGGCAAGGTGTAGAACAATTTAACGCTGGACAGTTCTATGCCTGTCATGACACCCTAGAAGCTTTATGGATTGAAGCCACCGAACCGGAAAAAACCTTCTATCAAGGTATTCTCCAAATCGCTGTGGCTCTTTATCATATGGGAAATCGTAACTGGCGGGGTGCAGCTATTTTACTTGGGGAGGGTAGCAATCGCCTCAGACGTTACCCATCTATTTACGGTGGGATTGATGTTGATGAATTACTGAGTCAAAGCGCGATTTTATTAAAAGCCATACAAGCGATCGCAGTTAATCCCAATAATAATGATAACCTTGACGAAAATATCGCCTTACCCATCCCCAAAATTATCCTGACTAATGATTAAAGCAAAGTTGTGTTCATGCAGGGGGGCAGGGGGCAGGGGGCAAGGGAGAGAGTTTACAGCTTTGATCGACTAATAAAAAAGTGCAAGAGAATAGGGGTGAAACTGTGTTCCCCGTTCTCTATTCCCTACCGCCACCACAGAATTTTTTCAGCAAACTCTTAATCCTGTGAAATACTGTCAAAAACAAGATAACGTCTTCCCTAGCGACTATCTCAAACACCTCTGGGGAGAAATTCACGCTTGTCCTTACTTTGCTATCAACAACCTCAATCGCGATTTTGTGGGTACTAAAGGATTTTCTGTGGTGTTTCAAAAATCCCACATCCCACAGGTAGAGACGCAATTTCCATATTTTAAGCCTTACCTAGATTTAGCCCTCCGTCCTGACTGTAACGCTTTTTACCTCAATCCTTTATTGCTCAAAGAAGGTTCTCGTGTTGATCCGCATATCGATCGCTCTTTGCGTTCTTATTGTAAAACGGTGGAACCGCCTACTGTAGTTAGCGTCCTTTACGTGCGTGTGCCACCGGATATGGAAGGGGGAGAATTGGTACTCAAGTCCCACAAACGACTACTAGGACAAATTAAGCCACAAATGAATAGCTTAGTTTACTTTCAAGGCGACTTAACCCATTCTGTAAACGCCGTCAAAACCCCTGGAAATCGACTGAGTTTAGTTTGTGAACAGTATAGTTTGAGCGAGGCTGAACTCTTAGAAATACCAGAGTTTATAGTGGAGTCTAGGGTGGCGAGGAGAAATTAGGGACTTCCAACTAAAAAATATACAATCGCTGTGGTAAGCAGGGGAGCAGGGGAGCAGGGGGGCAGGGAGCAGGGGGCAAATCAAAATATTCTCTCTCGGAAATTGAATAATTTATTTTCTGGAAGTCCCTTAGAGGGATTGGGCAATTCAATTTTGGATTTTGGATTTTGGATTTTGGATTTTGAATTTTGAATTTTGAATTGATTTGCCCTCATACCCTACTAACGCAACATTTACGCTTCTTCTGCAACTCGTTTGAGGCGGCGTAGCTGTAATTGCATATCTTCTTTTGTCCACTTGGCGGCGAAGGTGTTAAATCCCCAATTAACTATGGGGTTGGGAATCTCGAATTCAAAGCGGTTGAGTAATAGTGTACCTGATGGTGTGGGTTGACATTCCCAGCGATCGCGTCCTTGAAAAAATCCCTGAAATTCCCACACCACTAAACCTGGTTGTCTCTCCACTACCACACTATTTAAGGTGGGTTGAATAATAGGAATTTGAATTAAAAAGCGGCTTTTACTGCCTACCTCTGTACTCCAAGTTTCACCTACAGGTTCACAACGCAGCACAGGGTTGAGCCATCGGTGCATTAATTCTAAATCAGTGAAGCACCGTTCTACGGCGGTGGCTGTGGCGTTAATTTGTATTGATTGTTCTAGGAGTTGGGGCATTGGGGATTGGGGACTAGGAATTTTAGATTTTAGATTTTAGATTGGGGATTGGTAAGCATGGGAGTAGAGGGGAATAACTATTTACTTTGCTTCGTTCCCTGCTGTATAAGATTTACTGAAAAAAGTAAAAAAATACTCTACTGGTTTATGAAAAATGGATTCTTACTGTTAAATTAATACGCAAAAGAGTAGAACACAATAGGGAGCATCGTTATTTAGCGAATTTACTGGAATGTCTTTTCTTACATAGTTACTTGGATAGGAGATTCTGAGTAATGATTGCAACACTTAATGTTAGCGATCGCTGGGAATGACTGGATTACTTCGCTATAAATAGTGATGTTTTTACACATGATGAATACTATTTTCTCAGGAATATTACAGGCGAGTAGAGTAGATGTATCATTGAGGTGGGCGCAACTACTAGCACAATCACCAAGCTTACCTGTAGAGTCACCGGAGGTGAATCAAGGTCTGGCTGATTTACAAGGAATCTTACAGCCAGTGCTGCAATTTATACCAAGATTGCTAGGGGCAACGGCAATTTTATTAGTCGGTTGGTTAGTTGCGGCTGGTGTGGCGGCTGTTGTGCGTAAAGTCCTCAACAACACCGATATTGATAATCGTATTGCGGCTGGAATTACGAGTCGTCAGGATGTACCTCAAGTTGAAAAATTTATTTCTGGCCTTGTTTTTTGGAGCATTATCCTTTTAACAGTTGTAGCTGTCTTACAAACATTAGGCTTAGAGGTAGCTTCTCGCCCACTCAATAGTTTTCTTGAAAAACTCATTGGGTTTTTACCCAAAGTAGTAGGCGCATCTGTACTTTTAGGTTTGGCTTGGGTGTTAGCGACTATCGTCAAGTTGGTGACAAGACGTGGACTGCAAGCATTGAAACTGGATGAACGTTTGCAGCAAGATGAATCAGATGGTAATTTCAAGTTTCAGGGTTTGTCTTTAAGTGAAACTATCGGACAGGCTTTATATTGGTTTATCTTCCTGTTGTTTCTCGTCCCTGTTCTTGATACGTTGGGACTCAAGGAAGCATTACAGCCTATACAAGCTTTAATTACAGAAATTCTCTCGATTCTGCCGAATATATTAGCTGCAACACTGATTGCTGGAATTGGTTGGTTTTTAGCGAATGTAGTTAAGCAAATTGTCACTAACTTGCTAGCGACAACGGGAGTTGATCATTTAGGTAGTAGATTAGGGCTATCACCTGCGGCTGGGATGCAGTCTTTTTCAGCTATTACAGGGACAATAGTTTACATTTTGATTTTAATTCCTGTCGCGATCGCCTCTCTCAACGCCTTAAAAATTGAGGCTATCTCTGTACCTGCGATCGCCATGTTACAGCAGATTCTCAATGTTTTACCAGCCATCCTCACAGCGATCGCCATCTTGATTTTCGCCTATTTTTTGGGACGGTTTGCAGCAGATATTGTCACCAGCATCCTGACAAGTTTGGGTTTCAATAATATTTTCGCCATTCTGGGTTTACCCGTACCCAAAGCCAAGCCTGTCACTGATGCAGATGATATACACATCCCCACAGTGGCGACACGCACCCCATCAGAAATTGCTGGGATTGTGGTGTTAGTCGGGATTTTATTATTTGCGACAGTCGCAGCCGTTAATATTCTGAACATTCCGGCACTAACGGTTTTAGTAACAGGAATTCTGGTAATTATTGGACGAATTTTAGCTGGCTTAGTAGTCTTCGCCATTGGCTTATTTTTAGCCAATCTCGCCTTTAACATTATTACCAGTTCTGGCAACCGCCAAGCCATGATTTTAGGTCAAGTAGCGCGGATTTCCATCATTACTTTAGTTTCCGCAATGGCATTACAACAGATTGGCATAGCCAGTGATATTGTCAATTTAGCATTTGGCTTATTACTAGGTGCGATCGCCGTTGCCATTGCCCTAGCCTTCGGTCTTGGCGGTAGAGATATCGCCCGTGAACAAATGCGAGAATGGGTAGAGTCTTTTAAGCAGAAGAGTTGACGCAAAAGAAGGGATGTTAAAGTCAAAAGGCAAAAGGCAAAAGATTTTTATTTTGCTTTTTACCTTGGACTAGAAATTGGGAACTGGGCATTTTTTATTTTGAATTTTGTAGGCGCAAGCCTTCTCGCAGAGTATTTTGAATTGGTATTAGGGGGGAGAAACCTGACTTTTACAGGTTCTGGAAAAACCATTTCCAAACCTCTCCCCTAAAAGACATGATATAAGTTTGAAGCGGTTCGATTTTCTACAAATGCTCAATCAAAATCAAGCACCTTTACTCGCAGCTTTAAAAAATTGTGCGGCGCGTCCTCATGCAGCTTTTTATACGCCAGGACATAAGCGGGGACGGGGAATTAGTCAAGCTTTGGTTGATTTGCTGGGTAAGGATGTGTTTGGTGTTGATTTGACGGAGTTGGCTGATTTAGATAATTTATCTGCCCCACAGGGAGTAATTCAGCAGGCGCAACAGTTAGCGGCGGCGGCTTTTGGGGCTGCAAAAACGTGGTTTTTAGTCAATGGTTCAACTTGTGGTATTGAAGCGGCTATTTTAGCTACCTGTGGTGTAGGGGATAAGATAATTTTGCCGCGTAATGTGCATTCATCAGCGATCGCTGGTTTAATTCTCTCTGGTGCCATGCCAATATTTATTCATCCTGAATATGACCCAGTTTTAGATATAGCCCACAGTATCACGCCGGAGAATTTACAAGCTACATTACAACAACATCCAGATGCTAAAGCTGTGTTGACAGTTTACCCGACATATTACGGAGTTTGTGGAGATTTACAAGCGATCGCCCACATTACCCATCAATATCATATTCCTTTATTGGTAGATGAAGCCCACGGAGCGCACTTTGCGTTTCATCCTGATCTACCTACCCCAGCTTTAGCCTGCAATGCAGATTTAACTGTGCAGTCAATTCACAAGGTACTCGGCGCAATGACGCAGGCATCAATGCTGCACGTTCAAGGTGAGAGAATTGATATTGACCGAGTCAGTAAAGCTTTGCAACTTTTACAGTCTACTAGTCCCAGTTATGTGTTGTTAGCTTCCCTCGATGCGGCGCGTCAACAGATGGCGGTGGATGGTAAACAAATCATGTCTCGGACTTTGCAATTAGCGCGTGATGCGAGAACTAAAATCAGTCAAATTCCAGGGTTATCGGTTTTGCAACTACCCACAGGAGAGTTATCATCGGGGTTTGTCGATTTAGATGCAACACGACTGACTGTTAATGTATCTAGGTTGGGTTTGACTGGGTTTGAGGTGGAAGAAATTTTAGACGCGCAAGGGGTAACGGCGGAGTTTGCTACCCTGCAAAATATTACTTTTATTATTAGTTTGGGGAACACAGGCGAAGATATTCACAAGTTAGTGGAGGGTTTTCGGAGTTTAGAGAATATCAAGTTGTTAAACCTAACCCCCAACCCCTTCCCTTGTAGGGAAGGGGGGCAAGAATTAAAGCCTCTCTTTTTGCAGGAGAGGGGTTTTGTGAGGGTAATTTCTCCCCGTGAGGCTTTTTTTGCTGCTAGTGAAATCGTACCAGTGTGGGAGGCGTGCGATCGCATTTGTGCTGAAACTATCTGTCCCTATCCCCCAGGAATTCCGGCGTTAATTCCTGGTGAAGTCATTACACCAACTATATTGGAATATTTACACCACATTCAACAGCAAGGCGGATTTATCACTGGCTGTCATGATCCTAGTTTGCTAACTTTGAAAGTAATTAGCTAGAATATGAATCTGTTTCACGCAGAGACGCAGAGAGTAAGAGTTTAAGAGAGGAATTTTAAATCTACAAAAATCCTACAATTTCTCTTTTGGTGGTGGTACAATCCCACTTTTATTTAAACCTTGATCAATTTCCTTTAACAGTTGAAAGTCTTCCTCTGGTAAAGGGTAGCTACTACTATTAAATACACCTGCACTCACCGCAGGTTGTTTTTCTAAAAAAGAAAAAGCTTGGCGAAATTGACGCGGTTCGGCTTTAATTGGTGCGTCAAAATGACAGGGAATAATCCATTCAAAATTCCAACTAGCGACTTTATTCGCCCAGTTAATAGTTTCTTGGGGTGCGCGGTTGAGAATCAATGTCTGTAATATAGGTGCGACAAAGAAACGTCCATCTCCACGCACTGCATCAAAAGAACGCAGCCAATCATATCGCCATTTAAAGGGATATAATCCAAAATAAGCTTTGAATGACCTTTCTGGGGCTTTGAAGGCATCGCGAAAGACTTCAGCCCAACGAGGAACTTCTAAGGCACTAGGGCTAAAATACAGGGCAAATAAGGTGATGCGTTGCCATCCTTTGCGGCGGTTGGCGGGAGTGTCGGCAACGATATCGGCGGCTTGGTCTTTGGCGTGAAATAGTAAGGCGTAGGGGTCTAACTGAACGATCGCAGGCGGATTTTCTGGTATAGAAATAATCGTATCTGTTACTAGTAGAGTGTGCGATCGCTTATGTAAAAATGCCACCTCTGCAAATTTACCAGGGCCAAGGTCAATAGTATCTAATATTGCATAGTCGAACTCATCACCAAAAGGAGTTTGACTACTATCGGCTGGTAGTATGTGGGTGCGTTGAGGAGGTAAACCCAGCCAACTCAGGGGCAAATTAAGGGGAAAACTCCATTGATTTGGTGTAACAAACACCTGTGCTTGGGGAAATTGTCTAGCAAAAGGCCCGACAAATACTTTATGTTCTAACCCAGAAATCGTAGGCAGAATAATATATTTCACATCCCCATGTTCTGCCACTAATTCCTTGACTAGCCCAATACATTCACGAGTCGGGGCGACTGGCGCATAAACCAACAGCCCACCCTCACTTAATTTCACCACCGTCATCCGAATAGGGACAATCACATAAAAAACGCCCTGCATCTGGTCAAAAGTCCAGATAGTATCTTTAATAACTTCTTGCCGCAGCGTTCGCCGCTTACTGTATGGATAAAGCGGTAAAGTAAACCAAAAAGGCCAAGTAAAATCTTTCGGACTCATTTTATCTGGGGATGGGGCATTGGGCATTGGGAATGGGGCATTGGGCATTGGGAATAGGAGACAAGGTAGACAAGGTAGAGAAAATGACTAATGACTAATGACTAATGACTAATGACTATTGACTATTGACTCTTGACTCTTGACTAACTCAGCAATTTTACCTGGAATTAACTGTTCAACATTACTTAAAACTATGGTTGCGCCTGCTTTGATTAGTGTTTGGGTGTAAGCTTCTGCACGTTCTGTTGTTTCCTGAACATGGGGCGGTAAAATACCTACACCAATCCAAGTGCGATGAGGTTGTAGTTCTTTGGCTTTGCCGACGGTGTACATATCTGCTACGGTATCACCTACGTATATAATGCTGGATGTCTCTTCTGAGTTATTTTCTAATTGTTTGAGGGTCGCAAATAATCCTGTGGGATCTGGTTTACCTGGTGCATCTTCCATTGCAATCAAGACTGGAGACTGTAAACCGAGACGTTTTTCTAACACATAGGTAGCAGAACCACGAGTAGCACCACTGAAAAAACCCCAAGCAATATCCGCTTGTGTTAGTTGTTCTAAATAGCTAGGTTTTAATAATAACGGTTCATCACAGATATACCCTGTCCAATTTTCGGGGTCTGTGCCACGATAACGAGATTGAAAAAATGTAACTATAGTTTCGTAGTTGAGTTGTAATTGTTCGCGTGGTGTTCCTTGGCTTGCAAAGTAACGGTAAATCAACTCCTGGGATGCTTCCCAATCGTTATTCCAAATCCCTTCTGATTTGAGTTGGTCAATTTCCAACGATGTAGGACGATAAGCTTTGTTAGTAAAATGCTCTACCGTGTCTGCTAATGCCCGACGATAGGAACTGCCAACGTCACGGATAACACCATCAATATCAAATACAACGATCGCTTTTTTTGAAGATTCTTTCATCATAATTCTAGGAATGGGGAATGGGGCATGGGGCATTGGGCATTGGGAATGGGAATATGTCTTGACTGATGTTGATGGGTTAGTTTCTGTTGCCTATGGATTTGAGATAGGCGTTGAGTTTGGGTAGCAATTTGTCTAGGATGGGTTTAAAGTTGGTGACATCTTCGTCTTGCAGTAACTTTCTGACATAGGCTAACCTTAACCAACTAATTGTTTCATATAAAGAACCTCTGGCAATCTTGATAAAGTGCCTGTTTTCACGGTCATTGTATCTACCTCTCCCCTCCGCAATATTTGCACAGATACTATCAGCAGAACGCACTATTTGCTTACCGACTGTATCTTTAGCGAAATTATCCCATTTCTTGACAATATTCCAAATTACATTAGCTAAATTTTCAGCCAATTTATATATTTCCAAATCCTCAAAATCAGGTCTATTCACAACTATGTTCTATCCCTAAATATCCCTACTAATCTTTAAAATTCCCAATTCCCCATGCCCAATGCCCAATGCCCAATTCCCCATGCCCAATTCCCCATGCCCAATGCCCCATTCCCCAATTGATTTGGTTAACTGGTGAATATTGAGTTAAAATAAGCGATCGCAAACTTAGTAAGTCATAGCCGGATATTCCCCGGAGGTATAATTGTCCAAGTTCATTTTGAAAATCCTTTGGCTAGATGAGAACGTTGCCCTGGCAGTCGATCAAGTTGTTGGCAAAGGTACAAGTCCTTTGACTAAGTATTTTTTCTGGCCTAGAAATGATGCCTGGGAAGAGTTGAAAAAAGAACTCGAATCCAAACACTGGATTTCTGATATCGACCGTGTAGAATTACTCAACAAAGCAACAGAAGTGATTAACTACTGGCAAGAGGAAGGCAGAAACCGTCCGATGGCAGAAGCACAGTTAAAATTCCCTGAAGTTGCCTTCACTGGTAGTGCTTGATTTGCGGATTGGGGAATTGGGCATGGGGCATGGGGCATGGGGCATTGGGTATTTAGTATTTTGTACTCATTACTCATTACTCATTACTCA
Source organism: Nostoc sp. CENA543 (assembly GCF_002896875.1). GTDB lineage: Bacteria > Cyanobacteriota > Cyanobacteriia > Cyanobacteriales > Nostocaceae > Trichormus. Next base: position 4,908,226 of record NZ_CP023278.1, read on the forward strand.
CTACTCAGCACTCAACTGCCATAGTCTAATCGTTTTGTCCCGGCTGCCACTAGCTATTAGTTGTGCAACTTGGCTGACGGCAACCGTGGATACTGAGTCTACATGACCTAATAGAGTAGTTATCTGTTGTGTTGTGTTGACTTGCCAAAGTTTGATGGTTTTGTCCCAACTAGCACTAATGAGTGTTGTGCTATCGGTGGTGAAAGCTAAGGCGACTACTGCCCAAGAATGACCTAATAATGTGTCAATTAGCTGACCAGTGTTGACATCCCACAATTTAATGGTGTTATCATCGCTGCCTGTAGCCAGAATTTTACCATCTGGGCTGAAGGCGATCGCTAAAACCGCCCGTGTATGACCTGAGATTGTTTCTAACAAGTCATAGCATTGGCGGTTTTTCAATTGCCATAGGCGAATTGTTCTGTCAAAGCTAGCACTAGCTAAAAGTCTGCCGTCAGGACTAAAGGCGACTGCACTCACCTGTAACTGATGTCCTATGAGGTGACAGATTTCTTGCCCTGTGTTCACATCCCACAGTTTGATTTGCTTGTCCCAACTCCCACTCGCCAAAATCTGTCCGTCGGGACTAAATGCGACTGATTTGACGCTGTTTTTATGTCCTGTGAGGGTGTAAATTACTTGTGATGTAGGTAAGTGCCATAGTTTAATACTGTGGTCATCGCTAGCGGTGGCTAAAATTTCCCCGTTGGGACTGAAAACCAGCGATGTCAAGCTTTGGGAATGTCCTGATAAGGTATTGACGACTTTTTTTGTCTCTAAGTCCCATAATTTAATTGTTTTGCTCTCGCCACCACTAGCTAAAATTTTGCCGTCAGGACTTATGGCAAGGGTGTTAACACCACTACTACCTGTGAAAGTATAAGTACATTGCCACGGTGTAGAGAATTTTTGACTTTGGAGAGAATATTGAGATGTGTTATTCATCCCCATTGCTAACATGACCGCATCGGCTGAGTGATAACGTTGGGTAATGGTTTTAGAGATGAGTTTATCAAGAATTTTGCCGAGGCGATCGCTAATTTTTGTAGTCAGGTATTGTCGCCACACCCAGCAATCATTAGCAATGTCAAATAAATCAAAGGGTGGAATTTGAGTTAAAAGATAAATACAAGTCACACCCAAACTATAAAGGTCACTGGCAAATACTGGTTTACCTTGAATTTGTTCTGGTGCAGCATATTCAGGATTACCAGTAATGTTGTGATTGGTGTTAATTTCTGAGACGATTTGAGTATTCGCAAAATCGACTAAGGTAAAATTTCCTGAGTTAGTGCGGATGATATTTTGGGGTTTGATGTCACAGTGAATCAGATGGCGATCGCTCATCAACTGCAAGACTGGTAATATCTCTTGTAAAAGCTGCCAAATTTGCCTCTCATTAAAACTACCTTCATCTGCCAATACTTGCTCTAAATTCGACCCACGAATCAATTCTTGTACTAAATAAAAGTAACCATCTTCCTGAAAATGTGCCAATAAATTTGGAATTAGTGAATATTCTCCTATTGCTTGAATTAACTGTGCCTTTTCTGCAAAAGATTGGTATGTGTAATTAACACTGCTTATTTTCTGAACTATACAAGGCATTTGGGGTGATTTGCCCTCATCTACAGCCACATAAGTTTGGCAAAATCCCCCTTTACCAATTAAATTAATTAAACAATAGCGGTTTTGTAAAATATTCAACCCACCAAAACCCTTAATTAACTATATTATTCATGTAATTAGAATAGGGTAAATAATTAAATAGTTTGTAGTGAGAACTTTAGTTCTCAAAAAGGACTAAAGTCCTTACTACGAACTCAATCGTATAACTTTCGCATAAAATTATTACACTGCCCAATGCCCAACGCCCAATGCCCCATTCCCAATTAATTATTTACCAATTTAATACTATTTGTTGAACTTCTGCCAAATCTAAATAATCATAAACAAAAGCCTTCCGTAGAAGCGGATACGGAATAAATTCGTCATATTTTTGCATTTGTGGTGCTTCCGCATCACTCACCAAAGCTTCAGGAATAATTTTCTGCTCACATAAACCCATAATTTCTTGACGGACATCTTTAAATTTATTTTTCCCTAACTTCATAGTCAAATAATAAGGATTTACACCACCAATACTGCTAATTTCCAACGACTCACGACAGAAATTATTAATTAATCTGACTAAAGTCCGATAACCTACTGTCCCCATCCAAGGAAAAATACAGCATTTACCATTATCTAACCTGACGATATTCTGCTTATCTAATCCAGCCTGCCTCACTAGCTGACGCACTGTCTGTAAACGTTGGTGAGCATTATTTTGCAAATAACTATACTCTACATCTTCTAATAATACTTGCCGCATTCTTTGCGAAACTTTAGTGTGAATCGTCCCTCCACCACCACGCCAATAACTAGTAGCTTTACCCTCTACCTGCTTCACCGCAATATTTCTTTTCTTAAAATCTATTTCCAATACTTCCCAAGTTCTCCCAGCTAACCCAAACTGACTACCAACAGGAGGAGGTATGACAATACTACCAATAGCTGTAGACCCTTGTTTCACACTATATTCTTGATTATCAGCAAACACAGCATAAAATTGAAACTTACCCACTATTTTTTCTGCTGCTACACCCAAAATTAATTTACCCTGCTCAGTGCGCTGAATATGACCAATATCAATTAAATACAGCAGCAATAATTTATAATCTTCCTGAGAAATTGCCTGGAATGGTGGTAAATTTAAAACCTGTTTAGCTAATGCAGCCGGTGAAATTTCCTCTGTTGCTACTAAAACACTCATTGTCTGGTGATATAACAAACTCAAAGGATATTGAATTGGCTTAATTGGTTCAATCCAACGTTCTTCTAAATAAAGTTGAATAATAGCAATACATTGCAAGAGTTGCCAAGGAATTTGTTCTGGTAAAGAAGCATCTTTTGATAGTTCATCTTCAGCACAAATAAAGCGCATATCAGCAGCTTCTCCCCTTCTGCCTGCCCGTCCTAAACGCTGTAAGAAACTAGCTACAGAAAGCGGTGATTCTAACTGAATAACGCGCTCTAAATGACCAATATCTATCCCTAATTCTAAAGTCAGAGTAGCCGCAGTCACAGCCGGTTGATGAGGTTCGCGCATGGCATTTTCTGCCACCTGCCGCAAACTAGCAGAAATACTACCATGATGTACATGATAGATATCAGGTAATGCTTGATTCGCCGCCATTTCTCTCAACGAAGCAATAATTGATTCTGTTTGAGTGCGATTATTAGCAAAGATTAAACATTTACGAGATTGAGTTAAATTAAAAATATATTCCTCATAATCTGCTTGATCATCTTCCTCATTATTAATATAAAAATGTTCCAAAGCTAATTTGATTTGGCGTTTACCTGTTGCAACGTGCGGTGTAATCACTTGTTTATCAGTTCCAGAACGTAACCAGTCCTCAGCCATTGAATAATCACCAAGAGTAGCTGATAAACCAATGCGGCGTGGTTGTGTTTGGGCGAAGTTTGCTAAACGCTGTAATTGACAAATAATTTGACAACCACGTTCAGTCCCCATAAAAGCATGAATTTCATCAATAACAACAAACCTCAAATCACCAAATAAACGTGGTAAATCCTTATATTTATTTACTAATAAACTCTCTAAAGATTCCGGCGTAATTTGTAAAATTCCTTGCGGATTTTGTAGTAGCTTATTTTTGCGACTTTGCGCCACATCCCCATGCCAATGATAAACAGGTATATCGGCGGATTTTAGTAAATCATTGAGCCTTTCAAATTGGTCATTAATTAAAGCCTTAATAGGGCCGATATATAATGCACCTATAGTTTTACTAGGATGATTATGTAAAACAGTTAAAACAGGTAAAAAAGCCGCTTCTGTTTTCCCTGCGGCTGTAGCGGCGGCAATTAATAAGTGAGCATCAGTGTCAAATATTACTTGACAAGCTGCTATTTGCACTGGTCGTAATTCCGTCCAGTTGTGATGATAAATATATTCTTGAATAAAAGGTGCAAGTCGATTAAAAGCATCACTCATGTCTGTTCATCAAAAGTATTTCCAGTGACATGATATGCTAAGGTCTTAAGGCGCAAGTTTTGATGTGCTTAATAAAAAAACAAGATATTGGTTAAGACTAACATTTTCTTTCTCTGCTGCTTCTGCTAAACGTCGATGTAGAGATTTGGGCATCCGCAACAGTAGTTTACCACTATAGTTTTCATCAGTGCTAGGTAGAGGAATTTCGTCTCCAGTTTCGTAAGCTGTTTCAATCCACAATTCCCTAGCTTCATTAATATTATTAATTGTTTCTTCCAAAGTCTCACCTTGGGTAAGACATCCTGGTAAATCTTTAATTTGAGCTACATATCCTCCCTCTACATCAGGATAAAGTGTTACAGGATACTGAAGATTTAAATAATGTTCTAAAGATAATTTCTCAATCTGCTTGTTCTGTACCTTCAGTGTTTTCATCGCTCCACTCTTCTAGATTTAATAACTCAATTATTTGCTGGATATAGACTCCTTTAACTTTTTGTCCACTTTTTTTAGGTATGGTTAAAATTCTCCCTTGAGAGTCTCGAAAACTATGATGACTACCTTTAGACCGTTTCTCCTCAAAACCAAAAGCTTCTAAAAGGTAACGAACTTCTTCAAACCTTACCTCTGGCGGACGTTTAAGAAACTGCTCAACTAATTTTTTTAACTTGCTCATTGGAGCATAGTATCATATATGATATCACAGTTTTTATAGCAATGATGGGGATAAAAATAGTAACGCAACACCTAAAGCTTTCGGTAGTTCACGTCACTACAAATTTAAGTTTCACTTAATTTATATAATTTTGCGTTCTTCTGCGTTCACCTCTGCGCCACTTCGCGTTTAAAAACCAAAAGAGACTACAAACTAAACTCTGCGGCGTTATCTTCATTAACACCTGAGTTCTTACCCACAGCAGTAGGGTGAAATTGAGAACCATGAATTAATTCGCTAAATCTGATTTTGGAATTGTGGTGTAGGATATTCAACACACTAATAAAATCTCGAATAATTTCCCCTGGTGTGAGTAATGCTTCTGCACCTAAGCGGTTAACAATTTCTTGAGTAAATTCTTTTAACTCACGACTAGTTAAAGTCTTATCATAATTAAAATGAGTAGAATGAATCTCTGTTAAGCGTTGCAATAAAGTGAGAATTTCTGTTTCACTCAAAGGATTTAATCGGATAACTGGCCCCAAAAATTCCTGAACATCTACTTGGGTAGCAAAACGACTTTCTTTAGTGCGTCTGCGCCAAGCTTGGTCTGCAAATAAACCTCGGTTGGGGTCTTCTAAAAATTTGGTTGTTCCGCCAATAAAAATACCTAAGTTTTCCGCTTTACACTGCATGGTGTCATTAAACATTCCTAGCAGTCGGTTATAGTTCTTTTCGCGAGTTACTGTAGTGGAAATCTGATATATATTGACCGCTTCATCAATTAAAATTAATAGCCCTTTATAGCCAATCTCAGCCACAAATTTTGCTAAAAGTTTGACGTAATCAAACCAGCTATCGTCATCAATAATAACGCGGACTCCTAAAGCGGCTTTTGCTTCAATTTTGGTGTTAAATTCTCCTCTTAACCAACGCAGTGCGGCGTTTTTTAAGTCATCATTATCTAAGCGATAACCACGCCAATAGGAAATAATAACTGTACCAAAATCAAAACCGTGGACTAAATCTTCTATATACTGAACAACTTCCCGAATTTTGGCTTCTACTTGGTCATCAAACCCTTCATCATGGGGATGTAAGTTAGTTTCTTTTGCTACTTCTTGTTGGATTTTATTAATCCACCCTTCTAATATTGAAACTAATGCTCCCCCATCAGGACGCGTTTTTGTAGAGAGATGACTCATTAATTCTCGATAGGTAGCCAAGCCTTCATTGTTGCTTCCTGCTAGGCGACGTTCTGTAGATAAATCAGCATCAGCAACCACAAAACCTTGCTCAATAGCACGGTTGCGGATCATTTGCAGCATGAAGCTTTTACCAGAACCGTAGTTACCAATTATAAACCGAAATGCGGCGACACCTTCAGCAATATCATCAAGGTTTTGTAATAGGCTTTTAAGTTCTTTTTCTCGACCAACTGCTATGTGTTCAACTCCGACTCTGGGAACTACTCCCGCACCGAGAGAATTAATTAATGCAGTTGAAGTTTTTTTCGAGAGTTTGAGCTTTGCCATGTACTTTACTGTATTTGGATGTCAATGCCTATAATAACGATTATTTTACAACGTGTGATTGAACAAGGCAAAAGTAAAAAGTTAAAAGGCAAAATGCAGAAAAATAAAAATAAGTTGTGGTGTGTCTTAATTCTAGAGTAAATTTTGTAATTTTTTACTTTTTAATTTGATGAGGCGTGTCTAGCCATGAGGTTTTCATACAGGTCGATCATTTGGGTGACATGATGGATATATTCTGGATAAATTTCTAGTTTATCTCCTGTGGTATCAATGATTAATTCACCGATGACATCAGTAGCTAGTTCATTTATAGCGTCAATTAATATATTAGGCATGGTAATATTAGATTCGGCAATTTTTTTAATCGTCGGGTAGGGGTCTTCTTGTTCGACTATAGCTTTTAATACTTGGAATTCATGTCCTGGTAGTTGATTAAAAAATCTGTCCCATATTTCGGGTAAGTTATCGGATGTTTCTCCTGTTTCCAGTAGATCTGCAAAGGGAAATATTTCAATATTATCCTCTTGTGAATTTTCAGAGATGGGTTCTTGATTAAATGTTTCTATTTGCTGGAGTAGTTCCCAAACTTGATTTTGTAATAAGTCTCGTTCTTGTTGCAGTAGGGAAATTTCATTTTTTAATTGCTGTAATTGCTCTTGTTGTTGGAACTTTTGAGATTGTAAGGAATTGATGCTGGCTGTGACATCATCTTTCTCAATTGTTGTGGCTTGTAGTAACTGATTTTGCTGATTTTTTTCTGACTCTAATTTTTGGATTTCTAAGCGCAATTCATAAAGCTTTTCTTCTAGCTGCGGTTTAATTCTACCGAGTAGTGTGATATTACTGTCTATTTCTTGTTTTTCTTGTCTGAGTTCTTGAATGTGGGTTTGCAACTGGTTAATTTCTGCGTGAAAGGCATTGTAATTAGATTCTAGGCGGCGTTTTTCTGAGATGAGTGCTGATATGGAATGCTGTAAATCCGACTGATTTTTTTCTAAATTTTGAATCTCGGTTTTTAGGTTAGAGACTTCTGTTTCTATTTGCTTTCTTTGGGAAGCAAAGTTACCTAATTCTCGGTGTAAACTATCTCTTTGGTTACGACATTCGAGAATGTGATTTTGTAGTTGCTTGGTTTCGTTGTAAAGTAAATTACGATGGGCTTCTATTTGCTCAATTTCTTTAACTACGCGAAATTTTAATCCCTCTGTTTCTTTAATGCGTTTGCGAAAGGAAGCTAAAACTAGCAGTTCATGGGTTCTGCGTCGCTTATCGACAAATAAGGCTGCGGCATAGGTCGCAACTACGGTAATTGCCCCTGTGAGGAAAGCTTGGTTAAAATCCCATTTGGGGACTAGACTCAGACCAAAGCTGACACTAAAGGCAACGATACCTAATATAAATCGATTGCTGAACATGGATGACTGCATATGGCTGGGTTGGGGATCGGGGACTGGGGACTGGGGATTAGGGACTGGGGATTAGGGATTGGGTTTACTCAAGATTTAGGATTTAGCATTGGCTAACGCCGCGCTATGCTGACAGCACTTTGAAGGCGGGTAGGTGATGGTAGAAGGGGATAAATTCTCAATCTTGGTTTTCTGGATTTCCTCCCAAAAGTGATAGTTCTGCTTTGAGAAAATCGATAAATTGTCTTGCTGTTCTTCCAGAACGTCCATTATGGCGTGTAGCCCATTGTAAGGCTTGAAATTCTAAATCCTGCTGGGGGATGTCAATTCCGGATTGTGTGGCAAGATGTTGAATAATTTGTAAATATGTCGTTTGATCGGCGGATTCAAAGGTTAAGGTTAAGCCAAAGCGATCGCTAAAGGAAAGTTTCTCTTGCATGGTATCCCAAGCATGGACTTCTTCGTTTTGTTTGGGTGTTGGTCTATCGGCGAAGAATTCCCGAATGAGATGACGACGGTTAGATGTAGCATACACAACTACGTTTTGTGGTCTAGCTGTTAAGTTCCCTTCTAGCACTACCTTTAAAGCTTTAAATGCGTCATCGTCTTCTTCAAAGGATAAATCATCGACAAAGATGATAAATTTCTGGGGCAAGTCGCGCAAATGTTCGACAATGGTGGGTAAATCCTGCAATTGTGATTTTGTCACTTCTAATAAACGCAGGTGGCGATGACTATATTCATTTAACAAGGCTTTAACTAAGGAAGATTTACCTGCACCACGAGTCCCATAAAGTAATACGTGCAGTGCGGCTTCTCCAGCTAATAAAAATTCTGTATTTTTAATTAAGGTATCTTTTTGTGACTCATACCCGACTAGGTAATGTAACTTCACGGGATCAGGGTGAGGAATGCCGATAAATTCACCTGCTTGCCAACGCAAAGCGCGATATTGGGCAAATAAGCCTGTACCACATTGGCGATAGTGATTTGCTAAGTCTTCTACTAATTCTGCCCAATTATCACAATGGTGCAGAGACGATGCTAAACCTGTTGTGGTTGCTTCTGGTTCAACGTACCACACCACAGGAGACACCGCTAAATGCCCTACACCTTGTACCCATTCACTCAAAATCGCACTACTGCATTCATACAAACTCTGTAATATTTGTAAATCATGCTGGGCGGCGACGACTAAAGCTTGGGGTAAGTCCTCAAAATCTCGTTTTTGGGCGAGTTGAGTGAAGGGATTTTCCGCCATGAGAATTTGAGTGATGAGGTAGTCTTCCCAAGTTTGCTGTTGATTTGCAAGGGCGTGAAAATAACTACCATAGGCTTGCAAACAACCTCTTGCATCAGCATCGGTGTAGCGAATGGCTTGTAACAACTCCAAAAAGGCAATTCCTACTTCATCTTGCAGGACTGATTGATAAAGTAAAAGTGACGCGGCTTGGCGTTGGAGGAGTTGAACCTGGGCATAGGAAGAAGAACTTGCCGTGGGCATAGCTGAATTATCCGTCAATCAAAGGAATTCAAAATTCAAAATGAAGAACTGAGCATTTTTAAGGATGACTGTATATAGATTAAATGTAGAACAGCTTAATTTAGCTTATGGTTAATTTTCTGCTGGACTGAGTAGCAAAGGCAAAATCTACATAGGGGTTAACCATGAATTCAAGTATAATTGCTGCGATCGCCTATGGTGTGTTGGCGATTATTGGTGGCATTATTGGTTACTTTCAAGCTCATAGTCAAGTTTCTCTCTTCAGTGGTTTAGTTAGCGGTTTTATACTACTTTTAGCTGCCTACTTACAATTACAAGGACAAGCCTGGGCTTTGATTCTAGCAACTTGTGTTACGGCTGTTTTAGTTGTTTTCTTTGCTTTGAGACTAGCTAAAACACGTAAATTCATGCCAGCAGGCCTCATGACTATTTTAGGGATGTTGGCACTGACAGTTATGGTAAATCAACTTGTGACTGTCAGGTAGCAATTGTTGACATTGTTATAGTACATCCATATTGGTTTACGAGACAATTATGGGGCATCGGGCATTGGGCATGGAAGAGGAATTGGTGCAGGGTGCAAGGGGGAGAAAAATTTCCCCATTTCTCCCTGCCCCCTGCCCCCCTGCCTTCTTTCGTCTCCCAATCCCCAATTTTGTATTCAAAGTAACCATTTACACTCACTGCAACTGGATGATTTATATCTTTCAGGAAAAATATCCGGTTGTAGTAACTTCACGGTGATAGATGAAAATAATACTCTGCCTCTGGTAGAGAAGCAAAGTGAACCTTCTGCGGCGAAATACCTTTTTGAAAGACACAACTAATATTGTTGACTGACATCTACCTAGAGACAGTTTTTGTAGTAGATGATGGCTCAATTACATAATACTGATAAAGTTGAAAATATATAAATAAATATTTTTGAGGATTTATTATAAATAAAATATTTATGTAAAACAGAATACAAAAAATACATAAGTATAAAGTATACTTTGATGAGTAACACAATAATTTATCCTTGATTTTCAGGTCTATCAGACTTGAAGCAGCCAAAAATAACTATTGCTATCTATGTAATATTTATTACTAGCTTGAGATAATTTTTTATCAGAAAATATCGTTTGCAACTCAATTAATTCAAGAGAATACTATCTATTTATTTCTAGCTATCAGTTTGTTTTGTATAAAGATTTAGTAGGGAAAACATTAAAAATTAAAGTAAAAATAAAGCGAATTATTGCCATTTTGGCAGGTGATAAACTCACAAATAAGATATTAATGGAATAGATTGAAAAAGATTGATATATAAATACTTGTTGTTATCTACCATAGTTGCTGAAGTAAAAGTCAGCCTGATATTTAGAGATTTACGGCGGTTTTACTAACTAGGAAATTATATTATGTTATCACCACTTTATTCTCGTAATGTTATCCGGTATCTACAAGATAAAGGTCTGTGTAGCTTATTAAATAACAGTTTCGAGACTGTGAGAGAACTAAAAGCTAATCAGAAGAATTGTAATTTAGTGGTGAATTTAGAGGATAATATTCAACTCCTAGTCAAGCAAGAAAAAAATATTACAAGTGATGGAACTCCCCACGAATTATTTAATGAATGGTTGTTTCAACAACTGCTGCAACAATTCCCCGTCTTAGGTAATATTTCTGCGATCGCGCCCTTAGTGCTACATTTTGATGAAGAAAATTCCATCCTAGTGCGTAGTTATCTCAGCGAATACCTAGATTTAAGTAACTTTTATCAACAAAACAATATTTTCCCCGTAGAAATAGCCTCAGCAATTGGCACAACATTAGCAGCCCTCCATCGCGCTACTTTCCAACGCAAGGAATACCACGATTTTATGGCGACTGCCCCCGCAGGACAATTTCGCTATAGCTTTTACAACCCCGCCCAAGGAATAGATTCCATTACACCAGAAATTTTTGGTCAAGTTAACAGCCAATCATTACAGTTTTATACACTTTATCAACGTTATGAAAGTTTAGAAGCAGCTATTGCTGATTTAGCCTATGAATGGAATCCTTGCTGTTTGACGCACAATGATTTGCACCTGCACAATGTTCTTATTCATTCCCGATGGAATCAATTAGATAACTGCTTAATCAGATTAATTGATTGGGAAGCTTGCGGATGGGGAGATCCCGCCTTTGATTTGGGTAATATCATAGCTAGTTATTTAAAACTTTGGCTTTATAGCTTAGTGATAGACCCAACTTTACAATTAGAAGAATCTCTACAATTAGCCATTACTCCTTTAGAGGATATCCAACCATCATTGGTAGCTTTATTACAAGCTTATCTTGATGCCTTCCCGATGATTTTGGAATATAGTAGTGATTTTTTAATCAGGGTTATGAAATTTACCGGATTAGCATTAATTCACCAAATTCAAGACAGTATTCATAATTGCCGCAACTTTGATAATTCTGATATTTATAAGTTAGAGCTAGCTAAAAATATTCTAACTATGCCCGAAAAATCTATAGTTAGCATCTTGGGAACTCAGGAATCAGAAATTATCAGTTCCGTAACCAAGATGAACGAAGTCACTCAACCAGAAAAAGAGAAGCAATTAGTACGGTTATATTACGAAAAAACTCGGTTGCGTGGTTGCTAAGGGGCTTCCAATTAAAAAAATATACTATCACTTTGATGGCAAGGGGGCAGGGGGCAGGGAGCAGGGGGAAACAGTTGTTTTGAAGAAGATAAATCTGGATAGTTTATTTTCTGGAAGTCCCTAAACTAGCGAAAAGGAAATTGATAAAAACAGTATCTATTTTCCTTGCTTGTCGGGTTTTTGATGAATGTTAACTTAATGCTGCTGGAAAAATGCTAAATTCATTGAGAGATATTGCTGCTAATATCCACATTGAGCCTAACTTTTGTATATATCATCCTAACTATCAGCCATTTGCTTTGCCAACAAAAGTAGCAGATAGATTTCAACAAAATTCACCTGATCTACAATATAAATATCTCAATTTATTATTAAGAAATTTCCTTTACGGTATCTATTACAACGGTGCGCTACAAAACAGTTTAGCTGTTGATGGTAGTAATAATAATTATCAAGTACCTCACAATTTAGCCACTAATTCAGTTGTTGATATTGACTGGGAATTTTACGAACAACTGCAAGCCAACAATCATGGTAAAGGTTATTTTGATCCCAGTTGGGAAGTGCTGCGAAAAGAGCCTGATGGTAGTATGGCAGTGGCTAAAGATGGGTTAACTTTATATATTGAGCCTGATTGTCATCTCAAACCAGGAAAAAAATCTGCCCAAGTCGGGGAATCAGTCGCAATTTGGATGCCGAATAATCGCTTGCAAAATGGCTATTATTTAGCTGTGAGTGATGTAGGACAACAGCAAGGTAATCCAGATGTCAATTTAGGCAGTGGGAGAATCTATTTTAATTTTAGTGCAGATGGTGCGATCGCGCTGATGGATAGTCTCACCCAACAACTCAACGTCCATACTATTCCTTTTACCTTTCAAGTGCTTTATAACCCCAGTGCCTATGAACGTTATGATGCTGGGGTACTCTACTTTGAGAGTCACGACTATCCAGCAATTCACAAAATTTTGCAATTTGTTTACCAAGAAAATCAAGCTTATTTCCGTCCAGAAATCCCCTTATTTACCAAGTTTCTAGCACCAGGTTTAGGGTTAGCAGAAGAACCAACTCAAAAATTTACCGCACAAGAAAGTTTTGGGATGAATCGTTGTCAAATCTTAGCAAATGCGTTGCTAGATGCTTGGCAAACAGGTAAAAATGCTGTGGAAGAAAGAATGAAAGCTATTCAGCAACATTTTCAAGATCATGCCATTGATTTACAGCGTCCCTACCTCAACCCTACTTCTCAAGATATATATTCACCCATCAAGTAATTTGTATTGACATTGCAGTAGAATTAACCATAAGAGCAGGCTTGATACCTGCTATTTTTTTATTGTTGAAATTTATTTATGTCTTTTAGTTATCATCGCACTGTCCATTTTCAAGATACAGATGCGGCTGGTGTAGTCTACTTCGCCAATCTCCTGAGTATTTGTCATGAAGCCTATGAGGAATCACTGAACAAATCAGGGATCAATCTTAAGGACTTTTTTACTCATCCTCAAGTGGGTTTCCCCATAGTTCACGCTAGCGTTGATTTTTTGCGTCCTATATTTTGTGGAGACAAATTATTAGTGAATTTAATGCCCCAAAAAATCGGGACAGAAAAGTTTGAAATTAACTATGAAATTTTCTCATCTGAGGTAGCAGTAGCTAAGGCAATAACTCGCCACGTTTGTATTGATGCCAATACCCGCAATAAGCAAGCATTACCCACTAATATTATCCATTGGTTAGAAAGAAATCGCCGAGAAATAGAAGAAGCAGAAAGAAGAAAAGCTAGAGAAGTTATTTCATAACGAGAATTGAGAATAGCTTTGAGTTACCAAAGTCTTCCAGATGTTGGAAATCTTAATCAACTTTATGGTTAAGCAAAAATTCTGTAGCTATGATTTGTAATGTTTGACGATTAATTTTACCTTGGGTGTTACGGGGTAAAGTATCTAGAGGAATCCAGTATTTAGGGATTTTAAATTTGCTGAGTTGATTTTTGAGTGCGTTTTTCATATTTTCCGCACTGACTTCTATATTTTGAGGAACGTAAATCGCTGTTAATGCTTGTCCCCAATCTTGATCAGGCACACCAATTACACACACATCACTAACCATTTGTGTTTGTAGGATAGCGGACTCGATTTCTATAGGATAAATGTTTTCTCCACCGGAGATAATTTTATCGCTATTACGTCCTACTATTTTTAAATAACCTTGTTCATCCAAAAAACCTAAATCATCTACAGCAAAATTATCTTGATCATGCCAAAAATTGGGGTAGTAACCAAGGGCTAAAGATTTAGCTTGAATGGTAATATGGCCTATTTGATTAGCTGGTAAAACTTCTCCTTGATTGTTGCGAATCTTAACTTGAGCATGGGGAAGAATTTGACCACTACTAATTTTACCATTTAGAAAATCATCAGGTTTAAGTGTAGCAATTTGAGAAGCTGTTTCTGTCATGCCATAGGTTGGTGCTAAACGGATACTGTGAAATTTAGCTTTTGCTAATAATTCTTCCCACGCAGGCGCACCACCTAAAAGAACAGTTTGGAATTTAGCTAGCCATGTAGTTAATTCTTGATTTTGTAGCAGTCTTTGTAATTGTGTCGGTACTAAAGATATAAAAAATTCTTGAGGATTAATTTGGTAATTGGGGGCTAGTTCTATTGATTTGAAGGAAAGACTCACGAGTTTACCACCAGTAATCACGGCACGCACAAATTGCATGAAACCGCTAACATGATATAAGGGTAAAATACAAAATGAATTAATTTGTTTTAGCTGAAAATATTCTTGAAATCCCTGCACTGATGCTGTGAGAGTTTCCCAGGTGTGCATCGCAAATTTAATTTTTCCCGATGAACCACCGGTGGGGATCATGATTAGGGAATGGGGCATGGGGAATGGGGCATGGGGAATGGGGAATGAAGAATGGAGGAATTTGGGTAAGGTTTCTGTGGCTAAGATAATGTCGGGTTTGACTAGGGTAAATACTTGATCCCATTCTTGTTTTCCCCAATCGGGATTACATAGAAATACTTGACAGTTGGCTGCATAGGCAGCGATAAAACTGGCTAAAAATTTGACTGGTTCGCGTTCAGCTATGATGATTTTTAATGGGTGATGCAGCTGAGATAATTGGGTGAGTTCGGTGTAAATTTTGGTGGCGATTTGTCGGAGTTTTTGGTTATCTTCACCAATTAGCAAATCATGGTGAATTAGTTCTTGAAAAGAAATTTTGTCGCCAAGATTCATAAGTTTTTACAGCCATAAGTTGCTTAATTTAATTTTTCGATACAAGCTATAAACTTTCTCCCCTGCCCCCTGCGAATATTAATATGCAAATTCAAGGCATAACAGCTTATTCTGCTTGAGTAAAAAAGTGATTGATGCCAAAACCAACAGCCCTGTTTTTGTGAGATAATTCTGCTGCTAACTTGAGTGCAGCAAATCTAGCGATCGCAGTTTCAAATACCGATGAAAATACTGCGTCAATTTCATGCTGTTGGCAAAATTTTCGCAGGCGTGAAGGATAACCCGCAATGGCTGGTTTAATCACAAATATTCCTCGCCAACCTTGTTCGTAACAAGTCTTCAATTGTTGGAGTGTGGCGACGGATTCATCTAGGGCGATCGCAGTGTTATAAGATTGACTCAATGCCACCATCTGAAAAAAATCTGTTACAGCTAACGGTTGTTCAATAAATTCAATTTCAACCTGGGATTGGGGATTTTTTTGCCAATGATCACAAGTCTCTAACCATAATTGCGCCTGTTCATAATTCAAGCCACCGTTAGCATCTAAACGCAGTTTGGCAGAGTTGGGTAAAGCTTGTGTCAGTAAATCAAATATTTGGAGTTCCTGACTAATATCATCTACGCCAATTTTCCACTTAAACGTGCGATATCCTTCCCGCCAAAGAGTTTGCCATTGATTTAAAGCTGCTTCCCCGGTGGGGAGTAAGGCACTGTATTGGGAATGGGGCATTGGGAATGGGGCATTGGGAATGAGGCAGGGGGAATGAGAAATACAGTCTACCTTGTCCCCAGTTCCCAGTCCCCATTCTGGAATTTTGAATTTTGAATTTTGTAGGCTTGCCTTCCCGTAGGGTATTTTGAATTGATTCCCCAATACCTCCAACGCCGATTCAAAGCCAAATTGACAAGCGGGTAAATTATCAGGGATAGAAAGAATTGTTGTGGCAGTAATTTCTGGGGGGAGTTGGCGACAGAAATCTAAAGCTTGTTCGAGAGTTTCCGAACCAAACCAACTAATAGGGGCAATTTCTCCCCAGCCGACATTCCCCGTGGAATCACACAATCTGAGAATAATGGCTTCGCGAGTATCCCAAATTCCATGACTAGTAACCAGCGATCGCGCAAATTTCCGCGATATTGTACGAAATTCAAATTGGTACATAGTATTGGAAACTGCGTAATAACTTCACCCTTGCCCCCTGCCTCCTTGCCCTCTACCTTCTCAAAACCCTGCGATCGCAAATCCTACACCCAATAACAAGCAACTCCAAAAATGTACAGCTACGGCGATGAATTTACAGTTGCTGACTTTTTCGGGGTAGTCATGATTTTCTTGGACATGGCGACACAATTTGAAGGCGTAAGGTAGACTTAGCCAGCTAAGAAGCGTCCATACTGGGAAAACTCCCAATAAGACAAACAGTGAGGTGAGTGGGTAAATGCTAGCTGTAAACCAAGTCAGGACTTTTGCACCTGTGGCTGTGCCTAAACGCACAATGGGCGATTTTTTACCGGCGGCGATGTCGTCTTTAACTTGGTGAAAGTGTGAGCAATATAAAATCAAACTGGTGACAATCCCTACAATAATGGAAACAGCTAAACCAGTGAGTGACCAAGTTTTGGTTTGACTGTAGTAGGCGGCGGTGATGCCCAAAGGCCCAAAGGCAAAAAAGCAAAGAATTTCGCCTAAACCTTGGTATCCTAGACGGAAAGGCGGCCCTTGGTACATATAGCCTAAACCGCAGCATAGGAGAATTATGCCAATGACTGTGGGATCTTGTTGCCAAATGGCGATCGCTAATATCCCCAATAAACCTGCTATTAAACACAGGTTTCCTAACCAAAATACTAAATTCTTCTTACCAGTTAAATTCACCAGCGAGTGGTGTTTATTTATATCAATACCTGTCTCTGCATCAAACACATCATTACTGATATTTTCCCACGCCAGAATCAAAATTGCAGCTAAAACAAAAGTAGAAAATATTCCTACATTAAAACTTTTAGTCTCTGCAAATGCTACAGACGTTCCAACCCAAATTGGCATAATAGCTACGCTGTACATGGGCGGTTTAATTGCCGCCATCCATAATTTACTCTTGGGACGGGAAATTTGTTTTGTAGTCATCAGTCCTAATTGTTTAAACTATCAAAAATTTACTCATAATTTATTTAGGCTGAGTGATACGTAATATACTTTCTCTTTAGTTCAGTGTATTAATTGAAAGTTAGCTATCTACTCACTCAAGAACTGAGTAATATGTTACAACTCTTTAACCTCCAGGTGGCAAATTTTACATCTTTTTATTGGTAGACAAAGACTCAGCCCCCCTAATCAGGGTTGGGGAACACCAAAAACAAAGCAAGTCATACTCTGGTGAAATGGTGACTGAATATGCTACCTGTAGAAATACGACCATGTTTAATTACACTTTAGGAAGATAACTTAAAAAAAATTTACTATTTCTAGATTTATGACAGTTTCACCATGTCGTAGTAACTTTGCTGTAAAACAAAAAGACCTCTACCAATTTTTGCTAGACGTTCAAGAAAACTGCCTCAAAAATAATTGTGGGCAAATTGTCAGCATTTCTCTATCAATTGATTTGGTAGATCCTTTGATAGTATTAGATAAATTAGCGCAAGCAAATGAAATAAATTTTTACTTTGAGAATAAAAGCAAAGGCGAGGCGATCGCAGCTATCGACGCGGTGAAGAAAATCCAGATTAATGGTAAAGACAGATTTCATCAAGCTGAGTATTTTATTCAATCTCACCTGAAAAACATCATGACATTTGGTGAGACAAACGCAGATTTTACTGGCCCGCACTTTTTTTGCTACTTTAGCTTTTTTGATCAACACTATACAGATGATTACCCTTTTCCTGCGGCGACAGTTTTCTTACCACGCTGGCAAATTTCTGTCAAAGATGAGCAATGTAATTTAGTAATTAATACTGTTATCAATGATAATTTTAATATTCAGTTATTTTTACAAAAAATTAGCCATAAAATAGAAAATATCCGTTCTTTAAAGCATCATACGCCCACACAAGATTATTTTCCTGCAATTTTCACCCACAAGCCTGTCAAAAATACAGAAACTTTTAAAAGTTCTGTAATATCAGTTTTAGAAAAAATTAACTCTAGTCATCTGAGCAAGATTGTTTTAGCAGATGTTTTAGATGTAAATTCCAATCAGAATTTTAATTTATTTAATTCCTTAAATAATCTGCGAAAAACTCATCCCAATTGTTATATTTTTTCTACCAGTAACGGCAAAGGACAAAGTTTTATTGGTGCGAGTCCCGAAAGATTAATTAGTATTCATCATCAACAATTAATTACTGACGCATTGGCGGGTTCTGCACCCAGAGGGAAAACTCCAGCAGAAGATGCAGCTAATGCAAATCGCCTACTTAACAGCGAAAAAGAAAGACATGAACATTTACTGGTGATGAATTTCATTACTCAACGCCTTACCCAATTAGGTTTATTACCCCAAGTTTTAGCACCACGCCTGAGACAATTATCTAACATTCAGCACCTCTGGACACCGATTAGTGCGATCGTTCCGGCTAATGTGCATCCTTTAAAAATTGTCGCCCAATTACACCCCACGCCAGCCGTCGCCGGTGCAGCCAGAGATATCGCCTGTGCAGAGATTCGCCGTTATGAAAACTTTGAAAGAGGCTTATACGCTGCGCCTTTAGGTTGGGTAGACTCTCAGGGTAACTGTGAATTTATCGTGGGGATTCGTTCGGCTCTAATTGACGGCGATCGCGCTAGACTTTACGCTGGTGCTGGTATCGTCGCCGGTTCTGATCCTGAACGCGAATTTGCAGAAGTGCAACTTAAGCTTCAGGCTTTGTTAAAGGCTTTAGTTTAAAGGTAATCACTGAATGGATACCATAAACAACGTGTACATGGTTGTCTGATTCACATTGATATTATCAATGATAAGGTTTGGATTCAAAGAGATGGTACTAAAACCGGAATTGCGAATGAACTTGTCAGTGCTGGTATTCCGAAAGATAGAATTGTTCTAGCTTTTCACCCAGTTAATGTCAGACTGTATACTGACTTTGCGATCGCTTAGGGACTTCGAGATAAAAAATATTCAAAATTTAGGGTGCATCAGCATAAATAATTTCCGATACCGTTTCTTGATGTAGCTTGCCTGGCGTAGCCATAGATGCACTTTATTCTGTACTGTAGAGACGTTGCATGCAACGTCTCTACATCATTTATTTGGCGCAACTTCATAGAGAATTGGTTATGAGTATAGTTAGGTACTATCGCACTGACACAGCCTACCTAACTGATAGATAAGCTATTTTAGTAATTAAATCTAGAAGCGAAATATTTAAATATCAACTATTTGGCGGATATTTTTCTCAATATCCATGTATTTTTGATGACTAGAACCACCACTATGTAACAGCAGACTTTCCCCTGATTTAAGTATAAGATTGAGTTTGTAGGTAATTTCTATTTTCCCAGTTCTGCTATTGCGCGAACTACTATTTTTCTCTATACAAATGTCAGAGATGTTAATATTCTCTCCACATTGCATTCTCTCGCCAAGTAACCCTTTTCTTCTAATAAAAAACTTTCCACTTTCTTTGTCAAAGCTACACATAATATCATCTGCAAATATTGCAGATATTCCGAAAATTAATAATAATCCTCCAACTGTGTACATTACTATTGTGTTATCTATAACATTTTTAACCTGAAAATTAGATGCTTGAGAATAATTAATAAAATCATTGATTTGGTTAACTAAACTAGATATATCTTCTTCATTATCACCACTAGTAAAGTGTATATCACCATTTTTAGTTAGCAGCTTAATATTATACTCTACTCTCTTGCCGCCACGCACTCTGTAAGTTCTAGTCTCTAAATTAGCTCCTTTTAACTCATTCATCGTGACTATTTTTGGTGTACTTGCTCCCCATTTATCTATCTCTTGAATCTGGCAAATTCCTCCATTAACACTATTGTCTCTCTTGCAATTAAAACTATATATGGTTTTACCAGCGTATAAGACGGGAATAACAATTCCCAGAGATGTAATAATACTGCCAATTATCCAATCTTTTAACGCAGAATTGTGTAGTGTAAGTTTATTAGGAGTGTGTTCTGTAATTCTCATAAATATGCTACTTGAACAGCATTTTTTTCAGTTTTAGCAAGTAGCTTTTTCAGAGACAATGATAATTATACTTATTAAGTATTGGCAAGCAAGATTAAGTAGCACTGACAGTATAATGACTAATTAAACCATCAGTGCCGAAATTCCCAAAGATAAAATTGTTCTCGCTTTCTACCCAGTTAACGTGAGACTGGATGCTGAATTTGCAATTGCTGAGATTTACTCTAAATCTCTATGAGTAAAGGCCTTAGCATTTGCACCAGTGTAAGTAGCAACAATATGTCCATCACCAGTTAATTGATATTTATATGTAACTAAACCTTCCAACCCAACAGGGCCACGGGGAGGCATTTGTTGAGTGCTGATCCCGACTTCCGCACCAAAACCATAACGGAAACCATCAGCAAAGCGAGTGGAACAATTATGAAAAACTCCGGCAGAATTAACTAAGCCAAAAAATGTTTCTACCGTCGCTAAATCTTCTGTGACAATCGCATCAGTATGCCGAGAACCATATTCATTAATGTGAGCGATCGCATCTTCTAAAGAGTCTACAACTTTCACCGCTAAAATCAAATCACTGTACTCTGTTTCCCAATCGGCATCAATAGCATGGGCAATATCAGGTAATATCTTTAAAGTCCGTTCATCACCACGTAATTCCACATCCACTGCTTGCAAAGCGGCGGCAACTTTTTGTAAAAATTCCGGTGCGATCGCTTGATTTACTAACATAGTTTCAATGGCGTTACAAGCCGCCGCATATTGAATTTTAGCATCAACAGCAATCTGCACAGCCTTATCAATATCAGCCGCTTGATCTACATATAAATGACAAATTCCATCAGCGTGACCAAGTACAGGAATGCGAGTATTTTCTTGGACAAACCTGACAAAAGAATTAGAACCTCTAGGAATAATTAAATCTACATATTTATCTAACTTTAAAAGTTCTAAAGTTTCCTCTCTAGTTGTGAGTAATTGCACCACATCAGGACTCACATCTGTTGTTGATAAACCTTGTTTAATCGCTTTAACTATCGCCTCACAAGAGCGTACAGCTTCCTTCCCACATTTGAGAATTACACCATTACCAGATTTAATTGCCAAAGAGACAATTTGAATTGCCGCCTCTGGACGCGCTTCAAAAATAATCCCTAACACACCCAAAGGACAAGTCACACGCTTTAAAACTAAGCCATTATCTAATTCTCGGTGAATCTGCACCTGTCCCACAGGATCAGCTAGCTTACCCACATCCCTCACCCCTGCGATCGCATCTCTTAACTTATGTTCATCCAACTGCAACCGTTTATAGAGAGGCTTGGCGATACCCGCAGCCGTCGCCGCTTCACAATCAGCAATATTCGCTGACACAATTTCATCCTTGGCTGATTCTAACGCTTGGGCAACAGAGGCGATCGCTTGATTTTTTGCCTCAGTCGAGAGAATCGCCAATTTACTAGCAGCTTGGCGGGTTTGTTGGGCAATGTTAGTCAGGGAAGAAGCAACTTGCAGAGTAGTCATGATTCAACAAAACAGTGATTGATAGCACAAAACTTTCAGCTTTTCCCCATCCTATCCTTTTTGTAGGGTGCGTCAGTACGAGGAAACCTGATTGCACAACGAAAATATTCATTCTGACGCACCTTCCTCTCCTATTTTTTTCCAAAGACAAGATTCCTTTGACACCAACAAACCCTATGGCTTAGTGGGTTTCTGGGGCTGTTTTATCAGTCACTTGGTATTAAAATGAATATGATAACCATTTTTATTTCGGTAAATACTGAAATTTTATCTCTTATTAAACCTCACTTACATAATTGTTAACCTTACATCTGGTAGATTTTCGCAGGGATGTACAGGTATTCAGGGATTTAGAATAGTGCTATCGGCACAAGGGCATTCAATGAAACGCTCAAAATTTGAGTCCAGCACCAATCAATTTAGAGAGTCAGTTGCAATGTCATCAACTCCAGCGCAACAGAAAGTGCAGGCTCTTTGGACTGCTTTAGTTTTATTGAGCGTTTTTTTCTGTATAGAACTAGGGGCGGGACTTTGGAGTCATAGCTTATCTCTGTTAGCAGATGCTGAACATATTTTTGCTGATGTAGCCGCATTAGGTTTAGCACTAATCGCAGCCTGGTTATCTCAATCCATATCACAACGCAACATCCTGGGACGCTATCGATTGGAAGTCCTAGCAGCCTTGATTAATGGACTGAGCCTAGCAGCCGTTGCTGGCTGGATCATTCAAGAAGCTCTGGTGCGCTTGCAATCTCCTACCATAGAGATTAATGGTGTACCTATGTTAACAACTGCCCTCATTGGTCTACTTGTTAACGGTTTTAATGCCAAGTGTTTACACAGATGTAGTCATCATGACCTCAACATCCGAGGAGCTTTACTGCATTTGTTAGCGGACGTAGCCAGTTCTGTGGGGGCAGTTTTAGCGGCGATCGCTGTCATCTGGTTAAATTGGACTTGGGCGGATGGAGTGATTAGTCTAATTGTGGCGGTGCTGATAGCCACATTTGCAGCTTATTTAGTAATTCAAAGTGTGCAGTGTTTGCGCGGTCAAATTACAGACATCAACTGTAATTGTAATTTATCACCAGAAACTTGTACTGATGGCGATCGCGAGCAAGCAGAAAAGCTATTATTTCCTACTTTAGAGGAGCTAGTGCGATGATTTCATTACTGAAACGTCATTGGCGTGTATTAGCTGGTTTTATGTTTGGTTTAATAGTGGCAATCCTATTTTCTTTCACCACACCAAACCAACAACCAGTTACTGCCTCAGTGCCAATTCAAAATCAGATTCAGGCACAATCTTTAGACTTCGGTCATCCAGACTTTTACTATAGCCACGAAGAACCCAATTTCTATCAATAATTAAGATTTAACCAAATACAATTATTCCCAAAAAAAGCAAAATATAGGATTCCGTCCTGATTTTTGAACAGATACATAGTGGCCTGGCAAGCCTTAAATATTGCATTAAAAAATCGATTTTATCCGCGTTTATCGGCGTTTATCGGCGTTTAAATTTTTCCAATTTAATGCACTACTTTAGCCTAGACAGTCCACTACATACACTTAGATTTTTTCTCCAAATCAAATCGGTGTCGCGCTCATTTAAATTATTCCCAGACATACTGCAATGATTTCATACTTAGAAAAGTACAGGCGAGTCCTATCACTCGCTATGACGAGCCTTTTTTGTGCCTTTTTTTTGGTATTTGGTAATCCCGGCATTGAATCTGCCTTAGCTGCTGGCAATGGTATTAACGTCATCATCATGATTGGTGATGGCATGGGCTGGAACATGGCTAGAGCCGCAGCTTTAGCTAAAGGCGCGCCCTTTTATACCAGTGGGAAAGGCTCTGGTTTGAGCTTCCAAAATCTCACCGGATATGGATTGGTAACAACATACGGCACAACCATTCAAGCCAGTACACCCGCCGAACCCACCAATCAAAAACACTTCACCGGTAACTCTGCTCTAGATGGATCTAACTCCTTCACAGGACTGAGTAATGTTCGTCCTGGTTTTTCCTTCCAACCCACTCCATTGAATCCAGGCGATCGCGCCGACGGTAATAGCTCACAACCAGGAAACTTAGTTGGTTACGATGTCAGCCAAGGTGGCCCTGCTCCTTGGATTCCTTTATCTCCGGCTAATCCTGGTAGTTACAACAAAGAGTACATCAAATATAGCTATCCCGACTCTGCCAACACCGCCACAACTCTATATACCGGTGTGAAAAGCTATAACAACGCAATGGGGGTAGATGTATACGAGAAAAAATTGAAAACTATCTTGGAAATTGCCAAAGAACAAGGCAAAGCCACAGGATTAGTAACATCTGTACCTATTAGCCACGCTACACCAGGAGCAGCCGCTTCTTACGTTAACCGTCGTAGTAAGTATGACAGTATTTACGATCCCAACAAGACCAACCAAGACAGTATTTTGCAGCAGACATTGTTAGACTTCCAACCCAATGTGCTGTTAGGTGGTGGTCATCCCCTAGATATGCAAAATAGAACAGCTGTCAGTCCGGCTTATGACTATACATACATCACTCAAGACACCTACGAACACCTGAAAAATAATCCAAGTCCTACATCCAATCGCTACGGTTACACCTTCTTAGAACGTGGGACAAATGCTACTCAAACCCTATTAAATACTGCTGCTAACATTGACCCCAATCAAGGCGGTAAACTCTTTGGTCTATACGGTGCGCGTGGTCAAAACGGAAATCTTCCTACAAGTTCCTCTAAGGGTGACTACAGCACCACAGGTTTAGATAACTTCTCTATCTATAGCTCTGTTGTAAGGGGTGGAACTCCCATTACCTGTCCATCAGGGAAAATCATTCCTGGTTCTATTAGTGAGTGTGTTCCGGTTTTAGACGCTAATGGTAATCCAATTAGTGGCCCCAACCCAGATACAGTTAGACCTCTAGCCCTCGGAGAAACAGACGCTAGTTTTGTGGCTAGAGAAGTTAACGAAAACCCCACATTAGCTGATTTAACCAAAGCAGCTCTGAAAGTGCTGGGCAAAGATAAAGACGGCTTTTGGCTGATGGTA
This sequence comes from Nostoc sp. CENA543, assembly GCF_002896875.1. Taxonomy (GTDB): domain Bacteria; phylum Cyanobacteriota; class Cyanobacteriia; order Cyanobacteriales; family Nostocaceae; genus Trichormus. The sequence goes on from NZ_CP023278.1 coordinate 4,933,051, forward strand.
GAAGGTGGTGATATCGATTGGGCAGCCCATGACGACAACATGGATAACCTCATCGGTGCAATGAATGATTTCGACAAAGCAGTTCAAGAAGTCATCACTTGGATTAATCAAAATGGCGGTTGGAGCAAGAATTTACTTATCGTCACGGCTGACCATGACCACTATCTGACTCTTAACAATGACTTCGTATCTAAGCTAACTCCTAACACTAATCCTAATTTAGCTAGAGGCTTGAAGTACAACGCCAAAGAAGCCACCTACAACAAACACAACCCCAAAGAAGCAGGTCACTTCTGGGGTTCTGATCCTACTCAAAAATACCTTTGGGGTAGTCACACTAACCGTCCTGTACCGGTTTATTTCCAAGGAGCTTATTCTTCTGCTCTCACACGCTCCTTGGGGCAGAGTGTCAAGTTTACAGATAGCACTGGCAATACTTACACCGTTCCAGGTGTGAGGGGTGTAGTTGACCAAAGCCACATTTTCCAAGCGATGAAAACTGCTTTGACTAGCCCAGCTTCGTAAATATAGGGGTATAGGGGTGTAGGGGTATAGGGGGAAGAAGAGCAGCCTAACCTAACCATTAGGTTAAAAGCACTGCTCCTTGGGGCAACCGAACCGTGTTGGACGGAGACTCAAACCCCACTCAAAACTTTCAACCTCTACAACCTTAAACCCTTAAACCCTTAAACCCTTAAACCCTTAAACCCCTACACCCCTACACCCCTAATAAAAAAATTCTTCTTTCACCAAGGAAAAAAATGATTAACTCCATCCTCAAAAAGCTAGCAGTTGCTACAGCCGGGACGACTCTCATGTTTACCTTGGGAGAAATTACACCCACCCAAGCTGCAAACATTACCTATAATTTCTCTAACGCTGATCAGACTCTCACAGGCTATTTTTCTTTTAACCAAGCGGCTGCGGCTGATCAATTTGTAGAAGTTTCAGAAGGTTTAAAGATTTTTGCTAACTACAATGGCCTAACTTTTACGGAAGCTGATGATCCTATCGCCGCAGTTTTAACAGATTTTGTTGGCAACATTCCCAAGGGACAGGGATTAGGTTTGCAATATGTAGTACCAAATCAATTTTTTGTATTTAGCGAGAACTTTCTCAATGCTGATGCAACTGCAAATCAATCTGTAAACTATACTCGTGTTCCAGAACCAGGTTCTCTGCTGGGTTTATCTATTGTGGGACTAGGTTTATTTTGGGGTAGAAAGAAACAACTTTCTCAATCAATCAATTAAGTAAAACGCCAGATTTGATGTTTTGTAGTTAGGATGAAAGTCCTGACTACAAACTATAATTTTTTTGCCACGTTTTTCAGAATATTCATTGGGGTTTGATGTTTGAGAAGTTCCATTTCAGATGCGTTTCTCACCAGCATTGCACCGGCGAAGCCTAATGAGTTCACAGAAATCGATTGAAAATGTTCTTGCGATCGCGGTACGATGAGCATCCATTCTCGTGTTGCTAGTAAGTTATAAGCACCCGATTGTCTATCACCATCAATTGCACCTAAACCTACAGCTTGCAATAAGTTTTGATAAATCTCTAAAGTTGCCTTAGCACCTGTCAAGGGAGATTCTAGCCACTCTGGATTTAACTTAGCAAAGCCGTGTATAAACGGTAATCCAGGAATAGTGCCAATTTCACCCTCAAATTTAGCCTCAGCTAAAAGCGGTTCTATAGGTGTTTTGATTCCTGAAGGTGTGAGGGGTAGGGGTACTAACTGTAAGTGTTTATGTCGTTGACTTGCACCCGCATTTTTACCTGCGTTATAGAAGGCTAAACCATCCATCCCCGCTAAACAAGCCCACATAGCTGCAAAATCTGCCAGGGTGAGTAAGCTTTCTTGCTCTTCAAAAGCGCGGGTAATAATTAATAAGTGATAGTCAACGACGTTGAATTTATTCAATATACAGACATGAGTCTCTGAGATATCAGCGACAAATAAATCTTGTTCATAGGGTAAGAAGGGATTAAACTCTTTACCACTAGATTGGGTTTGCTTGTCTTGTTGTTTTTTAGCAGTATCTTTACGGACAAGATTAGATAAAATTCGTACCAAAAATTTCACCCCATCCTGTTCGACAAATTCAAATTCTGTTGGTATGGATAGTAGCGCACCGCATTCTAAAGCATGGTGCGTCTGTTTTTTCAGGCTATCCCATAATGTGGCAGGTTGCAGTAAAATTTTTTCGTCAGGCATAGTTGAGTCTGTTTGCTGTATCCCCACTCACCAGATTTTAAGGTGAAATGTGACTCTACTCAGCTCTTACCTATAGAATTTCCTGCCATTGCCATCAAAGCAATGACAGGAAACAAGTGACTAATAACTGTGTTAACAAAATTTAGGGGGTTTAAATCCCCGTTACAACACATAATTGCGAATTGCGTTAGCGTAGCGGGACGTTAGTCCATTGCGAATTGCGAATTGCGAATTGGTTTAATCCCCATTACCAATCATCAGCTTCCGCCTGACGTTCAATTTGCCCAATCGCTAATTTTGCTAAAACTCTCACTACCTGTTGTTCATCGTCAAGTAATGCTTGTAAAGGTTCTAAAGCAGTGCGATCGCCGATTTTTCCTAAAGAGTTAATCGCGGCTTTTCTGACATCTAAGTCAGTATCTTGGAGTGCCAAAATTAGATGCGGTACTGCTGGTAAATAATTTACCTGTCCCAATGCGGCTGCGGCTTCGGTACGAATCAAGGCTTCTGGGTCAGTCAATGCTGCAACCAACAGACTACAGGATTTCTCATCAGATTGTTCTTGGGCTACGTGACCCAATGCCCCAATTACCGCACACCGCACATCTACGGAAGCATCATTTAAGGCTTTGTATAAATAGTCTGCTGCCTCAGAACCAATAAACGCTAATGCCCAAGCTGCATGACCTTTAATATCTTCTGGCTGATTAGATGCTAGTACCTCCAATAAACTCGGTACTGCGGCTTCTCCAGTTCTCGCTAGCGCACCTACAGATGAACCCTTCACTACTGTATCCTCATCATTGAGGAAGGCATAGAGCAAGTTAGGTACAGCTTTCGGGTCGGCAATAATGGTCAGGGTTTTAGCTGCCGCCCGACGGACAACGACATTGCTATGATTTGCTAAGGCATCTAATAGAAAAGGGGTGGCAACTTCGCCAATTTCTCCCAATGTTTCCGCAAACCGCAACCGTACTAGACCCCGTGGATCTCCTAAGCCTTCAACCAACTGTTTTAAAATTTGGTCGCTGACTTCAAAGGTACCCATCGTAATCTGCTCATTGACCCTCTCAATTAGGGCATCGTTCTCCGATTGAATTTGCTCTGTCTTAACTGGCGGGACTGGCTGATCCACTGTTGCAGAGTCGGAGTTAAGTGAGTGATTCATCAGATATTCCTTATGCTAATTACCAGAGGAAAGAGCCGCTTGACGATCGCGCAGTGCTTGGATTTGAGCGTCGATTTGGGCTAAGTTCGGCTCTAAATAAGCCATAGCTTGCGCTTTCATCACTTTGGCGCGTTGTGCCATAGAGAGGGTATCATTCACCAATCTTTCCCGATATTGTTCCAACTCAGAAATAATTTCGGTGAGTTCTTCAGGGGTTGCCTGTTCGATGGGCATGGATTCTTGACTATCAGCCATATATTTATGTGTTTCCTAAAGATGATTAAAAGAAGGTCTATATTTTAAATTTCTATATTTGATCTTCTCAGATTGCGTCACCAATGAGCAAAGCGATCGCACAGACTTTGCAAATTACCAAGCTCCGTTGGGGTGGGTGTAGGGGTGTAGGGGTATAGGGGTGTAGGGGGAAGAACTATACCCCGCCAACCTAACTCTTGGGTTAAAAGCCCTGCATCTTGGGACAACCGTATTGGGTTCTTTTTCAATCCCTGCCCAATACCTTAAACCCTTAAACCCTTACACCCTTACACCCTTAGACCCTTACACCCCTAATGAACATCAATCAATGTCGCCAAAATACTCTCGGATGCCGGAAATTTTCTCCCCTGTAATGTCGAAGGAAATGAGATTGCGGCTTTGATAGGGTTGCTCTCCTATAGTCCCTTGACTAGCAAATTCTAGGGTAACGGTAGTTTCATTGCTGGTGATGCGATCAGGGGGATGGAAGATGAGGCGATCGCCTGTTGCTGTGCGCGCTTGGAGTCTGGCAATTAGCTGCTGTTTATCTTCGTATGTAAAGCCTGTGTCTCGCTGCTTGCCTACCGGCAGCCAGAAAACTACATCATCTGCCAGCATATCGATGAAGGGCCGAAAATCCCCTGTTGCCCATCCTGTAGCTAAATTTTCAAAAGCTTGTTGCGCGATTGGAATGTTTGTCACCTCTGTTCCCCTACCTACTCACGGCGATCGCATATTATAGCGGTTTGGAAATGGTACTTAGCTCAATATTTACTACTATGTTTTTCATCAAGCCATATTTTTTATTACAGTTTGTAAATATTTTAGAAAAAAATGTAATCACGACTGCTTTTTTTCTATTTTTTTAGTGTTTGCAAATACATTCTCTGAATAAAAAAATCTATTTACGCTCTTAATTATGAAAATTAAAGATTATTTTTCAGCACATTATTAGACAGTAAATTTATATCGAGTTATCGCATTTTTTAAATCAAATATTCATTGTATGTCCTGCCGTACAAGCATTTCCCGCTTTATATTTATATTATTAACAAATATATTTAGATTATTAAAAATTTTATTATTCTGAAAATAGAGATAATGTTTTTGTTTTTACTGCTATAAAAATTATCCTAAACATTTCTTAACAAAAATCCTATACGAAACAGTATATAAAAATATTTTGTAAGGGTTAAACACAAAACAAAGTCAATAAAAACTCAAAACATTAGAGAATTTATTGCTCTTGTTCATGACGGAAAAACTTCCAATATTGGAAAAATTGCCTAGTCTTTCTCGTCAAATTAATGTGGTTGAGAAATTGAAATATTACTTAGTTAGACATGATGTTCTGTTTGATAAAAAGTAAAAGCTCAAGTGTTCAATTTCTGACTGCAACCCTCAATCAATAAATTCCGCATTAATCAAAATTTAGGAGATTAAAACTATGGTGCAGGATGCTTTTTCCAGAGTTGTTTCCCAAGCTGACACCAGAGGAGACTATTTGAGCGATGGCCAGTTAGATGCTCTCATCGCTTTGGTAAAAGACGGTAACAAGCGTGTTGATGTTGTTAACCGGATTTCTAGCAACGCCTCTGCAATTGTTGCTAACGCAGCTCGTTCGTTGTTTGCTGAACAACCTCAACTGATTGCACCTGGTGGAAATGCTTACACCAGCCGCCGCGCAGCTGCTTGTGTGCGTGATTTGGAAATCATCCTTCGTTATGTCACCTACGCAATTTTTGCTGGGGATGCTAGCGTTCTCGATGACCGCGCCCTCAACGGATTACGGGAAACATATTTGGCTTTGGGAACTCCTGGGGCTTCCGTTGCTGTTGGTATTCAGAAGTTAAAAGAAGCTTCTATTGCTATTGTTAGCGACCCCAACGGAATTACTCGCGGTGATTGCAGCAATCTGATTGCTGAAGTTGCATCCTATTTCGATCGTGCTGCTGCCGCAGTAGCTTAAAACCGCACACACTAGACCTCTTGCATCAGAGTTTCATCAGACTCAAACAGCGACTTTTGCAAGAAGTCTATTCCCACAAATTTTTTAAAAGCAATTAGGAGAAATCTTGCCATGACAAAAACACCCTTAACTGAAGCAATTGTTGCTGCTGATTCCCAAGGTCGTTTTTTAGGTAGCACCGAAATTCAAGTTGCTTTCGGTCGTTTCCGTCAAGCATCTGTTAGCTTAGAAGCAGCTAAAACACTCTCTAAAAAAGCATCTAGCTTGGCTGAGGGTGCTGCTAATGCTGTTTACCAAAAGTTTCCCTACACCACCAACACCCCAGGCTCTAACTATGCTTCTTCCCAAACTGGGAAAGACAAGTGCGTTCGTGATATTGGCTATTATTTGCGGATTATCACTTACGGATTAGTAGTAGGTGGTACAGGCCCCATCGATGATTATTTGATTGCCGGTTTAGCTGAAATCAACCGTACCTTTGAACTATCTCCCAGTTGGTACATTGAAGCTCTCAAATATATCAAAGCTAATCATGGTTTAACTGGCGATCCTGCCGTGGAAGCTAATTCTTACATTGATTATGTCATCAATGCTTTAAGCTAATACCTTCCAGGGTCAATACAGCAGTGAGTGCTGAGTTAATTGACCATATAAGTTTTGCAGTTTTGTGTGACTAGGATGAGAAGTGAATTTGGTAATTATGCGATTGAGATGAAAAAGATTACCAGAGCATTTTGAGCCGTCTGTAATTTAGTTACACCAAAACTGAATGTTAAGTTTGCAAAAGCGTCGAGCATTTGCGTAGTAATTTGGAAAAGTTTTTAATACTGGATGTACACTGTGTTAGTTGTCAATTTTAATTGCCTACAATCTTTGTACAGAGAGCATTTATAACGTTTCAATTTATTACGCAAGGCTTTTTCCTAATCATTAAAAAACTTTTTAAATTGTTATCTAGTCATCGATAAAATAAGTTTCAACAAAAATTTTTGGATATTTTTGACACACCTTATCCATAGTTTAAAAACGGGCTTCTTAACTACTAGCACCTTTGACAAGGAGAATATTGCAATGGCTATTACGACAGCAGCATCTAAACTCGGCACTTCTGCATTTAGTAACGCTGCGGCGATTGAATTACGTTCTAATGCGACTCAAGCAGAAATTAAACAAATAATAGCAGCTATTTATCGTCAAGTTTTAGGTAATGATTATTTACTACAATCGGAACGCTTGACCAGTTTAGAATCACTGCTGATTAATAGAAATATTACAGTCCAAGATTTTGTAAGACAGTTAGCAAAGTCTGATTTGTACAAGTCAAAGTTTTTTTCTAATAACTTTCATAGCCGATTTACGGAACTCAATTATAAACATCTGCTTGGTCGCGCTCCCTATGATGAATCTGAGATTGCTGATCATCTAGATTTGTATCAAAGTCAAGGATATGAGGCTGATATTGATTCCTATATTGACTCTATCGAATATCAAAGTAATTTTGGGGACAATATAGTGCCTTATTATCGGGGATTCAGCACTCAATCTGGACAAAAAACTGTAGGCTTTACCAGGATTTTTCAACTTTATCGCGGTTATGCCAACAGCGATCGCTCCCAAATCACGGGTAAATCTGCGCGTTTAGCTAGTGAATTAGCCAAAAATACTGCGTCTCCAGTCATCGCGCCTGCGGGTAGTAACAATGGCTTTGCCTATCTTCCTTCCCCCAGAGGACAAACCCCCAGCACTGCATTTCAAGGCTCACAGGCGTTTGGTAGAGGCAGATTGTATCGTGTGGAAGTAGCCAGTATTTCTCAGCCAGGCTATCCCAAAGTGCGTCGTGTCAACCAAGCTGTAGTTATCCCCTACGAAGAACTATCTAATTATTTCCAACAAGTTCAGCGTCGCAATGGCAAAATTGCCAGCATTACACCGCTTTAAAGAACTAAGGGACTTCCAAATATGCAATCGCTGTGGTGGGCAGGGGTGCAGGGTGCAGGGTGCAGGGGGAAAAATCAAAATATTCTCTCTCAAAAATTGAATCATTTATTTTCTGGAAGTCCCTAATACCATTTTGGATTTTGGAATGTTTTACTGGTGAGCTTTCCAGAAATTCATTTGTCGCAATCATTTCCCAAATTGGTATAAACAAGGCAAAAAACACACAAGAAAGAATAAAAAACCTTAAGTCTCCTTTGTTGACAGGAAATCAATATGGTTTATCAGAATCGCAGTTTTCAGGTTGAAGTATCGGGTTGGCATCAAAATGAGGTGACAGACCAAAACAATTTTCCGATTCGTTCTAGTGGTAATGTGTTAATTACAATACCTTTCAGTCGGTTTAATCAAGAACTTCAACGGATTAATCGTTTGGGTGGCAAGGTTGTCAATATTAAACCCCTAACTTTGCAGATTGGTGAAAATTAGTCAACCTTTAGCATATTAACGTGAATTCGACGACCTCTCCCCAAACCCCTCTCTCTTGAAAAGTTCTGTTCGCCCTTGGCGTTGGCGAAGCCATCGGAGGAAACCTCCGCTCAGACTTTTCGCTCCGACGCGGAGAGGGGCTTAGATATCTTGAAAATCAAGACAGTCGCTGCTCTTTTTTAATTTATTTTTCAAATGAAACTACTATTCTTCGGTATGGTGAGCAATTGACCCTGCTAATTCTCGATAACGGCGCGGATCACCTTCTGCTAAGAGTAGTCTTTCTTGTCCTTTACGCTCATAAAGTTTATCCAGAATCATTTGCCAATCGGTAGCAGATAGTGGCGAAGGTTGTTCTGTGATTTCTGGTGATTGTTTTGCTGTCTCGCTGTGAATTTGCTGTTGTGCCATGCCAGCACGCGCCCGGACTGCCCAACTGCTATCGTTGTTTAACATCTGCTCTAATTGGGCTTGAATTTGCGATCGCCATTCTGTATAACTAGGGGCAATGGCATTCGCTAGGGCTTGTAATCCCACAACCGCAGAGTAGCGTACCACCCATTCATCATCTTGCTGCGCCACAAATAGTAAAGCTTCTAATGCCTCTTCTTGGGCAATTTCTAATAAATCTTCTGGAAACCAATGCCATTTCATCATTCCCAACCCCCTCGCGGCTGCCCGCCTCACACTTAAGGCAAAGTCGGCGGTGGCGACTCCTAGTAAGGTGACTAATCCCCTGGGATCACCAATACCGGCAAGAGCGCGAATTGCCCAGGCTCTGGCAGTGTAGTTGTGGCGATCAAGTTGCTCTAGGAGTGCGGGAACTGCTGGTTCTCCCAATAGAATTAATCCATCAACTGCGGCTACTGCTGCGCCTGGATTATTATAGCTGAGGGCTGCAATCAAGGTGGGAATTGCTCCTGCTTGTCGAGCCGCCGCCAAGTTCTGCACTGCTTCCAACAAACGACTAGAAGAGTCTGCGGCTTCTACAGCCCGAATTAAGGAGGAAAGATGATCGGCCATAGGTCATGAGGGGAGGTATGATTGCTACCTTCTATATTTTAATGTCTTCAGGTTGGACTGTTACAACAATTCATCCATCAAGGTCATGACTTTGATTGCCCCTGGTGACAATTCTAGGGGTGTGGTGAATTTTAGTTGTGCTTCTAATACGCCTTTGAGGGAGATCAACTTGAGGCTATTTTCTGCTAGGGTTTGAGCGATCGCATCGGCTGCTGGCAAGTATCCTATTGCACCTAAATCTGCTAATACGGCGCGCCGCAGTTGCAAATCTTCGTTAGCCAGGGCTTGCACTAAGCGATCGCCATACTGACTCGCCAATTGCGGCTCTGGAGTCAGTTGATACATAGCACGGGCGGCAGCAAACTGCACGCGGGGAACAAAATGATCAAGAAAAGGCAAAATATCAGGAATCGCTTCCTGTGCGCCGAGAGTTCCCAAGGCTTCTAAAATTGCATCAAAAGGTTGAGCTAGTTGAGGCGGTTCTGGTGCGGGTAATGTACCAGGAACTTGATCACTAAGTAACTCGATTAATCTGGGAATACAAGATAAATCTCCCAACATTTCCAAGGATTGGGCGGCTGCTTCTCGGACGTAAAAATCAGAACATTCCAACGACCGAATCAAAGCTGGAACAGCTCGCTTGTCTCCTAATTTGCCTAAAGCTCTAGCTGCATTGCGTCGTAGAGGATAACCACCTGCATCTGTGCGATCGTCCTCATCTTCTAAAGAGGCGATTAAGACATCAATTGCTGCTGGCTCATTCACCCGAAACCGTCCCAACCACCAAGCAGCATAAACACGCAAGCCCAAATCCTCACCTTGCAGATTGGCGATCGCTTGTTCTACCGTTAATGAACCATCACTTTGAATTTCAGAGACTTCATCCATAACTTTTAATTGGGAAGGGCTTGATTATATCTCGGAATAGAAGGGGTGTAAGGGTGTAAGGGTGTAAGGGTGTAAAGATTTAATTGATTATTTTCTCCTATACCCCTACACCCCTATACCCCTATACCCACCCCTACACCCCCATACCCCTAAACATAGCAATGCCCGGAGGAGTAAACAACAACTAACCTGAGTCAGCAATTGCATACCCCTCCGGGCAAAGAACTATCGCTAATTAGCTTAATGCGTTGATAGCGTAGTCGATGTAGGAGTTTGCTTCAACAGCAGGATCACCGCTCAAACCGTGGTTAGCTTTGATGTACTTGAGAGCTTCAATGTACCAGCTAGGAGACAAGTCGAAGGTGCGGTTGATTTCAGCAATACCACTGATGAGGTAGTCATCTAATGGGCCTGTACCACCAACAACTAAGCAGTAGGTGATCATCCGCAAGTAGTAGCCGATGTCACGTACACACTTGTCTTTACCGGTTTGGGTAGAAGCGAAGTTAGGCCCTTGCATGGAGGTGGTGTAAGGGAATTTTTGGTAAACTGCGTTAGCAGCACCAGAAGCCAAGCTAGAAGCCTTTTCGGTCAATGCTTTAGCAGCTTGGATGCTAGCAGAAGCTTGACGGAAACGACCAAAAGCGATTTGAATTTCGGTGGAGCTGAGGAAACGGCCTTGGGAATCAGCAGCTGCTACTGCTTCGGTTAGAGGGGTTTTCATTGTCGGATTCTCTCCAAATAATCTTGTTTTAAGGATTTTATTGATGACTCAAAACCGCTTGTGGCGGGTTAAATGATTGGCTCAGTCGCCTTCTTATGCAACTGCTGATGCAGCCTTATCAAAGTAGCTAGCTACTTCAGCCATCAATGCAGAGCAATCACCACGGGTAATACCATTGGTATCACCTGCGATCGCCAATGCAGCATCCTTCATTTTTTGAACGCCAACTGCTACGGAAGCACCGGGAGTTCCCAAAGCCAAGTAGGTTTCTTTCAAACCGTTGAGGCAGCGATCGTCTAATACACTTGCGTCACCAGCGAAGATTGCGTAGGTGATGTAGCGTAAGATGATTTCCATGTCGCGCAAGCAAGCAGCCATACGACGGCTTGTGTAAGCATTTCCACCAGGTGCGATCAATGCAGGCTGTTCTGCGAACAATGCACGAGCTGCATTTGCAACGATTGTAGAAGCATTGCTGGTGATGCGGTTTACGGTGTCCATGCGCTTGTTGCCATCTGCAACCATTGCGCTCAGAGCATCTAGTTGGGAAGTGGTGAGATAGTCACCGCGTGCGTCAGCTTGGGAAACCACTTTTGCAAAAGCGTCGAACATATAACGTCAATCTCCGTAATGGATTTATTCGAGTCTGGTTCAGGTTACAGCCAAACTGGATTCAGATCAAATGCCTTCGCCAGTGGATGACAACCCTTGAAATGCTCCCTGGTCTTCCACAGGGAAGCTTGGGAAAATTTACATTTCTTTAATAGTCGGAAAACTTTATTCATACAGATGACTGGGTATATCTCACCGCCACCTTGTCCTTAAGTTTTCCATTACTTTGTTTATACTATGTCGTTGGATCGATATTTATTACAAATTGCAAACACTTGTTTCGTTATACCAAGGCTGTAAACACAGGTTTATTGCTTACAGAGCAAGACTTTCAAGGCATAAACTGCCCTATAAAGCTTAATGAAACGCAATCAATTACATAAAAATTCGTCCGGGAATATTGAGCTATAGGAATCTGAGCGGCAAATATTAAGAAATGTTGCGAAAATGAAAGGGTTTGGGCATTGGGCATTGGGCATTGGGCATTGGGCATCAGGATAAAATCTACCTTGTCTACCTTTCCTCCCCTGCACCCTGCCCCCCTGCCTGAGATTCCCTTACTCACTGGTTACGAGTAGTTTTCGTTCTAGGTCAAATAAGAAGCCATGAATATACTCTTCTGTCCATTCCGCACCGTAAAAGCGGGTAAACATTCCCCTGGCGGGGTCTTTCTCCGCCCGATAGCGTAAATAACTTAGCTGTGCCTGCTCAATATTCTTTAAAGACTGAGTATCGGTAATGGGTTCTGCTTGCTCTACAAAATCCAAATAAGCCTGGAGATAGTCTTTAAATGCAGCAAAAACGTGAGTTTCTACAACTTCCGTTTGTTGGGGACGTGTCCAGAGAAACGCAGGCGAGAAAAAAGGTTGAGCTTCGGCGGGAAAGTCGCCTCCCCAGGGTAAATGTTGTTGATGTGCTTGAAAAATTGGCAGGATAGGCTGGGTATATTTCGCCTGATAGGTCGGTTCATCCCGAAATAAAGGCTGCATATCCAAGGCAATCAAGTGTCCTCCGGGCAGAGTAACTAAATCTGCGCCAAAAAACGGCAAATCATAGTTTAAATGCGGGAAAATCACGAAATTTAACACTTGGAGGGATTTTCCTCCCTGCACATGAGCTGCACGAATTTGTCGAAGTTTAGGAGATTGATAGGCGTAGCTAGTCGTCAAGACTTCTTCTTGATGTTTACCTTTACCTACAGTTGCTTGCTTCGATTCAAAGCCGACAGGAATAGGATAAGGACGCAAATCCAAACGCTCCTGCAACAGCGCGATCGCATAATCTAAAAACGGCTGATAGAGAGTCATATTTAATTCAAAATTCAAAATTCAAAATTCAAAATTCAAAATGATTAATAACTAATGACTAATGACTAATGACTATTGACTATTGACTATTGACTCTTATTTACCAACCTTAGCGGCTAAAGGCACAGCATCTTCAAACAAAAACTCATGTAAAAACCGTTCTGACCACTCATGACCAAAATAGCTGCTAAATAAACCAGAGGCGGGGTCACGGTCAGCACTGTATTGGTCATAATCCTTTTGAGCCTTGACAATCCTTTGAATATCTGACTGATCACTTAGAGGCTCTGCGGCTTCTAGCATGTGCCAGTATAAATCCAGATAATCTTTGAAGGCGGCAAAGACCCGTGTTTTCACTGTTTCTGCATCGGTTTTAGCAAACAGCAGATATTTTGAGAAATACTGATTAGCATCATAAAACTTCATTTCCAAGTCTTGTGACAGGTCTGGATATTTCTCATGCAATGTCTGCAACGGCTGAATATATTTTTTTAGATAAGCTTCATCCTGAAATAAGGGCTGGAAATCCATCACAATTAGGTTTTTCACCTGACCAAAAGACAGAAAGTCTATACCTAGTAAGGGTAAATCATAGTGGTGACTAGGATAAATCACACTATTCATAATTTGCGCGCTTGCGCCTGCATCAATGTATGTATAGCGAATTTTCCGCAACTCAGGACATTGATAACACCAGCTTTGGATGGTAGCAGGGTTTCTACCGCGATCGCTAACTTTATACTCTAGTCCTGCTGGAATTGGGCGACTCTGTAATGAAAACCGTTGCAAAAGCGATTTTTCTAGATGCTCAACAAAGCACTTATACATAAGAATTTATAGACTCATCTGCCTTAACCCATCAGAATAAAGGATTCCAGGACAGGTAGTCTCGAATACGTTAAACAAAGTAACGATCCTTAACGTGACCCATAGAGATATTGCCAAAACTTGGAGAACAGCCGATTTTTGCTTTTGTTGTTCCCTGTTTCCCGTTCCCTTACAAACTTTATAATTCCCATTCCCCATTCCCATTGTCTAGATAGTTCACACTGATGCTCTAGACAAATTGTGTTGCATCATGGTTGCTAAATTCGCATCAGTTAAATAGCGGCGTTCGGAGCAGTATGTCATTAAATAGACACCGTTCATCATCCGCACGGTACTAACACGCACGCGGAAATCATCCGTCATAAACCAACAGCGTTCTTGTCCTTGGTTACTCTCATACTCAGTATCGATAGTTAAAATCCCATCTTTACCAAACCAGTAGCGACTAACCACAGGTATCCTTTCTACATAGCCTTGATTACGAAGTAATTTACCTGATGTGCCAGTTTCGTCATCAGGTACATCTACCAGTACAGCTGCATGATCAGGATTGGGTTCTCGGTCATCTTCATGTTCTTGCCACATGAAGCTAGCTCCACCGTTGGCTTTTGTAGGATCAATACCTTGCTGTTCACAAATGGCTTGAACTCGCGGGTCATCAACTGTAATCACGCCTACGTAAAGCTTTGATTCTCCCGACTGATCCGCCACCGTATCAAAGTGATGTACTGTACGTTGTGTAAACCAGACCCCTTCACTCTTACGAAAGAAGTCCATCATATTCATTGGTGGTAAAAATGGCATAAAAAATTTTAGATTTGGGATTTTGAAATTTATTTAGTCAATAGTCAATAGTCAATGGTCAATAGTCAACAGTCAATAGTCATTAGGGGCGGTTTCCGTGAGATATTCACTTTATAAAACAGATATTTTGGTTAAAATCGCCCGTACATTAATTAGTCAATAGTTAAACAATTTTAGATTGACTGCACCCATAAAAGGGTGCTACGCCAACGTAGAGGACGCAGCACAGCGATTATTTTAGATTTGTTCCACCCACGGTGGAGTTTGTACCAAAAACAATCCAAAATCCAAAATTTAAAATTTAAAATTCGGAGGGTCATTAGTTAAAGAATTACCATATCTGATACTCTTTTGATTCTATTAACTCGTAGGTATTACCAACGGCTTGGCTAAACTTCTGCTCTATGGTGGCTAAATCTTCTAGAGGGATGGCAAACCACTGTTCTTTGGTTGCCCAACGAATAATAAATGTAACTTCTGTAGGATCATGGGGGTTAATCCATACTTCTTTGCCTAAAAACCCTGGATACTTAGCTAAGGCGGTTGTCCAAATAGCGGCATCCTGTTGGAGATAATTGTCTCGTGTTTCAGGAGCAACTTTAAACTTCAGAAATTCTATAACCAAAACCTTTCACCCCGTGTCTTCGCCAATTTGCCAAAATAGAGCTGTAGGCTAGATTAAACTAGGCTTCCAGCATAGCTTGATTGCACACACTCACAAGCAAGGATCAGCTGGTTTGAAATAAATAACAGGAAGGAAGTATGGACAGCAACAACTGGTTGCAGCAACTAATGATGCTTGGTATTGGGACAACTTCTCTAATGGCGGAGAAACTCAAAGAAGTGAGCGATGAATTGGTAAAGGATGGCAAACTCAATCCTGAACAAGCAAAAACTGTCATGGATGACATTGTAGAGCATTTAAAGTCCGAGCAGGGAACTTGGGAAACTCAAATGCAAAGGCAAATGCGAAATATGATGCAGGATTTAGGAGTGGCGCGTCAGTCAGAGGTAGATGAACTGCGGGGGAGAATTGACCGTTTAGAAAGGCAAGTCAGAGATTTAGAGAATAAGCTTTGGCGTTAGGATCTGCTTGTGCTTTAAACTAATTTTGTCCTGTTGGTAATTTTCGTTGCCAAACTACCTCTGTAGGGAGGGCTAATTTTGAAAGCAATTTTACTCAGCGTGGCTGTCATGCTGGTCTGTGTTGTAGTGTTAGTGTTGTCACAAATTGGCGGTAAGCAGGAATCTGCTATTGCTGGGATTGTGACCTCAACTACTCCAGTGGTAGCCGCAAGTGTTACAGAAAACAATACCTTAATAGCGAATAATCATATGTCTGATGCTTTGTCTGATGCTTCTAACGCCGTTACTACCCCTTCTGGTCTAAAGTATGTGGAACTAGAAGAGGGAACTGGTGCAACACCAGAAAAGGGACAAACTGTGACAGTACATTACACTGGTACTTTAACAGACGGTACTAAATTTGATAGTTCCCGCGATCGCAATCGTCCCTTTAGTTTCATTATTGGCGTTGGGCAAGTAATTCAAGGCTGGGATGAGGGACTTAGTACCATGAAAGTTGGTGGTCGTCGTCAATTAATCATCCCCCCAGAACTAGGTTATGGTTCTCGCGGTGCCGGCGGCGTGATTCCCCCTAACGCTACCTTGTTATTTGATGTGGAATTATTAGGGGTGAAGTAGATTATAGGGGTGTAGGGGTATAAGGGTATAGGGGTTTAGGGGTAAAATCCTATCCTCAATACCCAGTCAACAGTCAACACTTAGCAGTCAAAAGTCCCCATCATGTCTAAAAATTCTTCTTACAGTCCTTTATTTTCTCTCAATTCTCAACAGGAAAAATGGCAGCAACGCATAGCACAGGTTGCACTTCGATTTAATAAACAATATCAAAATCAGCCTTTTGAATTGCCTGAAGAAGTGGAGGCGATGCCTATATTTCAAGAGTGGAAATCGGGACTGTTGACAGGAAGAATTGTTTCGCCTTTTTGGGAAATAGCTAAACCCCAAAAAAATCACCACTGTTTAGATATTGGTTGTGGTGTGAGTTTTTTGATTTATCCTTGGCGTGATTGGCAGGCGTTTTTTTACGGTCAAGAAATTAGTAATGTGGCGCGAGATACGTTGAATTCTCGTGGTTCACAGTTGAATTCTAAGTTATTTAAAGGGGTAGAGTTAGGGGCAGCACATCAATTAAATTATGCCCCAGGGACATTTGATTTAGCGATCGCTACCGGTTTTAGCTGCTATTTCCCCCTAGAATATTGGAGTGCGGTCTTAGCAGAAGTTAAACGGGTGTTGAAACCAGGCGGGCTGTTTGTTTTTGATATTCTCAATCCCGAACACCCTTTAGCAGAAGATTGGGCGGTGCTAGAAACATATTTAGGTGCAGAAGTGTTTCTAGAAACTGTTAATGAGTGGGAAAAAATCATCAAAGCATCTGGGGCAAAAATCGTTACCAGACTAACGGGAGACTTATTTGATTTATATAAAATCAAGTTTTAAGCAGTTAAGTTTGGCAACAGTAAATAATACTGTCTTGGTTGATTTTCCCGATTCCTTGCCCAAAAGGCTTAATTATTCATTTTGCTGGAATGCTTGTATAGCAAGTAACATTAATAAAGCTCCTGTACCCCACTGAAATATAGGTAACTTACCCAAGGCATCAGTAATACTGGGTATAACTAAGTGACGATAATCTCCGTCAACTCTGCTGTCTTCAGGAACTGGTTGATAAAAATTGTTGGGTGCATCTTCTGATTTGGGTTCATTACTACGTTGTAAATTAAAACCAATCGCTAATAGCAACGAATCTACCAAGGAAGGCGAGATTTTTTGAGCTAAATCGAGTAATTTAGCGACATCTCCCACTAATAAGTCTCGAATGGGGTGTTCGGCTGCATAGAGTATGGCATCAGCGACAATTTTGGGATCATAGTAAGGTGGTATTCCTGACGGTTTTACGCCTAGTTTGGTCAAACCATTATTCCAGAAGGGAGTGTTAATGACGGCTGGCTTAATACTGGTGACACTGATAGGCCATTTTTCATGTATTAATTCAATCCGCATAGCTTCGAGAAAGCCTTCTACACCGTGTTTAGCTGAAGAGTAAGCACTTTGATAAGGAAGCGATCGCCTGCCTTCCATTGATGATATATGAATTAAAGCCCCTCTTCCTTCTCGTTTGAGATGGGGTAAAGCCGCCATCGCGCCATACACTTGACCCATTAAGTTAACATCAATGACGTGTTTAAATTCTTCTGGTGTGGTGTTGTCGAAGGTGGCAAATAAACCAATCGCTGGAACGTGTACCCAAGTATCGAGCCGTCCATAAACCTCTACTGCTCGATTTGCGATCGCGCTTACTTGTTCAAATACTTGCACATCAGCAACAATATGGGTTGCTTCACCGCCAAAATTGCAGATTTCTTCCACCAATGACTTTAACTTTAACTCGCCGCGAGCCGCAACAACTACCTTTGCGCCCTGTCTGGCAAATTGCAGTGCGGCTTCTCGTCCAATACCGCTAGAAGCTCCAACTACTGCCACAACTTGCTGATTGATTGGTTTTAATTGCATAGATGTTACTCCTGGAAGGGGTGATTGGGGACGAATCAATTCAAAATTCAAAATGAAAGATTGCTGGGAATTGGGGAAGGTGGCTAAAATTACGTATTTGATTGAACTGAAGTAGAATCATATACACCCCAATATTGAATGCCATGCTGGTTTAATATTGTTTGAGCGCGGTGGATTTCCGTTTCTGTACCCTCTAGGATGAGCAAATATTCATTTTGCTGGAGGCGATCGCTATAAACTCTTGCTCTCTCTTCAGGTATACCTAAATTAGTTAATGCTGTGACCAAATTTTGATTTGCGGCGGCTCCTACAGCCACCCCTGCAACACTAGCAACTAAGGCTACACCCACAGAACCAGCTGCTAATACGGCACCTAAACCTGGGAGTGCTAGACTACTCAAACCAACTAACACACTACCCCAAGTCGTGGCTGTGAGTGTATCGCCGATTGCGCTTGTCGTGTTGACATTTTGATTCCCGATGTGATTTTCTAGTTCTGCTTCGCCTACGCGCTCACCCGGCTTCACATCTTTAGCGATCGCAGAAATCTTCTCTATTGGCAAACCAGCAGCTTTCAACTCATTAATCGCTAGCTCTAATTTTTGGGAGTTAGCAAAGACACCCAATGCAAGTATAGTGTTCTTAATTACCATGATTTCCTGATTGCTGTTTGAATATACGTCAAAAAACTTAGAAAAACCAATCTTTCTGGCTTTAATCACTACTTACGCCAAACACGGATGTCAGAGTAGCTTTCATCGAATCTCCGGCTTTCTTGATTGTCTGAGATATTGGCTTTTTAGTATCTAAAAATACTCGCGCACAGTTACGTCCTGGCATTCCCGAAATTGCTCCACCAGGATGAGTCCCCGCACCAGTCAGATATAAATTCTCAATAGGCGTTTTATAGTTAGCTAACTCTGGCAAGGGACGAAAACAAAGCATCTGCTCTAGAGTCATATCAATGTGATAGTAATTTCCTTTATATGACCCTAAGCGTTCTCCTAATTCCGCCGGACTTTCTACATGACGGGCAATAATAGAATGGTTGAGATTGGGGGAATACTGGGCTAATTTTGCAATTACCTTGTCTGCAACTTGATTTTTCAGTTCATCTGTCCAACCCGTTCCTTTTAAACCTGTACCTTCCCTCCCCGTAATTTGGTAGGGTGCAAAAAACTCAATCCACAGCGTATGTTTAGCTTCAGGAGCCATTGTCGGATCAAGTGCTGTGGGCATTACTAGATACATCGAAGGGTCATCATCAGGGATTTTTCCCAAAGTAATTTCGCTGTGGGCTTGTTCTACATGATTAACAGAATCTGCAATCAACACCGAACCCATTAAATATTCATCTCGATGATTGTGGTACTCAAAACGCAACGGCTCAGATAAAGCACAATCAATTTTGAGAATAGTTTCATTATTGTTGACAATGCGGCGGTCTAGTCTTTGGCGTAAGTTTGGATCTACATCATCAGCATCCATCAATTGCAGAAATAAACGCTTGACATCAATGCTAGAAATTACACCTTGATTAGCACGATATTCTTTACCACCAGCAACGCGTACACCTACGGCTTTACCATTATCTATTAAAACTTTGTCTACCTTTTGGTCAGTAAAAATCTTGCCACCTTGACTTTTCACCAATCTCACCAAAGCTTCAACCAGCGCACCGCTACCGCCCCTTGGTCTAGCCATCCCTGGATTGTGACGTAATAACAACATCATTGCCCCAAAAGACATGGCTTTTTGTGAAGGTGGGGAACTCAATTCGGCAGAGAGTCTAGCAAGGGGTGCTTTAACAAATTCTGAGTCAAAATACTCGTTGATATTATCTACAGGGCTGCTCAAAACAGTCCGAATTAAATCGAGGGTCGTATCAGTCCCACCTACAATGGAAAACAAGTCTCGTAAATTACTGAGATTGTAGTTGCCAATAATATCAACTATTGATTTAGGAGGAGCATTAAAAAAGGGAGTAATAGCGGTGACAAAACGCTGCCAGTAATCGATATATTTAGCGTATTGTTCAGCATCATGTTGACTATAACGGGCGATTTCTGTACAAGTAGCTGCCACAGATTTATGAGCTAAAAAATATTTGCCATCAGGATGAGGACAAAACGCCACTGGGTCACAAACAAGATATTCTAACCCGTATTTGTGCAGTTCTAATTCTGCGATCACAGACCCTAAAAAAATAAACAAATGATTCATCGCACAGGGGTTAAATTTAAACCCTGGTGCTTCATTAGGCATAAGTTCTTCAGTTGTGCAACCCCCACCAGGAAGCGAT
This sequence comes from Nostoc sp. CENA543, assembly GCF_002896875.1. Lineage (GTDB taxonomy): Bacteria > Cyanobacteriota > Cyanobacteriia > Cyanobacteriales > Nostocaceae > Trichormus. The sequence goes on from NZ_CP023278.1 coordinate 4,953,173, forward strand.
CGCCCTTCTAGTAACAAGACGCTATAACCTGCTTTGAGTAAGTAGCCGGCACATACTAAGCCATTGTGACCAGCACCAATAATCACTACGTCATACGCTTCCATGAGTGTACTTATACTAATTTGGGATTGGGAATTTGCATATTAGAAATCAAACTATCTTCCCAGATGTTAGAAAATATATTAGATATCTCAATCTTTCATTGGTTATAAGTAGAATGGGGTAAATCAATAGGGCAAAAAATAAGAATTAGGAAGAACGACAATTTTAGCTTCATAGATTTCATATCAAGCTATTTTTCTATACTGATTCCCGATTCCTGATTCCCTGTTAACTCATAACTTGGTTTAAAGCCAACAACAATTCGTTAATAGTGTAAGGCTTAGATAAAAACGTTGCCGCGCCGGTGTTGACTATTTCTCCCAGCTTATTTTTAGCAATTAAGCCACTGGTGGCAACAATTTTGACATCAGGGTTAATTTTTTTGAGAGTACGGATAGTAGTTAAACCATCCAGCCCTGGAAGCATGAGATTTACTAGTACAGCACTAATTTTATCGGTATATTTAGCGTAGATGGCGATCGCCTCAATCCCATCACTAGCAACTAAAGTTTGATATTCGTGGCTTTCTAGAGATGTTTTGGTAATATCGCGGATTGCTGGTTCATCATCTACAATCAAGATTAATTCGCCCTTGCCTGTGGATGGAATCAACTCATCTGTACTAAAGATTTCTGTACTTTCTACGGCTGGCAGGTAAACTTTAAATATAGTACCACTCCCTAAAACGCTATCTACATTCACAAAACCACCGTGGCTTTTCACAATCCCAATTACTGTCGAAAGTCCCAAACCTGTGCCTTGTCCTACGGCTTTGGTAGTAAAAAACGGTTCAAAAATGCGGTCTAAGTTTTCTTCAGAAATTCCCACACCTGTATCTGCAACCGTCACCACTATATAAGGGCCGACGGTAGCTTCCAAGTTCATGCGCGCATAATTTTCATCAATTAGGAGATTTTCCGCCGTAATCGTCAGAGTTCCCCCATGAGGCATGGCATCACGAGCATTGACACACAGATTCATCATCACTTGATGTAACTGGGTACTATCTCCAGAAATCATCCATAAATCTTTCGATATATCTGTAACCACTTCAATAGATTTAGGCAATGTTTCTTTCAAAACTTTGGCAAGTTCTGCAATAATATGCCTCAATTGCAAAGTGATACGTTTACCTTCTACACCTCTAGCAAAAGACAATACTTGTTTCACTAAATCAGCACCACGTTTAGCATTGATTTCTAAAATTTCTAATAAATGCTGCGTGCGTTCATCTACGTCGGGAAATTTTAGAGGTAATAATTGCGCTCCGGCTAAAATCGGTGTCAGAATATTATTCAAATCATGGGCAATACCACTAGCTAAAGTGCCTATACTTTCTAATCTTTGGGTACGCAATAATTGTGCTTCTAAATATTTTTTCTGGGTAATATCTGTGTCTACAGTCAGAATTGATTTTGGTTGATTATCTTCATCACGAACTAAACTCCAGCGACTAGCAACAACAATTTCTTTGCCATTTTTAGTCACTTTGTTTAATTCTCCTTGCCATTTACCTTGAGAAATGACTTGTAGTAGAGCCAATTCTATCTCTGGGGAAGGTTCACGAAACAATACTTCACTGGCATTTTTTCCGATTACCTCTTGCGCTTGCCAACCGTATAAATTTTCTGCACCTTTATTCCAAAAAAGTATCTGATTTTGTAAATCACGTACACAAATAGCATCGGTGCTGATGTTTATTAATGCTGCTTGCTCACGAATTTTAGCTTCTGCTAACTGACGCTCTTGTAAAGCAGTTTGTTGTTCAGTAATATCAATACTGGCACAAGTTATACCAACAATTTCTTGTGATTCATTCCGCAATGGTTCAACAGTCAAGTCATAATATCTAATACCTTTATTAGTTGTAATCGATACTTCCGCACGAGTACCTATACCTGTAGTTAAAACATGATACTTAATTGCGGTTAACCCTTGGGCATCGGCATGGGGCATGATTTCACAGTCTTGCTTGCCCAACATTGTTTGTTCTGTCCACCCAGCCCTTTGGTTATAAACCCAGGTATAACGTAAGTCTCTATCTTGATTGAATACAAAAATGGGGGAATTTTTTAAAGCTACTCGGAATCGTTCTTCACTTTGACGCAGTGCATCTTCTATGTGTTGACGTTCTATGGCGTAACGCATAGAACGGACGAGTAAATCGCCAGTTACTTGTCCTTTGACTAAATAATCCTGCGCGCCTTCTTGCATGGCTCTTAAGGCCAAGTTTTCATCATCTATACCAGTCAGGACGATAATAGGAATGGTTTTAGCTTGGTTATAAGCTTGAATAAAAGTTTCAATGCCTTGGCTATCGGGTAAGGATAAATCTAACAATATGACATCAAACTCAGAGCCATTAACATCTCTAGTTATCAGGTGAACAACTTCTGATAATTGCTCAACTGTCTGTAAATTTACACTAACTGTATGAACTTCTTTGATTAACTCTTGAATTAAAAAAACATCACCAGGATTGTCTTCTACTAATAAAACTTGAATATGTTTATCTGCCATAGCCTTACTCCGGTGGCAGTTTGACGATCGCAAACCAAAAGTTTTCTATAGATTGTACAATTCTAACGAATTGATCAAAATCAACTGGCTTGGCAATATAGCAGTTAGCGGCTAAGTTATACGCTCTAAGAATATCTTCTTCCGCTTGGGAAGTTGTCAGCACCACTACAGGAATGCGCTTGAAATGGTCATCGGTTTTAATCTCTGCTAAGACTTCCCGTCCATCTTTTTTCGGCAAATTCAAATCCAGTAGCACTATATCGGGATGGGGTGCATCGGCATACTTGTCTTGTTTTCGCAAAAATGCCATTGCTTCCACTCCATCTTCGACAACATTGAGATTGACGGAGATTTTGCTGTCTTCTAAAGCAATGCGTGTCAATTCCACATCCCCTGGATTGTCTTCTACTAACAAAACCTGAATTGGCATAACATTATTGGTATTAATCACGATTGTTGACCTGCTCTGGAATTGTGAAGTAGAAAACTGAGCCTTCACCTGGTTGAGACTCAACCCAGATTTGACCTCCATGACGCTCAATAATTTTCTTGCAAATTGATAGCCCTATTCCAGTACCGGGATATTTACTGCGTCCATGCAGGCGTTGAAAAATCACAAAAATACGTTCTATATATTGTTTTTCTATCCCTATACCATTGTCGCGGACTGAAAATAGCCATTGGGAATGGGCATTGGGCATGGAAGAGGAATTGGTGCAGGGTGCAGGGTGCAAGGGGGAGGAAAATTTTTCCATTTCTCCCTGCCCCCTGCCCCCCTGCCTTCTTTCGTCTCCCATTCCCTCAACTACACCAATATGAATCTCGATGGGAACTTCTCGCCGGAATTTGATGGCGTTCGCAATTAGGTTTTGGAAAACTTGGGTGAGTTGAGTGGGATCGGCGGTAACTGTGGGTAAAGGATCATGGGTGATGATTGCACTAGATTCTTCTATGGCGATTTTGAGGTTAGTTTTGACTCGTTCTAAAATGGCGGCACAATCTACTGAGACGAAGGGTTGTCCACGGGTGGTGAGACGAGAATAGTTTAAGAGATCGTTGATCAGGGTTTGCATCCGTTGCGCTCCGTCAACGGCGTAACTGATAAACTGTTCTGCGGTGCTGTCTAGTTGAGGTTTATAGCGGCGTTCTAGTAATTGTAAGTAACTAGTGACCATCCTTAATGGTTCTTGCAAGTCATGGGAAGCGACGTAAGCAAAACTTTCTAATTCGGCATTGGAACGGGCTAGTTCTTGGCTTTGGCGGGTTTGTTGTTCTAGCAACTGCGCTTGGTATAAGGCTATACCTATTTGGTTGGCTAACTGTTGTAGTAAATCCAACTCGAATTGATTCCAGTGGCGGGGTGCATGACATTGATGGGCGACTAGTAAACCCCAAATGCCTTCACGGTTGAGAATGGGGACGACAAGGTTAGCTTTTACACTAAATTGTTGTAAGAATTCTCGATGACAATCTTGAATATCTGCCTGAGTGATATCTGTAATGGCACTGATTCTACCTTGACGATATTTTTCTACATAGCCTTGTTGAAAGCAAGGATCAACAATGCTTTTGCCTAAAATCACAGGCCATTCTGGTAACACGGCTTCTTGTTCTACTGTGCCTGAACCGTCAGGCCACAGACGAAAAATTACAACCCTGTCAGCTTGTAGGAGTTTTTGTACTTCTTGGACTGAAGTTTGGAGAATTTCTTGAATGTGTAGGGTTTCACGAATTTTAACGGTGATTTCTGCAAATAGTTGCGATCGCAAATTTTGCTTTTGGAGTTCGGCTTCTGTTTGTTTGCGTTCTGTAATATCTGTATGGGAACCCACCATTCGCACTACATTACCAGTTTCATCCCAAAGTGCTTGTCCCCGATCCAAAATCCATTTATAGGTACCGTCTTTACACTGGACTCGATGTTCTGTAATGTAATACGGTGTTCTCCGGTCAAAATGAGCTTGAATAGCCTGCATTACCCAGTCTAAGTCATCGGGATGGACTCGCTCTGACCACTCCTCTAGATTGTTAGAGATTTCATGGTCTGCATATCCCAACATTTGTTTCCAACGTGGAGAAAAAAAGACTTGATTAGTTTTGAGATTCCAATCCCAAATCCCATCGTTGTTACCTTGTAGAGCTAGTTGCCAACGTTGTTCACTTTCTTTGAGTGCGGAGGCTGTGTGATGTTTTTCTGTAATATCTTGAAAATACACAGATAAACCGTTTTTACTAGGATAAGCATGAACGGCAAAACATTTATCTAGCGGTGGATAGAATTCCTCAAATTCGACGCTTGTTTGTTGGGCTACCGCTTTTTGATATTCTCGCTCAAAGGATGTGCCTAATGTTGCGGGAAATGTTTCCCAGATATTTTGACCTAGTAATTCATTGCGATTTTTCTGCCATAACTGGGCAGCTTGGTTATTAATGTAAGTAAATCGCCATTGTTGATCTAGGGCGAAAAACGCATCGGTGATACTTTCGAGGATATTACTAATGCGATCGCTCACTTTTTCGGATTCTCTGCGTGCATTCTGCTCTTGATTGATCATTTGCGCGCTCATCTGTGCGACATGAGCCACATTCCGCCTAAGTTCTAGTTGAGCAATTACTAGGTGACTTAAAGCTACAAGCGCATCAATTTGTTGTTGACTCAAGGCTTTGGGTTGTTGATCAAGCACACAGAGAGTTCCTAACATCTGACCTTGCGGACTCAGTAGGGGTACACCTGCGTAGAATCGCACGTATGGGTATGCGGTTACTACTGGGTTTTGGGCGAGGCGATCGTCAGCTAATGTATCAGGAATGACGACAACATTCTTTTGTTGTTGGCATAGATATGAAAAACCCACATTACGCGGCATTTCTGAGACATCTAAACCTAATTTTGCCTTAAACCACTGGCGATGTTCATCAATAAAATTTACCAAAGCTATAGATGTACCACAGATAAAGGCTGCTAAATGTGCCAAGTTATCATAAGCCGCCTCTGGTTCAGTATCCAGAATTTGATACTGATATAGTTCTGCCAGTCTCGCCTGTTCCTGATTAGTAAAGTGAGATGTCATAGCACTTTGATTAAAAATATAGTCAGTGGTGTCAAATTTGCAACACCATAGTTGTTATTACAACTAGTTTTCTGTTAGAAAATGCAACAAAATTTGATTTAAATATCTATTTCTAGAATAAAACGTTGCATTAATTTTAGGATATAAAAGTTAATTTAAATAAATTAACTTTCTGATCAGTAAAACAAAAATTCCATCTGAATATTTCTCACTTCAGAATCATTCCAAACAAACAATATCCCCAACTTTTGGGGAAAAGTCGGGGATATTTACTCCATAAATTTGCTTAATAAGTAGCTAGGCAAAAATAATTAAAGGTTTGTAGTAAGGACTTTAGTCCTTCTCGGAGGACTAAAGTCCTCACTACGAGCCTAATCGAATTTTTTTACATTACTTAATGTAGTTTGATTGATTTTCGCCCACTTACTTACTTGATTAGGCTGGTGTTAAAACTGCATCCCGAAGACGTTCAACTAAATTATGTAAGTTACCTGTATTCAGGCGATAGCTAAGAGGATGAGCAATTAATCTGGCTGTGCTTTCATACAAAGTAGTAATCTCTACCAAGCCATTTTCTCTTAGAGTTCTGCCACTAGACACCAAATCAACGATCGCCTCTGACATCCCTGTAATCGGCCCTAGCTCCACAGAACCATAAAGCGGCACAATTTCCACTGGTAAATCTAAACTTTGAAAGTATTCATTGGCGCAATTAACATACTTAGAAGCAACCCGACTATGGGGTGGTAAGTCCACAGGCGATTTATAAGGACTAGATGCTTTCACCGCCACTGACATCCGACAATAGCCAAAACCCAAATCTACTAAATGAGCAACTTGTGGTTGTTTCTCTCGCAGAACATCGTAACCAATAATACCAATTTGCGCCTGACCATATTCTACATACACAGGCACGTCTTGCCCTCTGACTAACAATCCTTTGGCTGTTCCGCTAGCATCAGTAATTTGCAATTGGCGAGTTCCTGAGTCTAAAAAAGCACTAAAATCCAAACCCACAGATTGCAGCAGGCGGATGCTATTTTTTAGTAGTTCCCCTTTCGGCAGTGCAACAGTTAACATTCTCTTTCTTGGTATCCTTGGCTATGGACACTTTATCAGGATTTATGCAAGGGTGTAAGGGTGTGGGGGTGTGAGGGTGTAGGGGTGTGAGGGTGTAGGGGTGTAGGGGTGTGGGGGATAAATAATTAATTGGTGTTGCTGATTGATAATATGAATTTGTCTTACGTATATTGCTTCGCAAAACCCACAGTATCAGTAAAACAGTAGGAAGAAAAAAGGTGATTTTGGTGTTTCCTACTCTGACTAAAGCCGAATCATTGATATTCTTCTTTCCCCTACACCCCTACACCCCTATACCCCTATACCCATAGCAATATGAAAATTTTACTCGTTGATGATGAAGTAGAACTCACCGATCCTTTAAGCCGTGTCTTAACGCGGGAAGGTTACACCGTCGATGCGGCTTATCATGGTGCAGTCGGTAGAGAAATGGCACAGTCAGGTAGTTATGACTTATTAATTTTAGACTGGATGCTGCCTGGTAAAACTGGCTTGGAAATTTGCCAGGAATTACGTAATCAAGGACAAATTACCCCTGTTTTGTTTCTCACAGCTAAAGATACATTAGATGATAGGGTAAAAGGTTTAGATGCTGGTGCGGATGACTATTTAGTCAAACCCTTTGAACTGCGGGAATTATTGGCTAGAGTCCGCGCCTTGTTGCGGCGTTCAGGTTCGCAAAGCTATGAAACAACTACAGCCAGATTAACTGTAGCTGATTTAGAACTGGACTATGATAATCAAGTCGCCTACCGTCAAGGTAGAGTCATTGAACTTTCCCAGAAAGAAAGTCAGCTGTTGCAATATTTTATGGAACGTACGGGACAGTTACTCACTCACGCCCAAATTTTGCAATATCTTTGGCAAGATGAAGAACAACCTAGCAGTAATGTGATAGCTGCTTTAATTCGGCTACTGCGGCGGAAAATTGAGGTAGGTAAGGAAGAACCCTTAATTCATACAGTTTATGGTAAGGGCTATCGTTTTGGAACTTCATCTGTAGAGTAAAATAGATTCAGCTCAAAATTATAGATGAGAAGCTAGTAAATACATAAGTTATTCAAATGATAGATTTATTTAACTATTGTACTAATAGTTTTTTGAGAAACTACTAGTAGAAAATATTAAGTTCCTGGACGAGAGCGGAGATGATCGGGTATATGATGGCGATCGCCTAATATTTCTAACAAAGGCCCATTAACATCAAATTTAACCATACTTACGGACGCAACTAAAATATTCACCCGATAGCGATAGCGTCCTAAATCAATTCCCAGCAAACTGCAAAGTATAATCCGAATCGTGGCTTTATGGGAAACTACTAAAACATTTCCTTGGGGATGTTTTTCTTGAATTTCAGCAATTACCGTCATAGAACGGTTTGCAATCTCTACCGCCGTTTCTCCACCTATTGGTGCATTCCAAGCAGGTTCTGTCATCCATTTTACATAGTTATCTGCGTAATTTTCTTGAGCAAAGGATTTACTCTTAGCCTCCCATGCGCCGTAACTACCTTCTCTGAGTCCATCTCGCAACTGCATCTCCATACCAGTAGCATCACAAAATGGCTTGGCAGTTGCAATTGTGCGCTTCATGGGGCTAGCATAGACTGCTTCCCACTTCAATTTTTGATAAACATCAGCAAAACTCCTGGCCATCTGTATTCCTTCTGATGTCAACTCCGCATCAGTTGCACCGCAGAAATTACCACTTTGACTAAAAGTAGTTTCTCCATGTCGCAGTAAGTATAAATTGAGTGTCATAGCTTGTATGTTGATGGGATCAAGGAGTCTGTGCAAATATAAACTACCATCACTTTCACAATCGAATGTGTCATAACAGGACAAAGTCATCAACCAAAAAAGTCAATTAACCACAGACTTTTGAAATGGAAGACAATTGAGTTAGTCGTTGGTTAATTTGCATTTGTAATTGTTCGCGCAATTGATTGGCTTGTTGATAAACTAATCTTCTACTATTACTGCCTTGGTGATTACACTCTATTTTGCTGTTGATGGTTGCTAATGGTTGAACAAAATAACGTAGGCGAGTTTTCATTGCCCAAACTCCCATTGAAGGAAAGAGAATGAGTATGAACATTAAAGGCGAGATGGGACAAAAGGGTAAATTAAATAGTCTTTGTAACTTTTGTAAGTTGACTGTCCAAGGATGTAAAGATTCGCTACCAATACAAACGACTGGCAAAATCGGAATATGATAGCGATCGCTTAACTGTAAAAAACTCACATCAAATTTTTGCAGTTGATAGCGTTTCCCCCAACCTTTCAAGGGGCCGCGTAAACCTTCCGGTGCATATAACAAAGTTTTACCCTGGGAAATAGCCTCCTCAAAATCAGCCAATTCTGCACGCACACCACCCAAAACCTGCGACCATTTTGGAGGTAGCCACCACACCATCCAAGGATGTTCAAATAATGATACTCCCGCTACAGGTTGCACTGTCCAACCCTGTTTTTCCCCTAACAAATAACCCAAACTAATAAAGTCCCAAGGAAAACACATCCCTGCATGGTTCATAGCCACAATTAACGCACCTGTAGAGGGTAAATTATCTACTTGGTGCAATTCTCCGCGAAAATAATATTTCACAATAAAAGCTAAAATTTCTTCACGAAAAGCCCGTTGATAGTCAGGATTAAATTCTACAATTTCTGTTCGAGGAGAACGACAACCCAAACGCAACCATCGACTCAAAAACGCCAGATAAAATCCCCCAGGAATTAAAAATAGTAAATATTCTAGCCAATGCCAACCGTCGGGATCTGCGTGATAATGTTGCCAATGACGGTTAAATAAAATTAACCACCCAGGAGGATACCACAAACAAAACCAGTCAACCCAGCTAAATTGATATGGTTGCTGAGTTGTAGTTGCTGAAGAATGTATCAGACTTGCAGAATGTTGATTAAACACAACTACCGAGTAAATAAGATATCAATTATATTTGGCTGCTATCTTAGCCTGATAAATTTATAATGTGTATCCAACTACAGGCGTAAAAAATACTACATCAATATCACAGGGTTACGATCAACAAAATCTATCAAACGAGCTAGCTTAGATATAAGTTTCTGTGAGTGGCAATGATGTTATTAGAACTCAAGCGCATCTATATTCCACCTGGACAAACAGTAGTGTTACGAGATGTAACTTGGCAAGAATTAGAAACCATTCTCGAAGAGTTAGGAGAACACCGCGCCGCCCGCATTGCTTATGATAGGGGAATGTTAGAAATTATGGCACCATTGCCAGAGCATGAATACGGTAAAGAAATTATTAGCGATTTATTGAAGGCACTGTTAGAAGAACTAGACACCGAATTTATTAGTCTTGGTTCTACCACCTTCAAGAATCAATTCATGGCTCAAGGTATAGAACCTGACCAGTGTTTTTATATCAAAAACGAACCTCAAATTCGTGGCAAAAATAGACTAGATTTAACGATAGATCCTCCACCAGATTTAGCCTTAGAAATTGATATTACTTCTCGCACCCATCCCAAAATTTATCAATCGCTGCAAGTACCAGAATTGTGGCGGTTTGAAAAAGGTAATCTACAAATTAATGTTTTGCAAGATGGTATTTATATAGAATCTGAAACTAGCTTAATTTTTCCCAACTTGCCTTTAATTGATGTCATACCCCAATACCTGGAGCAAAGTAAAATCATTGGCAGAAACACTACTATCAAGAACTTTCGGATTTGGGTAAGACAGCAGCTAATTGGCGGATCATAATGACAGATGTAGGTTGGGTTGACGACAGGAAACCCAACACCAAGATTAATATTGTATGTCTAAAATTGGTAAATTAAAATGACAGCTATAGTTACAACAAACAGCACATTAGTAGAATTTTTACAACTTCCATATATAGATGAGTCACCAGCATGGGAATATATTAACGGACAGGCAATTCAAAAAACTATGCCAGGTGGAAAACATAGCCTTTTACAAAAACGTTTAGTGGGAGTAATTGATACAGCAGGAAGTAATTACGAAGCTTTTCCTGAATTGCGTTGTACTGTCGGTAATCGTTCCATAGTTGCTGATATTGCAGTAGTGGCTAGTAACGAAATTCCATTAGATGAAAATGGCGATATTAGCAGCACGGGTATTAATTTTGCACCAGCTTGGATAATTGAAATTCTCTCACCTGATCAAAGTCAAACTAGAGTAACAGGTAATATTCTGCACTGTATGAGAAATGGTACTCAACTAGGATGGTTAATAGATACCTATGAACGCTCAATTATAGTTTATCGTTTAGCTTGCCTCCCCGATATATTATCAGGAGCAGATGTATTACCAGTCCTAGAAGGTATGAATTTAACGCTGGACGTTAATGATATCTTTGCTTGGTTGCAAAGAGTTAGCTAAGAGATGAAATTAATTTTACAACTCTTTCTTTGACTTCATCACGAACACGGCGAAATGTGTCTATAGATTCTCCTTCGGGGTCATCTAATTGCCAATCTTCAAATACTTCTCTAATAACCCAAGCTTCTGGTAAATTCACACCACAACCACATAAAGAAATGACTATATCGTAATCTTTGGGGTTGAAATTATCTAAAGGTTTAGAATACTGCTGACTAATATCAATACCAACTTCTGACATGACTTGCACAGTGATGGGATCTACTTCATTGATTGCCAAACCTGAACTTGTAACGTTAATTTTTCCCTCTCCTAATGTTCGTGCAAAACCTTCTGCCATTTGAGAACGGCGGGAGTTATGCTTGCAGACAAACATCACATTTCTCATACTACCCCTCTAGAATTTAATAGAGATGAAATCCTCCTCTGTTAAGAAATTTATATCTATGCACAACAAGGTTTATTAACAGTCTGAACTTCTCCCGCAGCAGTCGTGACCACATTTTTTTCTGGTGCTGTATCTGCTACTTTTACAACAAAAACCTCCCAACGGTTGCCATCGGGATCTGTCACCCACACTTTATCTTGCAAAGCGTAGCAACAATCGGTGTTGTCCTCTCTAAATAATGCTAGTCCTGCATCTGTAAAACGTTTGATAGCTGATTTTACCTCGTCGCTACTTTCAACTTGTACACCTAAATGAGACAATGCGCCGCCAGTCTGCACACTATTAGTTAAATTGAGTGTCAGATTTAAAGCTGGGTTAGAAATATCAAATTTGGCATAGTCAGCTTTGTATTTTACAGGTTCTAAGCCAAACATAGCCCGATAAAAAGTCACGGACTTTTCAAGATTAGTCACATTCAAAGCGACATGAGTTTTCATAGCTGTCATAATTTTTCTCCTAATAGTTTTTGTCTTAGGTTAATGCAAAGAATTAATACAGCGTGGATCTGGTAAACTTGCCTTTTCTGGCTCTCGTGGAAACCAGGGTGCTGTGCGCTTACAAAATTCCACCAGCATTAACATAACTGGGACTTCGATTAATACGCCTACCACAGTGGCGAGTGCTGCACCAGAATTTAAGCCAAACAGCATAACGGCTGTAGCAATGGCAACTTCAAAGTGGTTGCTAGCTCCAATTAAGGCGGCAGGTGCAGCGTCTTCATAAGAAAAATTGAGTTTTAATGCTGCCACATAACTAATTAAGAAAATAAAATTAGTTTGAATAAATAGTGGCACAGCAATTAATAAAATATGAAAGGGATTGTTGACAATTAATTCACCTTTAAATGCAAATAGCAAGATTAAAGTAATTAGCAAAGCTGTAATAGCAACGGGACTAAGATACTTCAAAAATTGCCCTTCAAACCATTCTCTGCCTTTATATTGGAATATCCAGTAACGGCTGTAAATCCCAGCAATTAAAGGCAAACCTACATAAATTAACACTGATAAAACTATGGTTTGCCACGGTACAGTTAGATCATTTGCTGCTAGCAACCATCTGCCTAACGGTGCGTATAAAAATAGCATGGCTAGAGAGTTAACTGCCACCATCACCAAAGTGTGTCCTTGATTGCCGTAGGACAGATAACCCCACATCAACACCATTGCTGTACAGGGTGCAATTCCTAGTAAGATTGTGCCAGCGATGTAAGAATTTGCGATCGCTACTTCACTACCACGAATCAATTCTGTACCAGCAATTAACGGACGAAATAACCAACCGAGAAAGAATTGAGCAAAAACTACCATCGTGAATGGTTTAATCAACCAATTCACCACCAAGGTAAGAATGACAGGCTTGGGAGTACGAAGTGCATTGACAGCCTGGCTAAAATCAATCTTCACCATGATGGGGTACATCATGAAAAACAGACATACCGCAATAGGTATTGATACTTGATAAATACTAATAGCATCAAGTTTTACCGCTACCTCTGGAAATAATCTACCCAGGGTGATGCCGGCAAAAATGCACAGAAACACCCACAGGGTAAGATATCGTTCAAAAAAGCTGAGATTACTCTTGGGTTTCATTTTTAGGGGTATAGGGGTGTAGGGGTGTAAGGGTGTAAGTGTCTTTTTGAATTTTGAATTTTGAATTTTGAATTGTTTAGTCTCCCTCTCCGGCTTTCCAGGCGATCGCTTTACTGGGTTTCGGGTCGGGTAATTTCACTGAAACTACGGCTGCCCCTAGTACCAAAAACATCGATGTCCACAGACAACCTACCAACCCCAGCCATTGATATACCAAGCCAGATAAAACCGTACCAGCTAACCTACCGCCGGAGTTAGCCATATAATAGAAGCCAACATTCAGGGCTACTTTGTCATCATCGGTAAAAGCTAACACCAGATAAGAGTGAACCGCAGAGTTAAAGGCAAACACCACACCAAATAACAGCAGTCCCCCCACAATGGCGATATTAGCGGGGATACCTAATTGTAGAGCAAGGGCGATCGCAGCTGGCACGGCTGTTAAGGTAAATGTCCAAAACTGGATAGTTTTAGACTGTGGCGGACGACCAGAACCAAAGCGTCTAATTAGTGTTGGTGCTGATGATTGAATAATGCCATAGCCAATCACCCACAACGCTAAAAATCCACCAACTTGATAAAAAGACCAACCTAAAACCTCACGCAAGAACACAGGTAAGGCCACCACAAACCACACATCCCGCGAACCGAATAAAAAGAATCGGGCAGCCGAAAGAATATTAATTTCTGGACTCTTAGAAAACAGTTGGCTAAATTTAACTTTCTTCTTAATTTTGCCCATGCCTTTCGGCAGCATCAAGCCAGTAAACATCAGCAGGAATAAACCACCTGCCATTATTAATAAGGAATTGACAAAACCAAATCCACCCAACAAAGCACTACCAACAAAAAAACCAACTCCCTTGAGAGCATTTTTAGAACCAGTCAGCACCGCCACCCACTTAAACAAAGCAGACTGAGCATCTTGAGGAACTACCAACCGAATCGCACTTTTAGAACTCATCTTAGTTAAGTCTTTGGCAATTCCAGAAAATGCCTGAGCCGTCATCACAAACAAGACTGCAAACCACTGCGCCCAACTGGGATTCAGATACGCCAGCATCACCAAAGAGAAAATCTGCAATCCAATGCCAGTATAAAGAGTTACTTTTAATCCTAATTGTGAACCAATCCAACCGCCTAAAAAATTAGTGACAATGCCAAAGACTTCGTAAAACAAGAATAGAGAAGCGATTTGTAATGGCGTATAGCCAATTTTATTGAAGTAGAGCAACACTAGCATTCTCAGCGCACCATCTGTAATGGTGAAACCCCAATAGGCAAGTGTTACCAGAATATAGTTTTTGAAATTTGCTTTAGATGCTGTAGTAGTCATGGGGGAAGGTAGAAGCAGGGGGCAGGGAGCAGGGAGCAGGGGGCAGGGGAGCAGAGGAGAACAAATTTTACCCAGTCCCCAGTCCCTAACGAAGATTCAATGCAACTTTACGAGCGAGTTCAACCATGCGGTTGACGTAACCCCATTCGTTGTCATACCAAGCCAGAATTTTTACTTGTGTCTCGTCAACCACCATCGTGGAAAGGGCATCAATAATGGAAGAACGAGGATCATCTTTGTAGTCAATAGATACTAAAGGACGCTCCTCATAGCCAAGGATGCCTTTCAGGGGTGCTTGTTCAGAAGCAGCTTTTAACAGGCTGTTAATTTCTTCTACTGTGGTAGGTTGTACTACCTCAAACACACAGTCTGTCAACGAAGCGTTAAGTAGTGGGACTCTGACTGCAACACCGTTAAGTTTACCGTTGAGTTCGGGATAAATTAACCCGATGGCTGTAGCAGATCCTGTAGTGGTAGGAATTAACGAGAGACTGCTAGCACGCGCCCGACGCAAATCTTTGTGAGGTGCATCGACTAGGGTTTGAGTATTGGTGTTGTCATGGATGGTAGTAATAATTCCATGTTTAATACCCAAGCCTTCATGAATAACTTTGACTACTGGTGCTAAACAGTTGGTTGTACAAGAAGCCGCAGTTAATAGGTGATGTTTGTCAGGTTCATAGAGATTATCATTTACCCCCATGACTATATTTAAAGCTTCTTCCTTCACCGGAGCAGCTACAATTACCTTCTGCACTCCCCGCTTAAAATAGGGGTCAAGGGTGGCAGGTGTGCGAAACTTACCAGAACATTCCAGCACTATATCCACACCGAAATCTTCCCAAGGTACATCACCTGGTTTAGCATACTCAGTAAAGCTGAGGGGTATACCATCAATGAGAACTCGTTCACCTTCTGCTTCTACTTCGGGTGTCCAGCGTCCATGTACAGAATCAAACTTGAGTAAATGAGCTGCTGTTACAGCCCCACCTTTGATTTCATTAATATGAACAAATTCTAGTTCTGGCCAACCCCAAGCAGCTCGCAGTGCTAGCCGTCCCATCCTACCAAAACCGTTAATGCCAACACGAATTTTCATTAGCTTAGATAAATAAATTTCTCAAACTAAAACTGCTTTTGTTTGCGTAACAATTCGCTAATTGTTAGGTCTAATTGCGCTTTGCCACCAAAAACTGTGCCGGCTTTACCTTGGTTTAAATGCACATAATCGATGTGATAGGCTTCATTTGGTAAAGGTACATAACCCACTATAGGTACAGTTTTCGGTGCTTGTTTAATGTAGAAATCTACAAATTGGTAAACTGCACTTTTATCTTTGGCTGACCAAGGATTAACGTAGATAAATAAGGGTCGAGAAAGTGGTTGATACTTGGATTTTTCAACAGTTTCTCGTGATGGTAGAATTGCACCTTTACCACTATCTACGGCTAGCAATTTGAGCTTATTCTTATGCTCTTCATAGTAGGCATAGCCAAAGTAACCCAAAGCATTTGGATCTTTGACAATTCCATCCACTAAAACTTCATCGTCTTCACTAGCTGTATAGTCATTACGACTGGCTTTGGCTTTACCTGTAATAGCTTCTGTGAAATAGTCAAATGTCCCAGACTGTTTACCCGCACCATATAAATTCAGTGGACGATCTGGCCAAGTTGAGCGGACTTGATTCCAACGGGTGATTTTGCCTTCTGCTCCAGGTTCCCAAATCTTCTTCAATTCAGCAATTGTAATATCTTTTGCCCAGTCATTCTGGGGATGAACCACAATTGTTAAGGCATCAAAAGCAATAGGTAATTCTATATACCTCACACTGTTTTTGTTACAAGCTGCCATCTCTGCCTGAGAAATTGGTCGAGAGGCATTATTAATATCTGTTTTACCAGTACAGAATTTTTCAAATCCGCCGCCTGTACCGGAAAAATTTACTTGAATTTGTGTATTATTTTTAGAGTTGGCTTGAAACTCTTTAGCGATCGCCTGGGTAATCGGATACACCGTACTCGAACCATCAATGGTAACTTTCGCCACCTGTTCAGAATTAGTGACTTCGGTGACGACTGGTGACTGTTGAGTTTGAGTTGATGAATTGGATGTGGCTGTACAACTACTTGCTACAGCTAATATCCCAAATGCGAGAGCCAATTTTGTTGCTACTGCGTTCATTGACCTCACCTGTATGGGTGATTTGAAATGTATATTTCTATCATTTCAAAAAAAATTGATATGTCAATTACACAGAAGGCTATATTCACAAAAATTCATCAAAAAAAGTTGATGTATTAGGAAATGTTATCACAGCAACGTGCTGGTAATATCTGACCCAAGCGGTGGAAATCTGCTAAATACTGCTCTAAAACAGCAAATTGAGGTAAATTGAGGCTGTAATAAATCCAACGCCCTTGCTGACGAGAGTTAACTAAACCAGCTTCTTTCAAGGTCTTCAAATGAAAAGATAATTTGGACTGACTCACCCCCAAGGCTTCACATAAGTCACAAACGCACAATTCACGCTGACGTAGTAATTCTAAAACATTAATTCTAATGGGGTCAGAAAGTGCGTGAAAGCCTGCAACAATCAAGCTGGTAGTGGTAGCATTAGGAAATTGCATTAACTTAACCTTGGTTCGGCAACGGTATAAATCTTGCTATATTCAAGCATTTCTAGTCTTGCTCATTTATTTGTCTCAAATAGCGGACTTCTTCCAGTAATATATTAAATCTCTGATCGTTTTTGGCGTTAATTAATATCCTCTATTTTACTGTGGAGAAGCAAGGAATTGAGAGTATGATGTAGGTTATCTTAAACCTTGCTCACGCAATAACTGATCTGCCCAAATCGTGTCTGCTGCTGACAATGGTGGAACTGGTTCTTGACGATAATCTACAACCAAATCATAACCAGATACGTCATATATTTCATTTAATAAAATCTGTAAATCTATCACTGGTTCATTATCACCAGGACGCAAGGGTAAAGGAAAAGCAGGAATGACATCTCGTAAATTGAAAGCATATAAATCAGCTAGGGGACGACGATTTCCCCGACAAACTAAAATTCGATAATCACTGGCAATATGATCACCGAACATTGGCATAGGTTCGCCTTTGCGTAAGAAATCAATTTCTACTAAATTTGTCTGACTTCTTAACACTTTTTCTCGTTTTTTTTCATAAGCTTTTCTGCCTTTAACTGGACGTTTATTAGTGGGAGAAAGAATTTCTATCGTAGTAATTAACTGTTCTGTACCTACTTCTTTAACTTCTAAATATCCTTCTTTTACAGTTATAGGTGTTGGTACTGTAACTTGGACAGGTTTAGATGTTGGTGTAGCAACAGCTACATTTGTACCCTCAGCATCACTGTTATGCTGGCGAGTTGTTACCATCACATCAGGAATCCCAACAGTTATCGAAGGATTATCGGCGGTTTCATACATCCGCACTTCAACAGCAACACGGTATTTGGGACGCAGTTGGGGAGATAAAAACCTAGCAATTTCAATAATTAACCAGTGATGTAATCCAGGAAATAAATCCGGGTGTTCTAAATATGGGTTCATTCCTGGAAATACCGAAGGCATGATTTATACTCCTAGTTCTGAGCCTGCAACAACAGTTTCGGGTTGATAACGAATACCAGCTTTTTCAATGCGGCGTAAAGCTTCACCCAGGCGATCGCAATCTGCAATCAAGCTAATACGCACATATCCTTCCCCAGCCACCCCAAAAGCATTACCAGGGGTGACAACAACGCCTGTCTGTTGCAACAAGTTCAAAGCAAAATCCGTTGAACCCATACCCACAGGACATTTTACCCACAAGTACATTGTAGCTTTGGTTTTGGGGATATCCCAACCCAGCTTTCCAAATCCTTCAATTAAGAAATCTCGGCGGGTACGGTAGCGTTGCTGTACTTCGTGTAGGTAAATATCCGGTAGTTGTAAAGCTGTTTCGGCGGCTGTTTGCAAAGCTGCAAAAATCCCATAATCCAAGTTGGTTTTTAATGTCCGTAAGCCTTGGATGACATGACGATTACCCACCACAAAACCCACACGCCAGCCAGCCATATTGTAGGTTTTAGATAAGGTGTGAAACTCTACGCCAATATCTTTCGCCCCAGGAATTTCTAGTAAGCTAGTGGGTTGATAACCATCAAAAGCTAACTCGGCGTAACACAGATCATGCACCAAGAGAATTTCGTATTTTCTGGCAAAGGCCACGATTTCCTCGAAAAATTCACGGGGTGCGGTGGCGGCTGTGGGGTTACTGGGATAGTTGAAGTAAAGTATTTTGGCTTTTCTTGCCACTTCGTCGGGGATGGCGGTTAAATCAATTAACCAATTGTTTTCCTCTTTTAAAATCAGGCTGTGGACTTGACCACCCGCAATCACAGGCCCGCGAAAATGGGCGGGATAGGCGGGGGAGGGAACTAAGACCACATCCCCAGGATTAATGTAGGCGATCGCTAAATGCGATAATCCTTCCTTAGAACCCAACAATGGCAAAGCTTCACTATCAGGGTCTAGTACCACACCATAGCGACGCTTATACCAAGTCGTAATCGCACGCCGAAAGTTAGCAGTCCCTTCAAAGGGGGGATAACCGTGATTACTAGGGTCTTGTAAAGCCTTCATCGCTGCTTCCACCACTGGCTGTGGTGTCGCGCCATCGGGATTTCCCATCCCCAAATCAATTAAATCAATGCCTTGTTCTCTAGCCTTAGCTTTTAACTCATCAAGACGGGCAAATACATAGGGTGGTAGTTGCTGTATCCGATCTGCTGGCTTAATCCAATCCAAACTCATTCCTCAACCTCGTCAACCCCTTTGGGGAATTCAAAATACTCTACGAGAAGGCTTGCGCCTACAAAATTCAAAATTCAAAATTATTTACACTAGCTTTCAGCAGTTACAGTAGTTGTTAGTTCTGCTGGTTGCTTGTCAGAAGCAAGCCTTAAGAATTAGTCATGATTTCATTACTTGTTTCCCTGGTGGAGACACGATTTACTAAGTCTCTACTTTCTGTCGGTGCAGTGGTAGAAACCATCGCCGCCATTAACTGTTCTAATGCAACCTTAAATGGGAGTCGATGAATATCAGATTCAGGTGCTAACGCGACTTCGGCGGCTGTTTGTAACTCACCCAGGGTAATGTTCCCTAAACCCAAATCTGCTAATTTTTGCGGCAGTCCAATCTCTGCGTAAAACTTTAATAATTGTTGTCTGGATGCGGCTGCTAATTGATTACCTTGTACCATTTCTTCTAAACGCAGCTGCACTAAAATGCCGAAGGCGACTTTTTCCCCGTGGATGCTGCTGTGTCCGGCTATGTGCGTTAACCCATTATGCACCGCATGAGCAGCCACAGTGCGGCATTGCGCCCCACCCAAGCCACCAATTACCCCAGCTAGTAAGACGGAAGCGTCTACAACTTCTTGCCAAACTTCACTCCCTGGATTTTCCAAGGCGGCGGCTGACTTTTGAAATAAGATATCCCGTAAGACTCGCGCCTGTTGGACGGCGGCGATAATTAAAGTCTGTTCTAAATGCCCACTGCTAACAGATGCTTCATACCATTTAGCGATCGCATCCCCAATTCCTGCTACTAAAGTATGTGGTGGGGCAGTTTTCACTAAATCGTAGTCCAGGATAACCAAATCAGGACAGCGAGACAAAGCCACATCATACAAAAATGCCCCCGACTCAGAATAGACATTCGATAAAGCTGTCCAAGCGGCACAGGTAGCGGCTGAGGTGGGGATAGTAGCGATGGGTAACTGTAATTGATGGGCAACTAATTTGGCTGTATCTAAAGCCTTACCGCCACCCACACCGATAATTACATCGGCTTTATGTTCTTTAGCTGCCTTTCTCAGTGATTTTAGGCTAGTTTCGGCACAATCTGCACCATAGGAAACAGGGGTGACATAGAGATTGTGCTGTTCTAAAATTGGCTGTAAAATTTCCTGGGCGATCGCAATAGTGCTATTGCCTGCCACAATTAACGGACGGCTGCCTAACTTGGCAATTTCTAAAGCTGCGGCGGACAATATATTTGACCCACGCATCACTTTGGCAGGGGCTACTGCTAGCGTGAGTAGAGAAGTGGAAGTTTGAGTAGACAAGGCTGGAGTAGATATTTGATTAGACATATACTCTAGTTTGCCAAAAACCTTGATGTTTCTTAATAAATTTAAATTTATCGCAACTGCTGCTCGGACATGGCCACCCCTGTGTTTCTAGTGGGAGTCATTCACGGATGCTGCTCATTGTCCATAAATTCAGAAATATCAAAGTTTTGAATAACTATATGGTTTATTAAAGATACCACTGTCAGAATACTCAGGGAAAGTAAATATTAGAGCGTCTAACGAATTTGATACAGAGTAGACTGTATGTATATTGCGTGGATGACGCTGTTAAATTCATTTAGGTAATATCTTAATCTAAAATTAACAAATATTGTATATCTAAATACAAAAAATAATTTTTTCTTAGGAAACGCTGATAATTTAGTGCAGGAATACGAGCTGAACTACAAAAGAGTCTCAAAACCTCAATTGCAGCCCAGCCCATAAACATAGGCTAATTAAGCATCAGATTTGGGCAGTTGAGCGAACTTTTCGGGATATATTTCCACGCTTAAATTTTGGTCTTCACGACTCACGAGCGATCGCCTAGCTTCACCTAAGTACACTGGAATAGATAAGCCTGGTTCTGGGTGAATAATGGTACGCGCCCGAATTATTAGCTGATTATCACCATTTCTACCCCCACGCCCGAAAGAATAGAGATTACTAGCCGCTTGCAGTAAGGTAGCTTCTACTTCATCCGGTGAAATCTGCGGTGATGTGGCAATGACAGCTTGATTTGAGCCATTATCATAAACTAGGGTATATCTAACCGCGCCAGGAATCACGGTACGGCTTAAAGGGACTATCGACAGGGCAAACAAACCAGCAGTTAGCACCAACATAAAACCAGTTGTACCTACTAGCCGAAAGCGGATACCCCATTTAAACAAAAAAGCTAATATTGCTAAAGCAGCAAATACCAGTGTGGCAATACCTGACCATTGAGTGTATTGCAGAAATTCAGCTGTTGTAAGCATACAAATTGGCTACGAATGGCGTTTGATAAACATACCTATTTTAAGCCCTGACGGAATGGGGACAGGAGTTGGGGATTGGGGGTTGGGGATTGGTGACTGGGGAATAGTCCAGTAGTGGCGTGGCAAGCCTTAAATGCTGCATTAAAAAATCGATTTTATCTGCGTTTATCCGCGTTTATCTGCGTTTTTATCAAACTTAATGCCCGGTTTTAGCCTTGCCACGCCAGTAGTGTGCGTTAAAGCAAAGCTTAACGCACCTCCATCATATGATGCGTTGCGGCTACATATCATCAAAGTCTTTATCTAGTACAACTACTCCAAGCTTTTTTAATAGCCTCTGTAAATCATCTCGATTTATATTTCCTGTTGATTCTTGAATGAAATCACAAATATTGCGTTGAGTTGCAAGATGAGAAAGTATTTTTATTAGTTCTGTAATTAATATTTTGCCAACATCGTTAAATATTGCTATTTTGATATATCTTTAATTTATCAAAAAATAAGCATAAAAAAAGACATCTTTTCAGATGTCTGTTATGCAGGAAAAAACTAAACTGTTTTTCCCTACACCTTCCCAACAATCAGCAACAGTGGCTAATTTGAGTTAGCCACACTCACAGTCACAAACGTGAATGTAATTATCTTATTAACTACAACCTCTAAATAGCCGCAGTGTAACCACTGAAAATTAATTAAGGTGATTATTGAGAATTCGTAGTGGGATATACCACCGCAATCATCTTGAGATTTGTTGATTTTTTATAAAGCAGATTGTGGGTAATAATGTATTAATTGGTCGAATAAAGCCATAAACCAAAAGAACTTTAGCCTTGTTTAAGTAGAACGGTGTAAATAATTCAAGGTTTGTAGTGAGGACTTTAGTCCTCTGATAAGGACTGAAGTCCTTACTACGAACTAGATTCCAATCTTTTTACATTACTTCACATAGTTTGTTTTTTTCAAGTCGTTCTGACTTGAAAAAGGGGTGTAGGGGTATAGAGGTGTAAGGGTGTAAGGGAAAGACTTTTTCATGTTTTCTTGTGTACGCAGTTCATGACGGCTACTTACTGTTTCCTATTTCATGTTTTCTAGCATCATGCTGATAGTGGTGATACGTAATTCCAGAAACAGCCGCCAATAATAACCAAGATATCGTGTTTAATCGGAAATCAAAAAGAGTCACATCAACTGTATTAAATAGCAGCCATTCTATCAAAACTACAAGATAGCTAAAAATGATTACTCGATTTTCTGTAATTAGAGAATGGGATTTTTGCAGAAGTTGGATACCGGAAAATAATATCCAGCCTAGTAAGCCAAAAAATAATAAAGTAGCTGGTAATCCGGTTTCGGCGGAAAGCATCAAAAATAAATTATGGGGGTGTCCCAAATCGATATTCATGTGCGCTTTGTAGAGGGCGGAAAAATTACGTAAACCCCACCCTGTCCACGGATGTTGCTGAGTCAAAGACCAAGCAAATTGCCATTGAGTTTTTCGCATTAAAGCCACTGGCCGGTCTGGGTATAGTTCATCATTGAGCCTAGCCCAAAAGAAAGCGGGGACAATGCGACGAAATAATTGGGCTACTGGCGCAGGTGCAAAAGCTGCTAATAAAACACTAGCGACAATTCCAGTCACCGCGCCCACCAGTAAACGCCAACCTTGATATAGTGCAAAGGCTAAACAGGCAAGGATCGCGATCGCCCATCCGTTACGCGAATTAGTTAAAATCAAAGCTGCAAAATCAGCCACTAAAATCAATGGCAGCCAATAATAAGGATTACGCAGTAAGGATTTATAGCGTTTCCCAGTTCCTAGTCTCCAATCCCCAATCCCCCTTTCTAGCAATAACCCTAATCCCAAAGTGAAGACAATCGCTAAATAAGCTGCAAAAATGTTGGCGTGCATGAAAATAGACGACATTCTCCCTGGGGGATTGCCACCGGATGCGATCGCCACATCTAGGACTAAAATTTGTAACTGGGATGTCCAGCCAAAAAACAACTGTCCAAAACCCATGATTAAAACTGGGACAGAACCAATCACAAAAATCCAGGCTAGACGTTTTAATTGATTACCCGTTTGAATTAAGGCACTCAACCCAGCAAACACCAAAAAAAACGGCAGTAAATTAAATAAACCAATAAAAGCGGCTGGTTTATCTACTGCCAAGCTAGAAGATATCAGCAATAGGATAGTAAAAACTGCAAAGCCCTGATTAATGGGAGTGTGGATAATTTTGCGGTTTTGGCGCAACCAACTAAATAGAGTGGCAAATCCTATACTTACAGCTCCCAAAAAAGGGCTTAATGGGAATATTAATAGCCCGATTTGCAGTAATTTCCAGGGTAATTGCAGATTATGAGGGGAATAACGATCAAAACCTAACTTCAAGCTAACTCCCAACATTCGCTACGGGTGAGACGAATTTGCGCCAAAGCAAAAATAGTGGGGATGATTCGACCATAGTTAGTGGTAATCATTCTCCAACCCAAGTCTGCAAAGAACCAAGTCCACATCATCGGCCCTACCAAAGCAAAGACACTGCGAACTGCTGTATAACGTGCAGCATTCAAAGCCATACCTCGACGTGCCATTTGCAATGTGACATAGCTTTGAAACTGTGCAGTTGCGGCTTGAGAACCTGCAATCACAGCATCTTTAGCTACTTGATAGGTGGCAAAGTGAATGGCGAATTGTCGGGCAATTTGTTGTAGGATGAAGGGCTTAACTACAGATGTTACAGCTAAAGCACTACCACCTTTTAGCAGTAAACCCAATGGATCATGTTGTAATAAAGGTGGTAGAGGTTCTGAATGTTCTGATTTTGCTAGTTGATTGTGAAATTGTACAGTCAATTTTTGTTTTTCATTATCTGGTAGTTTTTTCCAAACTTGTCCTAGCAGATATAAAAATACTTCTGCTTCTAAATCTATAGTTGTTAAATTGACAGAATAAGGAATTTTTAAGTATTTACAGACTTGAATTAGTGCTTGACGGTAAGTAACTTGGTTTGTACGTCCACGTAAAACTGTCATTCCGTCTGCGGCTAAAAAGCGAAAGCGACCTTCTAAGGAGTCCAGCCAAGCACGACGATTTTGGCTTTGAACTTCGATAGGTTCAGGCGTTTGGAGATAATCTAAAGGATTAAACTTCTTACTAAACAAAATTGCTGTTAAATCTTGCAATTCATCTTCGCTGGCTAACTCTAACGCCGCCCTTAGCTCATCCAATTTCCTTTCCTCCCTTCCATAGAGCATATCTGTACCCTATTCTACTAGGCGATCGCGGATTCAGGATTGGCATCGATATCAAGGTTTATGGAACACACCTTTGACATTATTCCTCAATGCTGAAATCTACCTTATCGTAAATATCCCCTAGCAAAACCTGACAAGGAATAGAAGCCAAAGACAATATGACATCTGGGTCGTCGTACTCAGAGAAAATCCACTTATTATGATCAGTTTTGCAATACTGCTCAACATGAATTTTATACTGGTCAATCAGAATATACTCCTGAAAACTCGGAATTGACCGATAAGCCGCAAATTTTTCATCCCTGTCATAACTTCTGGTGGATTTTGATAGCACTTCAGCAATAAACACCGGATTAATCAAAGTATCTCGTCTTCCCTCCTGATATTCCAAAGGAGTTTTTATGACCATGACATCAGGGTAAGTGTGAATTCGTCTGTTGGGTATCCATAGACGTTGGTCTGTAGTAGAAACTCGATAAGGCTGACGCTTCAGAAGTCCGTTGATTATACCACCGAAATTAAGCACAATTTGACTATGATCTGGTGTTCCGCCTGCCATAAGAATAATTTGCCCATCAATATATTCGTGTTTTTCCTCTGAATTCACCTCCATTTCTATGTATTCTTCAGGCGAATAATAGTGTTGTTCTTGTGCAATGGTCATGATATTTCCACCCCCAAGGCTGCAAGTTTTTGATAAATCAAAAAAGTAGAAAGAGGACTATAGCCTCTCACTACCAACTTTTCTTTAAACCTGCTGATTTAAACTCAACAACTCTGTTTCTTCAATGGTGTTCATTTGGTCGAGAATATGCCAAACTTCTTGTAACATTGGCTCTAAACCAGTGCGAGTCACCGCAGAAATCAAGAAGACAGGAACATGAGCAAGATGATTTAATTGTGTTGCTAATGCTTCTAAATCTACAGTTTCTCTATCAACGGCATCGATTTTATTTAAAGCAATAATTTGCATTCTTTCATCTAAACCGCGTCCGTATGCTGTTAATTCTTGCTGAATTGTATTGTAGTCTCCGATAATATCATCGCTGGTGGCATCGATTAAATGCAGCAATACCCGTGTGCGTTCAATGTGGCGAAGGAAATCATGTCCTAAACCTGCACCTTCGGCTGCGCCTTCAATGAGTCCAGGGATATCCGCAAACACTGTACCGTCACCTGTGGGTTTTTTGACTACGCCTAAATTTGGGATTAACGTTGTAAAAGGATAGTCAGCAATTTTAGGACGCGCAGCTGATAAAGAAGAAATGAGAGTAGATTTACCTGCATTGGGTAAACCGATAATTCCCACTTCTGCTAAGAGTTTTAATTCTAGACGTAGTAGTTTTCTTTCTCCTGGTAGTCCTGGGAGGGCGTATTCTGGGGCGCGGTTACGGTTACTCAAGAAATGCTGATTTCCTAAACCACCTTTACCGCCTTGTGCAACTAGCAATTTTTGGTTTTTTTCGGTTAAATCCCCTATGAAATCTCCGGTTTCTGCATCATAAATCACTGTTCCGCAGGGAACTTCGATAATTAAGTCTTTACCGGATGCACCTGTGCAGTTATTAGGGCCGCCTCGTCCGCCATTTTCACCTTTAAAAATGTGGTTGTATCGGAAATCTAACAAGGTTTGGAGGTTTTCTACAGCCATAAAAATTACCGAACCACCACGCCCCCCATTACCACCGGAAGGCCCACCTGCTGGTACATATTTTTCTCGCCGGAAAGCGACTATACCATCGCCACCTTTACCGGCTTCTACTTCAATTTGTGCTTGGTCAATAAATTGCATAATTAGTTATTAGTCAATGGTCAATAGTCAATGGTCAATAGTCAATAGTTATTTATCTGCTGAAATTTTTATCTACTGATAACAATGGTGCGTCATGGCTATGAACGCACCTTCAACATTCTATGTTCTATAACTAGTCTTTTTTGCCTTAGACCTTCTTATTGCTATTATGCCAAACTAATGACTAATAACTAATGACTAATGACTAGTAACTAAATATATTCTGAAACATCTTCTTTACATTCATCCGCTAAGTAGGAGAGGGCGCGGAAGCGTAAGCCCACAAGTTGTTCATACAGGGGGTTAATTTTACATAATGGCGGGATATGGACAATTTTGTGTCCAAATATGGTGACATCTCGCTCAAAGGGACATTGGGAAGGAATCATTTTACACAAAAATCGGGCAACTCTGGGGTCTTGGACATCTAGTCCATCTAACCAGTCGCGTAAGGGTGTAAGTGCGTCTGGTGTGGGGGCTGTAAATGGTGCAGCGATGGGAGGAGTTGCTTGTGCTTTGTCTTCTATGGTGTGGCGTAGGGCTGAGAGGATGTCTTCTGGTTCACCGAGGGCTTGGCAAAATTGATGTAGGACTTGATCTTCACTGGGGGAATAGGTACCATCTGCGATCGCTACCATAACAGCTGTACGCAAAAAATTCTCCGCAGTTGGTGTATTTTTCCCTAAAACTGTTGCTAGTTCTTCTGGGGTGATGACTTCTAGTGAGTCCCATTCCAAACAAGGGGCTAATTCATCTTTGGTGATATTAGCAATTAATTGCTGTTCTTGTTCGTCAAAGTTACCGTCTGCCCAAGCTATAGTTAGCAGTCCCCGCAACCAAGCGGCTATCTGTTCGCTGCTGTAGGGTGATTGAACAACAGTTGTCATATACTTACGCCTTGTGGTTTTCTCAGTTCATAATAAGCTATGGGTATGGGGCATAGGGAATAGGGTATGGGGTATGGGTAATGTTTGTTTTATTCTCTTGTCAGTGGAGTTTCGGCGGTTGGAGGTTGGGGTAACTCGAAGGTGACATCTTCGTATACGTCTGCGATCGCACACCGAAAATCTATACTAGCTAAATGGATTTCCTGTTCCTTAACGTAGGGATAAAGTACCCACTGTCCATCTTGATTACGCCGAAAACAATCAATACTTATGCGATTTTGGCTGACTAAAACATATTCTTGCAGTGTTTCCATTTGTCGATAGTCAGCAAATTTATCTCCTCTGTCAAAGGCTTCTGTAGAAGGTGATAACACTTCGATGACTAAGCAAGGATAACGGATAAAATTCTCAAAGGCTCTATCTCGTTGGTCACAACTGACGATTATATCGGGATAGTAATAAATGTTCCGTGATTCAATGTGGGCTTTCGTGTCTGAAATGTAAGTTTGACAACCACTTCCACGTAAATGATTTCTTAATCTGGAAGCGATATTTAAAGAAATGACTACATGAGTATTACTCGCCCCAGCCATTGCGTAAACTTCACCTTGGCGATATTCGTGCTTAATGGGGCTGGTTTCTTCGCCTTTGAGATAGTCTTCTGGGGAGATGTAGGTGTAACTGGGGTTTGCAATCATGGGAATTTTAGGGTGTAGAGGAGACAAGATAGATAAGGTAGACAAGGGTGACAAGGGAGGAGAGTATTACCAATTAGTCAACCTACCAAATGTATATTATGGCAAATCTAGCTGTTGTTAGATGCTGTGATTCTCTTGTCTGTCTTAATCTACAAATGTTGTACCAGAAGATAGACTTGTGCATACAATTTTAGAGCGATCGCACTTTTTAAAACAGGCTTTATTAGATTTTGTGCTGGATGCAGAAGGGGATTTAGCACAAGCTTTAGAAACCTATGCAGCCGAACAATCTCGCCGTGGGCAAGATAACACACAGCAAGAATTTATTATTGATAGCTTTTTAATAGAAGGGAAAGTTAAAGACCAATCACCTATAGATTTATTCCAGGCGCAATATTCAGATATTACAGAGAGCGATCGCTTGTTACTTGATAGTTGGCATCGTAGCTTTATTGCTTTATTTGCTATTATGCAAATTGAGGGCGATCGCTTAGAGTTAAAAAACTGGTTAACAGATAAAAATTATATTATTAGAATCAACAATCATCAAACTTTACAAGAAACTTCACGCTTAAAAACCGGAGAAATTATATTAGTTCGTATTGCCCCTGTAACTGATATATACTGGACATTTTTTGGCAAATATACTCTACTTGGCAAATTAGGTAAGCCTAAACTAGCCGTAGCCATTGGTAACTTTAAAGAGAAATATCCACATTATCTTTACAGTGATGCACCAGAATTATTAGAAGCTGCTTGGCAGTCGGTATCACACTATCATGAGCAATTTATTAACTTTTTTGGTAGTGATGAGATTACCTTACCTGGGTATCAACTCAATCAAAAAATTGGGGAATTTCAAGAATTAATTTCTGAGCAACGACTGGCAGCACTGGGAATTAATCAAAATAAATCTCTGAGTGAATTAGCTGCCGAGGCTGGAGTTTCAGAAACAGAAATTCAAGCGGCAATTCAAGAAACGGGTGCTGATGGCAAATTAGTATCACAGCTAATGAATCAACAAAATGGCAACAGTAAAATGGTCATGCCAAAAGTTGATTTACCTGCGGAATTAAAAAAAGCAGAACAAGTCACAGCCATTTCTCATCCCCGTTGGGGACAAATATTTTTACCAACTTATACTAAATTCCAAAAATTATTAACCACAGAAGATTGGCGAACCATAGAAGGTGCAGAAAAATTAGTGCGTCATTACCTAGAAGATAAATATACTAATGCTTTCGTTTGGTATCGTTTAGCCCAAAATTATCCCGATACCTTAGAAAAACTCCTACGAGATTATTTGCAACGCCCAGAATTTAGCCTTGCTGATGACTTAGACAAACTTCTACAAGAATTCCAAAAACCTCTCAAACCAGAACTACCAGAAATCGCCAGTGTACCCATACATCTGCACGAATTATTTCAATCTGCTGTCGCGGAGGTAAATAAGTCTAAACCTAAAGATAAGAAGCCGAAAAAGTCAGTCAAGGGGTTTAAGTGAATGGAAGGGAGTAGGAGGCAGGGGAGACAAGGTAGACAAGGGGACAAGGTAGACAAGGGAGAAGAATAACTAATGACTAATGACTAATGACTAATGACTAATGACTAATGACTAATGACTAATGACTAATGACTAATGACTATTGACTATTGACTATTGACTATTGACTAATGACTATTGTCTCGCCCGTTCTTTTTGATAGAAAGCCACAACTTTTTGTACATAACTACCGGTAAAGCCACTGTTACAGCCTGTATATTTACCAGTCATCCACCAACAGGCAGCGTTACGTACGGCAGCAGTTTCGTTATTAGTAGCGCGAAACTGCTGAGTTAACTCGCGGCTTATGATACAACTAACGACTTGGCGCGTTAGCTTTGGGTCATTTTCAAACTGTGCTGGCTTAACTTCTCTTTTCAGACAATTCCTTGACCAAGCTTTGAGGGTTTCTGGTTTAATTTGCCAATCAGTATACAAGGCATCGTTAGCTGTGCCTGTTTGCGGTGCAGCTAGGCGCAAAGCTTCTACCATTGCGGAAATTTGAGGATTTTGTGTTTGCTGTTGTGCTTGGACTGACAAGGGTGACAAGCTAAAACTACAAAGCATTCCAGTAACCAACAATAATTTTTGAGAGTATTTTTTCATAGGTAGATGAGCTGTAACAATCTTGTAGTGGTTGTCAGTAAGACTTGACGGAAGAGGCAGAGGGGAAGAGGGCAGGGAGCAGGGGGAGCAAGCCTGACAGGTGTAGTTTTTTTACGTTGTGTACCAAAAACTTTGGTTTTGGGGTGTAGGGGTGTAAGGGTGTAGGGGTGAGTGAAACGATGATTCTCTCGTTAGTCTGAGAGTCATCACTCACTGCTGGGTAAAAAACCTACACTTGTGAGGGGGCGCAAGCTCAGTCTTCCCCCTTGCTCCCTGCTCCCTGCTCCCATGCCTCTTGTGACATCCTCTCATTTTTTATGTTCCCATGCCCTATTCCCTATGCCCCATACCCGATGATCAATTCTGCAATTTTTACCAAACTATTTTTTTGAGTCGTACCAGCATTTTGATAAGTTAGTACATAGTTCGCAACATATCGTAGTTATCGCCAAGGGGGAATGTAAGTTGAGTCAACGTCCAGATGCCATTGCACCACACGGTGGACAGTTAGTCAATCGTATTGCCACACCAGAACAAAAAGCCGAGTTTCTTTCTAAAGCCGAGTTTTTACCACGGGTACAACTTGACGATCGCTCGCTTTCTGATTTAGAAATGATCGCGATCGGTGGTTTTAGTCCACTCACTGGTTTCATGAATGAAGAGGACTACAACCGCGTAGTAGCCGAAATGCGGCTTGCTAACGGTACTGTGTGGTCAATTCCGATTACCCTCTCAGTAACAGAGGAAGTAGCTGCACCTTTAAAAGAAGGTGGTCTTGTGCGTCTGGATAACCCCCAAGGTGAATATGTCGGGGTTTTACAGCTGACACAAAAATATCATTACGATAAAACCCGCGAAGCTATTAACGTCTACCGTACTGATGACGCAAAACACCCAGGGGTACAGGTAGTTTATAACCAAGGTGCGGTGAATTTAGCTGGTGATGTCTGGTTATTACAACGCGACTCCCACCCCTATTTCCCCGCCTACCAAATTGACCCTGCGGCTTCACGCCAAATGTTTAGAGATAAGGGTTGGAAAACAATTGTCGGTTTCCAAACCCGCAACCCCATCCACCGCGCCCATGAATACATTCAAAAGTGCGCTTTAGAAACAGTAGATGGTTTATTTTTACATCCCTTAGTTGGTGCAACTAAAGAAGACGACATCGCGGCGGATGTGCGGATGCGCTGCTATGAGATTTTGCTAGAACACTACTATCCTGCGGACAGGGTAATTTTGGCAATTAATCCCGCCGCTATGCGTTACGCTGGCCCTCGTGAAGCGATTTTCCACGCTTTAGTGCGGAAAAACTATGGCTGTACCCACTTTATCGTCGGTCGTGATCATGCTGGCGTGGGTGACTATTATGGTACTTACGACGCTCAATATATCTTCGATGAATTTGAGCCTGGGGAATTGGGTATTGTCCCCATGAAGTTTGAACACGCGTTTTACTGCACCCGCACCAAACAAATGGCGACTACCAAAACCAGTCCCAGCAAACCAGAAGAACGCATTCACCTATCGGGGACAAAAGTTCGAGAAATGCTGCGTCGTGGTGAGTTACCCCCACCAGAATTTTCTCGTCCTGAAGTTGCCGCAGAATTAGCCAGGGCAATGCGAGTACAAGTATTGGCCTAAAAGGAGTATAAGGGTATGGGGGTGTAGAGGAGGCAGGGGAGCAGAGGAGCAGGGAGCAGGGGTGCAGGGAGCAGGGGAGAGAAAATCCTCCTCAATACTCAGCACTCAATACTCAGCACCGGCTAAACGCCGCGCTACCGCTAACAGCACTCAGCACTCAGCACTCACCTTACACCCCTACACCCTTACACCCCTACACCCTTACACCCCTAAACTATGAAGCGTCGGAGTTTTATACAAAGGATTGGCTCAATACTCGCTGTTTTGGGTGTGACTGAAGCTGAATGGTTGACTTTTAGTGACCGCTATTATCAAGCTTTAGCTCAACCAACACCCCGTAAATTAGCTTTATTGATTGGTATTAATAATTACAAAAATATTCCTGCTCTCAATGGTTGTCTCACTGATGTCGAACTGCAAAAAGAACTGTTGATTCATCGGTTCGGCTTCCAATCTTCAGATATTCTGACGCTGACTGATGAACAAGCTAGCAGAGAATTCATTGAGGCGGCTTTTAGTGAACACCTCACCCAGCAAGCCAAAGCCGGGGATGTGGTAGTTTTCCATTTTAGCGGTTATGGGACACGGATTCAGGTAGCACCGGGGCAAATCCAAAATGCTTTAGTACCTACCGATGAAAATCAAGCATTACAAAACGCTCCCGTAGGTAATTATTTATTAGAAGAAACCTTATTATTACTATTGCGATCGCTCTCTACAGCTCGAATCACGGCAGTTTTAGACACTAGTTATTCTCCCCCTAATACCATCCAAACTAAAGGTTTAAGAATTCGCGCCTTTCCAGAATCAGCACAGGTGCAATTAGCAGCCGATGAACTAGCATTTCTACAAAAACTCAAAACCCAAACCGCTAGCAAAACTCCAGATGTAGAACTCAATAGTCCGGCTGTGGTGCTATCGGCTACCTCAGATATACAGCAAGTCGCTAGGGAAGTTTTACTATCTGGATTTAGTGCAGGGTTATTTACCTATGCTTTAACCCAACAATTATGGGAGTCTACCCCATCTACTACTATTCAAGTCAGTTTTTCTCGTGTTGCTAGTGCAATGTCTCAGTTGGGGAGTAAACAACAACCTGCACTTGTGAGTAACAAGAAAAATCAAGCGGGAGTAACTATAGAAAATCTACTCCCCGATGGTAATAACGGGGCTGAAGGTGCAATCATCGCTACAGAGGAGGACGGTAAAGCCGCGCAGATATGGCTAGGAGGGCTACCCGCCCAGGTTTTAGAATACTACGGTAGTAATTCTCGCTTGGCTTTGTCTACAGGGGAAGAATTGGTGGTGCGATCGCGCACGGGATTAACCGCCAAAGCACAACTTGCTAAAATCAGTGATGCAACTCCCCTACAAGCGGGACAACTCCTGCAAGAAACAGTGCGGATATTACCGAGAAATATTAATTTAACAGTCGCTTTAAATACAAATTTAGAAAGAATTGAACGGGTAGATGCTACGAGTGCGTTTGCAGCCGTTCCCCACGTTTCCACTGTAGTCGAGGGAGAACAACCCGCCGACTACATATTTGGTAAACTCCTACAAACCCCCAGTCGCTATGGTTTATTTTCCTTGGGTGGTGAACCCATACCTAGCACCACGGGGGAATTTGGCGAAGCTGTAAAAGTAGCCGCACTACGACTAGCCAAAAAATTACCCTCATTGTTAGCTGCAAAGTTATGGCGACTCACAGAAAATGAAGGTTCATCACGCTTACCTGTCAAAGCCAGCTTAGAGGTTGTAGGAATTTCACCAAGAGTAGTATTACAACGGGAAACCCTACGAAATGCTGTAGTGGAAACTTCTACTAAAAAATCATCAAGTACCCAGTATGCTACCCTTAAAACTCCTGTGATTCCCATTGGTAGTAGGGTGCAGTATCGAGTGCAGAACAAAAGCCAAAACCCAATTTATTTAATGCTATTAGGGATGAAAAATCATCGGACTGCGATCGCATTTTATCCTTGGCAAATTATCTCAGAAGCCGAAGCCCCCGACAATAAACTGCAACTCCAACCCATAATTATCGCCCCTGGTGAAACAATCACCTTACCCCAAACCGCCACAACATCAGGCTGGACGATTGCGGGGCCTGCTTATGAATGCGAATATCAATTAATTTTGAGTACCGCACCCTTTAAAGAAACTTTGAAAGCCTTAGAAATAGCCAAATCTCCCACAGGCGACCAACAACCAATTAGTACACTAGTAAATCCCTTAGTAATTGCCCAAGCCTTAATGCAAGACTTACACAATGCTAGTAATAGTAAGACTGAGACAGGTAGCACAGTTACCGATACTTATATATTAGACGTAAATCATTGGGCAAGTCTCAACTTTAGTTTTCAAGTCGCCTAGTAAAAAAAATCACAGTAAAAATAAATCACCAACCTGCGGTCAAGAGAACAAACAACGAGGAATGAGTAAAAGTCTTCCTCTAACCAATCCCCAGTCCCCAATCCCCAACTTAAGTACGACGAGCATTTATTTCATCCGTAAGATGGAATGCGGGAAAAACTTGACGACAGTAGAAGAGCAATTTTGATGCAAGTTTTTCTTGCAGAGGTCAAATAATGACAAACAGCAAAAGCGATCGCCAAATCCGTTATGCTGTGGTTGGCTTGGGTTGGTTTGCTCAAGAAGCCGCTTTACCTGCATTTGCTCACAGTGAAAATTCCAAATTAGTCGCGCTAGTTTCAGACGATCCCGAAAAACTGGAAGAACTCAGCCAAAAGTATGGCGTTGACCATACTTACTCTTATGAAGAATATGAGGACTGTCTAGCCAGTGATGAAATTGATGCTGTTTATATTGCATTACCCAATCACTTACATTGTGAATACACCGTGCGTGCTGCTAATCAAGCAATTCATGTTTTGTGTGAAAAGCCAATGGCCGTAACCGAACAAGAATGCGAGTCCATGATTAAGGCTGCAAACGACAACGGTGTCAAACTGATGATTGCTTACCGACTACACCTAGAACCAGCAAATCTAGAAGCAGTGGAAATAGTCAACTCCCAGCAAATTGGTGAAGTGCGGGCTTTTAACTCAGTTTTTACTCAACAAGTAGAACAGGGTAATATTCGTCTGCGAGACATTACTGGCGGTGGTACACTCTACGATATTGGTATTTACTGCATTAATGCTGCACGCTACTTATTTCAGGACGAACCTACAGAAGTGTTTGCAGTAGCCGCCACTAAGGGAGAACAACGCTTTAGTGAAGTGGAAGAAATGACTAGTGTGATTCTCCGCTTTCCTAATGAACGCCTAGCAACGTTTACCTGTAGCTTTGGAGGAGCAAAGGTTTCTAATTATCAAGTTGTGGGAACTAAAGGCGATTTATTTGTTGAATCCGCCTACACATGGCAAGGAGAAATCAAGCATTATCTAACAATTGAGGGTCAAACTCAAGAACGGAATTTTCCCCGCCACGACCAACTAGCAGCTGAATTTACCTATTTTTCTGACTGTATTTTGTCAGATCAAGAACCCGAACCAAACGGTATTGAAGGACTAATTGATGTCAGAATTATTCAAGCACTATATCAATCTATTGCCACAGGTCAACCTGTAACAATTCCAACTCTTGAACGTGATCAACGTCCCACATCAGATCAATCGATTGAACGTCCTCCCGTGGAAGAGAAGCCAGATTTAATTCATGCTGCTTCACCCGGTGGTGAGTAACATAATCAATCAATACAGTGCAGATAAATAGTTTGTAGTAAGGACTTTAGTCCTGAGATGACGACTAAAGTCCTTACTAAGAACTTCTTCTTCCTGCAATTAATTCATCAGATAAAAACAGAAAATTTCTGCTACCTTGCCATTTTTAATTGTGAAATTTAAACCTGCGGGACTTGGTTCGTCAATTCCGTAGCTTAAAGTAGTGAACTGTCCATTTTCACTATTGGGGGGTTTACCATAAACTTTCAGAACTTTTGCTTGACTATCTCCGACTTTTATACCATTGACAGTGGCGTATTTAGGACTGGTAACTGTGATTTGATAGACAGTAAAGTAACGAGGCTGTACACCTTCATCTAAATCAATAGTGATGCCCGAATATTTCAAAGTCCGCACATTACCAATAGCAGGGAAAAACTTATTTTCCACTTTCAATGGTTTACCTAAAAGCCTCCTCACTACCTGCTCAGACATGGAAAGTTTAATTTTACCTACTTCTAAACTCCTGGTGGTAATGCCTTTTGTCTGCTGTTTAATATTTTGAGCAATGAAATCTTGAGAAGTATTAGCCTTGACTGAACTAATATTGTAATCAGAAAAGGTGAAACTTAAAGTAGCGATCGCCAGAAAAATTGTTCTTAAGTACATAACTAATTAAACCAAGCTGCAAATTGAAAAAATTGTCCGCGAAAAACTTCTAATAATCTCTGCCAAGTCGCTGCATCAGTTTGTTTACCAAACTCCAAATAGGGAGCAGCCGCAGTTCCTTGAACCCACAAAATTAAATCAAACGGTTGCGGTTCAGTAAAAACTTTATTGAGATTAATCCCTCTAACTTCGCGTTTTCGCCAAAAGGGAATTAACTTTTTACCAGTGAGTAAAGTATCAGCTTCATCTAAAAATGCTAACCAACTATCAATCATTTCTTGAGTCACTGCTGCATTAGGGATTACAGCCTTTTGTTTGGGGTTGGGTAGCCATTCTCGGTCATTATCGGTTTCCGCTAAAATGGCATCCCAAGACTGACGACTTAAGCCTGTCACCGCTTGTAAATGTTCGATTGCAGCTCTTAACCTTTCTGGTTCAGCCACAGGAAAATTCATCAGGTGAACAAAGGCTACAATGTCGCTAATGTCAATATTACCGAAGCTGAATATACCTGTACCTTTAGCTAAAAATGGATAAGCTGATTGAGGATTAGCAAAGACTAAATGACCTGTAGAATCAAACAATTTACTTTCATCGTATCCCAAAACAGTTTGAGTCATGGCAGAGAGTAAATTACAGTAACCTTTGAGCCAAATGACATCACCGAAATCAAAGGCGATCGCAAAATTTTCGGCAGCTTTTTCGGTGGTTTGTATCCCTGACAATAAACTAAAAGTTTTCCAGAAAGATTCATTTTCTTCTAGCTTCCCATCAGCATTAAAATCCATCCGTGTTAAACCAAGCCGCACAGGCAATTTAACTTTACTATCTTTAATAGGTTCAAGAGTGGCTCTGATTTTAGTTAAATCATCCAGTAAATTTTGCAAAATATTGCGAGCGTCTTTGTAAGTGACTGGTTGCGGTTGCGGATTTTCTGGTACAGGTAAACGCAAAATCGGAAAAAATTGGGTAATACCGTTTTGCTGTAAACCATAACGGTACAATGACTGCATTAACTTTTCAGTTGCACCCATTAGTTGTACAATACCCAAACCAAACCGCGTCTGATCATCATTTTGGTTCTCTTGAATCTTGGCAACTAAGGCTGCTTCACCCTCTTGAAATTGAGCATTAATTAAGTAAGTCTCAATCTCTGCAAAAGGCGTTTTTGATTGTGCTAGTGGTGCAAAGTGAAATAAAAGCAAAAGAGTCAGTAGAAGAGAGCATAAAAAAAGACGCATAACTTCTGATTCTCAGTGGTCTTCGATAGTTGCCACACTATATCCTAAAATGACTTTTTATACTCCGTATCTTAACTTTTCCTCAAGCTTGATTCCTCTAAGGGTTGATTTTCTCAAAATTTCGCAACATTTCGGCTGTGATTCCATCAATACTGCATCACCAATAGAACGTGAGCCATTTTTTTTAAGAAGTGGTGACTTGTGAGTAATAGCTCATTAAAAATAAGTTTTTATGCTATTGCTAAACTGCAAAAATCACTGCTAAAGTAACAAAACTATGTGCAAATACAGCATAATTCTTCTACTACCATTAATGATTAATTATGTTCACAAAGTTATCAGAATAGTTTCAGTAAAATGTTACTAGGTAGAACCAAAATTATCTGCGGGTGTGATATTTCGATGATAAATTTGGCATTACATTGCTAAAACAGCCCCATAAAGTCATATAAGTTGCAGAAAATTTTGGCAAAGTTTGGCAAACTGAAATCTATCTGAAAAATCAGATTCCTCATTTAAATAACTTACGAATACTCAACTATTCGTGAGAGACAGTAACCCAGTTTTAGTAGAGAAAGCAGGGTGATTAAGTCTAGTCACTATAGGTAGTTAAAATCCAAAATTTGCATCTCACCTCATAGCTGATTCAAGCTGTGAAGTTAAATATTTATCAGGTATAGGCTGAGTGCCGAGTAGTGTTAGCGGTAGCGGGGCGTTTAGCCCGTGCTGTTAGTGGTAGCGCGGCGTTTAGCTGGTGCTGAGTGCTGAGTTGGGGGATTTTTCTCCCCTGCCCCCTGCCCCCTGCCCCCCTGCCTCCTACCTCCTTCCTTTCATTAAAGAAATTTCAGATAAACGGGCAAAAAACCATGTCAAGGGTGACTGAGCAGCAAAGTTCAAGAGAGCAGCCACTTGAGCTAGAACAACCTAAGATTTGGTGGGGTCTTGCTGTAGCTCTACCAGTAGCAGTTGCAGCCGGCTTATTAGCTACAGCCAAAATGGAGCAAATAGGCAAATTCAACCCATCTGTACCCATCAAACCAGTTGCTAGTAGTGTTAGTGCTTTAGGACGTTTAGAACCACAAGGAGAAGTGATTAGACTTTCTGCGCCAGTAGGAGGATTACAATCAGCTTCACGAGTTAAACAGCTCTTTGTCAAAGAGGGAGAACGTGTCAGAAAAGGTCAAGTGATCGCTATTTTAGATAATCATGATACCCAGCTAGCGGCTGTGGAAGAAGCAAAAGCCAAACTCTTAGAAAGCCGCGCTAATTTGGCACAGGTAAGAGTTGGTTCACCTAGAGATATTCAAGCGCAAACAGCAGTAATTGCGCGTTTGCAGGCTCAGTTACGCGGCGAAAGCGAAGCCCAACAAGCTACAGTTACGCGCATAGCTGCTCAATTAAGTGCGGAAAAAATTGCTCAACAAGCCACAGTTAACCGCTTAGAAGCTGAACTTAGGGGACAACAAGACAGTTTAAGAGCCACTCTCAACCGTATCCGCGCCGAGCAA
Source organism: Nostoc sp. CENA543 (assembly GCF_002896875.1). Lineage (GTDB taxonomy): Bacteria > Cyanobacteriota > Cyanobacteriia > Cyanobacteriales > Nostocaceae > Trichormus. The sequence goes on from NZ_CP023278.1 coordinate 4,992,393, forward strand.
CGTAATGCTCAGGTGGATGCTGGACGCTATGAGTTTTTATACAGACAAGGGGCTATTTCCCAGCAAGAACGAGATAATAGGCGATTGAGCGCGATTACAGCAAATCAGCAGGTAATCGAAACCCAAGCAAGCCTACGTCAAGCAGTAGCGACTATCCGCCAGCAAGTAGCAGAAGCCAGAGCCAACCAAGTCAAAACTCTATCTACTTTGCAACAGCAGCTAATAGAAGCTAAAGTTACTCGCGACAAAACCATCGCCACGCTGCAAAGACAAATCGACGAAGAAAAAGCCAGACTCAAAAGACTGGTGGAAGTTAGTCCTACCGATGTGCAGATGGCGCAAGCACAAGTGAGTAATGCGATCGCTAACCTCAGAAAAGCCGAAGCCGAACTAAAATTAAGCTACGTACAAGCACCCACATCTGGAGAAATTTTAAAAGTTCATACCAAATCAGGTGAAGCTATTAGCTCAGAAGGTATAGCCGAAATGGGTGATACTGAGCAAATGACGGTAGTTGCGGAAGTTCCAGAAGACAGCATTGGTAGAGTGCGTGTTGGTCAAAATGTCACTGTCTCTAGTGATAACGGTGCATTTAGCGGCGAAATCAGAGGAACTGTCACCGAAATTGGTAGAAGAATCGGCAAAAAAGACGTACTCAACAATGATCCCGCAGCTGATGTTGATGCCAGAGTCGTAGAAGTCAAAATCACTTTGTCACCAGAAGATAGTCAAAAAGTTTCTGGTTTAACCAACGCCAAAGTATTAGTTGAAATTAATAACTAATCAAAGGGAACAGAAAACAGGGAACAGTAATGAATTACCTGTTAACTGTTGACTATTGACCATTGACTATTGACTATTGACTATTGACTATTGACTAATAACTAATGACCAATTTACTTACAACAATTAATCGTAAAAAAATACCTCTGGCGTGGCTGCAATTAACACGAGAAAAAACTCGCCTCGCCGTCGCTTTAGCCGGAATTGCCTTTGCTGATATCTTGATGTTTATGCAGCTTGGTTTCCGGGATGCACTGTATTACAGTAACGTCCGGTTACATACTAGTTTACAAGGTGATATTGTTTTATTAAATCGTCAATCTAATGCTGTCTTGGCTATGAAAGGCTTTTCACAGCGACGATTGTATAAAGCTTTGGAATTACCATCTGTAAAATCAGTGCATCCCATCTATTTGGATTATTCAGTTTGGAAAAATCCTGATACTGGTAAAACTCGCAGCATTCTGGTATTTGGTATTAATCCTGAAACCAATCTCTTTAATTTACCAGGAGTACAGGAAAATCTAGATAAACTCAAACTGTCTGATACTGTTTTATTTGACCGTTCTTCTCGACAAGAATATGGGCCGATCGCCAAGTATTTTGAACAAGGTAAAAATGTCACGGCAGAAGTTCGCAGACGACAAGTTAAAGTAGTAGGACTGTTTACTTTGGGTGCATCTTTTGGTGCAGATGGTAACTTAATTACCAGTGATGTCAATTTTTTACGTTTATTCCCTATTCGTCGTCAGGGGTTAATTGATATTGGTTTAATTAGATTAAAACCAGGTGCTAATGCGAATGCTGTTGCTCAAGAATTACGCAATTATTTACCTCAAGATGTCAATGTTTTAACCAAACAAGAATTTATTGATTTTGAGCGTAATTATTGGGCAAGTAGTACAGCTATTGGTTTTATTTTCACTTTAGGCACAATCATGGGTTTTATTGTGGGAACCGTGATTGTTTACCAAATTTTGTATACAGAGGTAACAGATCATTTATCGGAATATGCTACTTTAAAAGCCATAGGTTATACCCACAAATATTTATTAGGTGTCATTCTCCAAGAGGCATTAATATTAGCCCTAATTGGTTACATTCCTGGGTGGGCTTTTACAATGTTCATGTATCAAACTGCTAGAAACGCTACATTATTACCTGTATTTATGAGTTTTGAGCGTGCTGTGACAGTTCTGATTTTAACATTTGTAATGTGTGTAGTGTCTGGTACAATCGCCGTGAGAAAATTAAACTCTGCCGACCCAGCAGATATTTTTTAGTCGAATTTTGCCTAAAATTTCAATTATAAATTTGACTTAAATACAGCAATATCAAGGTAAAAATGTGCTGATAAAGCTATAAATATTGTTTTAAATCACGAATCAGCATTTGAAATCATCACTATTAGCAAGTCAATTAACCATGAGAAAAGAACCTGTAATTGCCATTAGTAATCTCAATCATTATTATGGCAGAGGCGCGCTAAGAAGACAGATTTTATTTGATATCAATCTCGAAATTTATCCAGGAGAGATTGTGATTATGACTGGGCCATCAGGTTCAGGTAAAACTACACTATTGAGCTTAATCGGTGGTTTGCGTTCTGTACAAGAAGGCAGCCTAAAATTTTTGGGTGTGGAATTATTGGGTGCGAGTCAAAGTAAACTGGTGCAAATTCGGCGTAGCATCGGCTATATTTTTCAAGCCCACAATTTGCTAGGGTTTTTAACTGCAAGACAAAATGTACAGATGGCTGTGGAATTGAACGATCATGTTTCTCAAGAAGAAGCGATCGCTCAAGCAAAAGCCATGCTTACAGCTGTAGGATTAGAAAATCGGATTGATTATTATCCAGATAATATGTCTGGTGGGCAAAAACAAAGAATTGCGATCGCCCGTGCTTTGGTGAATAATCCCCCTCTAGTCTTAGCTGACGAACCAACAGCAGCCTTAGATAAACAATCAGGGCGTGATGTTGTCGAAATTATGCAGCGTCTCGCTAAAGAACAAGGAACATCTATTTTATTAGTCACCCATGATAACCGGATTTTAGACATCGCCGATCGCATCGTCGAAATGGAAGACGGAATCCTAGCTCGTGACTCCCAAAGCGCAGTCATCAGTTACGATGGTGGCGCATGGAGTGAGAAACCTTAAGGAAGAGAGCAGGGGAGCAGAGGGAGACAAGGGAGACAAGGTAGATAAGATAGACAAGGTAGAAGAAGTAGTTAATAGCTATTGACCATTGACTACTATCTAGCACCTGATGGCTTTTGTGGTGTGGAAGCATTGGGTTGGCGACTGGTGCGGAAAGTTACGTTCACACCTTCGTTAGATTGTTCTAACACTAATAGAGGTGTTGGTTTGGCTTTCTGATCCCAGTGCATCGTAGCAATGCGTCCTTGAATTGTCGGTTGCCAGTTGTCTTCTTCGTCTATGGGACTAAGATAGGTTTCAATGCAGTCAATAATCTGGCTAATCGTGGCAGAAGTTGCCTGTGTTGGTAACTTCATCAAACGAATCTGAATCCGAAATAATACGCGTTTTGCTATATTTGGCGGAGTTCCAGATTCATATTCCACATCAAAGATTTCATCCACTTGTCGCGCTGCATTATTCGCGATTCCCACCGTTCCTTGGTTTGACTGACTAGGACGTAAGGCTTGGGAAACTTTATCTTTAACCCTGATTTTAATTTGATTCAAAATCGCAAAATGAAACACTTCCTCAGACATCCGCATCCGCAGATAGTCTAGGTTAAAATCCCGCGAGTTAACTAAATCGGGATTAGTTTCCATTTTGCGGATAGTTTCTAATGCTAGTTTAAATTTTTTCTCTAATTCTCTGGCACGGAATTGTTCAAACTTAATCTTTTTCTCTAATTTAGTTAATTGCATTTTCCCAAAAACAACCAATGCAATCAATGCTACTAATAACCCGCCAGAAGTCATGATGAATACTGGCGGTATCTGAGAATCTTTTGCTGCTTGTTGTGTAGTTATTGGCTTTTTTGGTTTTGAAGATGTTTGGGCAAGATATACAGGAGTTAGCATAGGTCATAAACAGAAACACTGGAGTTAGTATTTTTAGGATGCCCAAATTTTGCCTGTGATATTGCTGTATCATTGGTATTTTTTACGGCTTGTCTTTCACGACATATGTACATCAACCCTGATATTCCGGCTAGTCTCCAGCCTCTGTCCTCAAACGCGTCTACTGACTGGGGCAAAATTCGCCTGATTGCTACTGATATGGATGGGACACTGACAAATCAGGGCAAATTTTCCACCGCTTTACTACAAACCTTAGAAGACTTACAAGCGGCTGGGATTAAAGTGATGATCGTCACAGGACGTTCTGCTGGCTGGGTAAATGGATTAAATAGCCTACTGCCAATCACTGGGGCGATCGCAGAAAATGGTGGACTGCTATACTTATCTGGAAGTGAGGAAACAATAGCATTAACACCTATTCAAGATTTCACAGCCCATCGTCATGAATTAGCCACAGTTTTTGCCAATTTACAAACTAAATTCCCCCAAATTCAAGAATCTGCTGACAATCGCTTCCGCATCACCGATTGGACATTTGATGTAGCGGGTTTGAGTGTGGATGCACTCCAAACTATGGATGATCTCTGTCAAAAACTGGGTTGGGGATTTACTTATAGTAATGTGCAGTGTCACATCAAACCCCAAAAACAAGAGAAAGCCATTGGTTTATTGCAAGTATTGCGAGAATACTTTCCTGATTACAACCCGCAACAAATTGTGACAGTTGGGGATAGTCCTAATGATCAAAGCCTATTCAATTATCGAGATTTTCCCTTGTCTGTAGGCGTGGCGAATGTGCGCCAATATGTCAGCCAAATGCAGTATCAACCCACCTATGTTACCACTGCGGCTGAGGGAAAAGGTTTTTGTGAGCTTTGTGATTATATCTTGGCAAACAGGGGTTAGGCGGCGATCGCGCTTCCCGTTGTCGCAGACATCGCTCATCACGGTATTTCTAGGGAGAACATATGTAGATATAGATCATGATCACATTCATCTGCGTCTGTCTAAGGTTGAGCGATCGCTATTATCGCCGAATTACTCAACAACTTTGATATGGTAGTGTCGGCTGCTGCTGTTTACATTAATATCTAATTGCTAATTTTTTCATCAGGAGATGCACGTTATTAGTTTTAAAATTCTAAGAGAATATGCAGAAAATCACGCTGATTCTCAGGAAGCACTGAATAACTGGTATAAAATTGCTAGTAAAGCTAAATGGTCAAACTTGGTTGAATTACAGCAAATTTTTCCTCAAGCTGAGGCTGTAGGTAATTTTACAGTTTTCAATATTAAAGGCAATAAATACCGCTTAATTGTTAGTATAGATTATGAAGGTCAATTAATTTATATTAAATATATCCTCACTCACGCAGAATACGATAAGGATAATTGGACAAATGACCCTCACTTTTAATCCAGAAAAGTACAAAGAACTATTAACGGCTTATCTCCCCAAACTAATCAAGACTGAATCAGAAAACGAACAAGCATTAGCTATTGTTGAAGATTTAATGCACCGTGAACGCACTTCTGAAGAAAATGAACTCTATCAATTATTAATAACTTTAATTGAAAAATTTGAACAAGAATATTATCAACCTGAACAACCAAATAACCCCCAATCTATGCTGTTATTTCTTTTAGAACAATCTGACAAAACCAAAGCCGATTTACAAGCTGTTTTAGATTCAGAAAATTTGGTTGATAATATTTTAAACGGTAATCAAAAGATAACTCCAGAATTAGCGCAAAAACTGGGAGACTTTTTTCATGTGGAAGCAAGTTTATTTACAATTCCCTGAGTTACAGCACAGGCAGAGCATATGTTTTTATGTGCAAGAAATAGCTGACATACTATACTTATTGGAAGTATAATAATACTTATTACTAACTAGCTAATTAATTTCTAATTGTGACAACCTGTGTTATTAAAAAATGTACCATATCGGCAGCCTGGATTATTTGGTTTAATACACTCAAACCGAGATTTCACCCAAAAAGAAGCTTGGGGCAAAAACTGTTTTAATTCTTCATTTCCGGCTTCTCTTTGCTCTTATTTATATAGTTTAAATCTAGAGAATGTATACATTAAGCTAAACTCAAACCTCAAAGTTGAGCATTCAAGCATTAGTACAGAAAACTTCTACGGAATCGACCCAAACTCCGATAATCTTTTCTATGCGTTTGAAACGCAGTTTACACCATATCAACAATATTTAATCGGAAATCTTCCAGGTGTTGATCTCGTTACCCAAGCAAGAGATTCAGGTTCTTGCTTACAGCCAATTGAGATTAAATTAACGGCTTTACCCGATAATACAACTTGTGAATTTGCCGAAGATTATTATGGTTGTGAAATTGTAGTCAGACCAGATACTATAGTTTATTTAGCTTGTAGTATTGTAGAAAACTTTAGACTCAACCCGTCTACTATCGCAGGTGCATTTACGGAAAAGCTGGTAAACATTACTGACTGGACAGAAGCAATTTCTGTAATACCTTTAATTCCAGATATGATTGACTGTATAGATGCGATCGCACTTTCACTTATAGATGTACAAAAGCCTTTTTTAATGCAGCCTATCTGGAAAACGGAAGGTAAATCACCAAGATTAGTAGATAACTGCTTAGATGTTTTTGTGTGGAGTAATCTAGCTTTTACTAGATTATTTATAGATTTAGCAAAAATAGAAATTAATACATACGGAAGAATCAGAAATATTGCTAGGCATACTCGAACAATTATTTGGCTGTTTAAAATGCTATCTGACTTTAGTATTAATGGTTATTTTAATCATGGAAGAATTATAGACAGCCTTTCTTATAATACGAAAAATGATAAAGCATTTGCCGTAAGTGGTAGAGTTACTCATGCTTACATGACATCGGCAGCTTTAAGACAACCTAGAATTACAAAACAAGACATTAAAAGAATTATTTTAGGTGGTGGTCAGAATCTCTTGAGTCCAGAAAGAAGGTTTGATGCTATAATATTTAACTCACCAGATATATTTGATTAGTAAATTTACAAAGCTCAAGTTAGCAGAGCAGAAATGAAAACAGTAGATTTATTTGCAGGTTGTGGAGGTTTGTCCCTGGGATTTCAAAATGCTGGTTTTAATTTATTAGCAGCTTTTGATAATTGGCTTCCAGCAGTTGAAGTATATAGACAAAACTTTCATCATCCTATTTTTGAGAAAGACATTTTCCAAGAAGATGTATGTAGAATAATTTCCAGTTTTAATCCAGAAATAATTATTGGCGGCCCTCCATGCCAAGATTTCTCAAGTGCAGGGAAACGAGATGAGAATCTTGGTAGAGCCGATTTAACGATTGTGTTTGCCAAGATTATTTCGCAAATCAAGCCTAATTGGTTCGTGATGGAAAATGTAGATAGAATTACTAAAAGTCAAATTTTAACAATAGCCTTAGAAATATTCAAAGAAGCTGGATATGGTTTAACTTATTCAATATTAAATGCAAGCTACTGTGGAGTTCCACAAGCTAGAAAACGTTACTTTTTAATTGGTCAACTTCATGGGAAAGATAATGCCCTCAGCACTTATCTCATAAAACATCTATCTAAGAAGCCTATGACTGTTTTTGATTATCTAGGTTATGATTTAGGTATTGAGTATTTTTATCGTCATCCAAGAAGTTATAAAAGAAGGGCTATATTCAGCATATATGAACCTAGTCCAACAGTTCGGGGAGTAAACCGTCCTATTCCCAAAACATATAAAAAGCATGAAGGAGATGCTTGTGATGTTAATGAGAAATTAAGACCTCTTTCTACAATTGAAAGAAGTTATATTCAAACATTTCCAAAAACGTTTAAGTTTCAGGGTAATAAATCAGATTTAGAACAGATGATTGGTAATGCTGTTCCGGTCAAATTAGCTGAATATGTAGCTCGTTCTATCCTTCAATATATACAAGATTCTTCTCTTCAAGTTTCACTTCATACGGTTTCTTGACGAACCTACACTTTACTCCTAAATGTAGAGACTTGATATATCAATCTCTACTTAATTTATTGTGAGGCGCATTTGATAATAATGCGCCTATTTTCCCATTATGCAGAAATTGGCATTTGCAAATTTACGCTCACCGCTTGTAACTCCTTGGCCTTCTCCTCTGGTAAAGCATCATTCGCAAACATCCCGGCTGCAAGTTCTGTTCCCGCCAAATACTTCAGCTTGTCACTGGTGCGATATGGGGGGTAAAACTGCGCGTGTAAATGTGCTTCAGGATGTGCTGAACCGTCCGTGGGTGCTTGAAACCAAGCCATGAGGTAAGGAAACGGGCGATTCCACAAGCCGTCATACTTGAGGGTGACGGTTTTCAATGCCTTAGCCAGTCCCAAGCGTTGTTTTGGACTAAGTTTCATAAAACTGCTTACTGGCTGAATTGGTGCAACCCAGACTTCATAGGGATAACGCGCACACACAGGGACAAAGGCGATCGCATCTTCATCCTGATATATAATCCTTTGGTTGTCAGCAATCTCTTGTTGAATCAAATCTTGCAGTAAACCTCTTTGATGTTCCTGATAATACTTCTGCTGCATGGCTGACATCCGCGCAGGCACGGGCGGTATAAAGGGATAAGCGTAAATTTGCCCGTGGGGATGGTGCAATGTTACACCCACTTCTACACCTTTATTCTCAAAGGGCAGAACGTACTGTATTTGAGGATTTTCGCCCAGTTCGCGAGTGCGATCGCCCCACACTTCCAATAGTAAATCTAGGTGCGACAATTCTAGGGAACTGAGGGAAGCACTAGCATTTTGAGTAAAAACCACTACCTCACAAGCTCCATTAGCGGGTAGAGTCTCCACGATGGTGTGAGGTGGATTCTGGGCTGTGGGAATCATCGAGGGGAAGCGGTTATCGAATACCGCCACATCATACCTACCTTGGGGTAATTCGGTAGGAAAGTTGGGGTCGATGGTTGGCGCGAGGGGGTTATATTCTGGAGGCGGCATGAATGTCCGCCCTTGACGGTGACTAGCATAAGCCACCCATTCACCCCGCAAGGGATGCCAGCGCAGATGCGGATTAGCTTGCACTGGCTCGTTACTAGGGCTAGTAGCTTCTAGCTGATTGCCAATGGGATAGCGACTATATAAAGTTAACTTTCGTCCGTCGGGCTTTAACAGCTGGTGGGAGTACATAATCCTTGTCCTGAGAGGGTAGCAGCACGGATGGTTTCAATGGGAAATTTCGGTGTGCGATCGCCGTATAATAAACCGTTAGCTTCTTGGAAGGTATCTGTGAATTGGGTGTAACAGAAGCCGCTAAATAGCTCAATATCATTCACTGTTTCCAGCAAAGCCGCATATTTCTGTTCTAATTCGGAGATATTTGAGCAGTTTTCATATCCCCAGGCTTTATCTGCATCAGGTTGGTCAAGTGGTACATAAGCAATCCCACCAAATTCCGTTAACATGACTGGTTGTCCTTGATGGGGGTAGTTATCGAGGGTGAGGATGCGTCCGCCTGGACGGCTACGCTCAAATAAATCCGATATCTTAATATCCGGGCGATAACGATGGGCTAATCGTTCAGGCTGGCGATCATAGTCATGGATAGCAAGAATATCTGTATCTGTACTTTCCCAACCATCGTTACCAATGACTGGACGCGTTGGGTCAAGGGTTTTGGTCAAGTGGTACATTGCTAAGACGTAGTTACGATGAGCCGCCGTCTCTACTAAATTTGGCACTCCCCAAGATTCATTAAACGGAACCCAAGCCACAATACATGGATGACTAACATCGCGTTTGATTACCTCAGTCCACTCGCGGGTTGTGCGTTCTACGGCTGTCGGCGTAAAACGGTAAGCACTAGGCATCTCTTCCCATACTAACAACCCTAAAACATCTGCCCAATATAAAAAGCGGGGGTCTTCAATTTTTTGGTGTTTGCGGACTCCGTTAAAACCCATAGCTTTGACGAGTTCTACATCACGTCGTAAAGCTTCGTCGTTGGGTGGAGTCATTAAGGTATCAGGCCAATAGCCTTGGTCGAGAACTAGCCTCAGATAGTAGGGGCGACCATTGAGCATAAAGCGATCGCGCTGAATACTCACAGTCCGCATAGCTGTATAAGACTGCACATTATCTAGCAACTGGTCTTTGTACCATAGCTGAATTTCCGCATCAATCAGCGTCGGCTTTTCTGGACTCCACAGCAATTCATTGCGACAGTCGTCAATACCTGGATCACCTAAAGCAATCCGACGACTAATTTCCCCACTGAATACCTCGTAGGTATCACTAGCTAACACCAGTCCATCAACGCTTAATTTCACTTTGATTTGTACACCCGCAGTTGGTACATCACCAGCTAGTCCAGCTTCAAAGCCTATTTCCCAACGTTCACAGTCAGGCATCCAACGCAGATGACCGAGATAAGTCTTACCGACACGTTCTAACCAAACAGTCTGCCAAATTCCAGTGGTGCGGGGATACCAAATACTATGGGGTTTTAACTGCCAATCTTGCTTCCCACGAGGTTTAGCGAGGTCATGGGGGTCATCTTGCGCCCATACCGTTACCTTCGTTGTGCCACTATCGTTTAAAGCATGGGTAATATCGAGGCTAAAAGAAGTATGTCCGCCTTCATGCTCGGCTATATATTGATCGTTGACCCACACACGCGCACGATAATCTACAGCACCAAAATGTAACAATAATCTGCCATCACCAGTTGGTGTGGCAAATTCCCGCTCATACCAGCAATTAGGATGAAAACCCTGATCATTAATCCCACTTTTGATAGATTCAGGGGCAAAAGGAACTTCTATATGATCAGACCAATGTTTAAGATCCTGGGGTTGGACGCATTTTCCTTCGTCATCAAATGCGAACTTCCAAATACCATCTAAGCTTTGCCAGCCAGAGCGTTTTAACAGTGGTCGTGGGTGTCCTATTGTTTTTGAATTCCAAAAATTACTATTAGCTTTAGAAGGTAATTCAACTTCACGATTTTTCAAATCTAACAACCTCATCACTTTTCCTCCCTATCTAGAACTTACTAAACTCCTGCTATCGGTTAAATTTAGACAAAAATATTTAGATTGCCAGATATAGCATGAGTTTTTACCAGATTCTTTATTGCCTGTTTATAGAAACTTACATTGTTTTTTGGCAGCAGATAATGTTACCTTCAGCACTAGATGTGTTAGGCAATAAAAATAGTTTCTATGCTATTAACTCGTGACATTATGACACATACGTCATCAATCTTTGCCAGGATAAATCAAAAAAAGGCATTAAATTTAGCTAGATAATGAATAGCATAAATCTCCTGATTTCTAAATTAGGGCAGAAAAAATGTCTATATTAGATATTCGTTCAAATCCTTTAAAAAATCTGTTTTTTGTAATAATTGGTAGTCAATAAATCTTAGTAAAAGCTATTAAAATAGCGCAAAATAAATTATGGGAAAGTATCAAGTAATCATTCGCTGAATCTGCCGAAAATATCATACTGTTAGCTGAAAAATTCAGTATGACGGAGAATAATAAAATTGAGTCGTGGAGATTTGCTACCTCTACCTGGGTGGTTTGGTGTCACTGGTATTATGTTTACAGATCCGCCCTTCTAAGACAGCTTTCTGATAAAATACTGTAAACAAGCAGGGCCTTATCTGTTGGGCGAGATATTGTAAGTCTGGTTATACCTGCAACTGTTGTTTGAACCCAGCATCTCTGCACTTTTAGGGCGGGTAGCCTATGGTAGATAAGCTACAAGCCCCCACTGATTGTTCGTATGAAAGCGTTCCCAAAAGGTAGACCACTCTCATTGAAAATTTAGCGGGGGCTTTAAACCCAAAAAATTAGCAATTACTAAATTATTGGGTCAGCATCTATATTGATTGAATAAACTGGCATAATGAGGTTGTGAAATTTGTTATTCCCTCGTTTCTAAACTTTCTTCGTCCTGACTTTCATCAGAAAGTTGCAAAGTCGGCGTTTGAATGACAAATGGCAATTCTGCACCTATTAGACCCCTTTGAATACGTTCTGAAGTCTCATTAAACAGAATAAATAAAGGATATATACTATTAGCCCCCTCACTGAAAATATGGCTGTGACGATAGGGCATTAACCACTCATAATCTTGATCTAAAAACACCTGAGTTTGCCGCCAACGTCCTAATAAATCTGAAAAATCTTCATCGGGACGATGAATAAACAGTAAAATTTCTGCTCCAGTTTTCACCTTCCACTCAGGATCACACATTAAAATTGCCACATCACAGGGGAGATGAATAGCCTGTGTAGTTGCAGACATAGTGTTGCGTAAACGCACAATTGGCAGAGGAATAGAGATTAAGCTTTCATGTGGACGGCGCAGACTAGGGAGCATTTCCAAGTAGGGACGGTATTGCTTGAGTAATGCGATCGCTGCTAAATGATTGCTATACTCTGCTAAACTCGCTTCATAATAAGATTTCTGCACAGGCATAATCAATTCAAAATTTATAATTCATGATTCATTTTTGACTATCCCAATTTTTCAAATACCTTAAATAAGGGTAGATACATAGCTAACAAGATTGTCCCCACCATACCCCCTAAAACCAAAATCATAATTGGTTCTAAAACACTAGTTAATGCTTTTACTGCTTGCTCAACTTCATCCTCATAGAAGTCAGCAATTTTCATTAACATCCCATCTAGTTCCCCAGTTTCTTCGCCAATGCTAATCATTTGAATCGCCATTGCTGGAAAAACATTTGCTTTCTGTAGAGCCAAACTAATCATACCCCCTTGTTGAATTTCTGCTCTAGCTCCATCAATAGCATTAGCAACTACCTGATTACCTGATGTATCCCGTACAATTTCTAATGATGTCAAAATCGGTACACCAGAACGAGTCAAGGAACCAAATGTACGGCTAAAACGAGCCACCGAAGACTTTTGAATTAAATCACCAAACAAAGGCATCTTTAAAGAAAGACGGTCAATAGTTTCCTTACCAACACGGGTTTTATAGTATTGTACGAAAGCAAATCTTACACCTACAAGTGACGCAATAATTACTAACGACCAAAGACTTCTTAAAATTTGACTACAAGTCATCAGAAATGCTGTCAGTGCTGGTAGTTCTGTTCCTAATTCTTGGAAGATTTTCGCAAAAATGGGAATCAAAAATACAGTCATCCCCACGAAAATAGCAGTTGCCAAGAAACCAACCACCATAGGATAAGCCAGAGCCGACTTAATTTGGTTCTGTAACCTAGCCATATCTTCTAATAATTTGGCGAGTCGGTTGAGAACTTCATCGAGAACACCACCAACCTCTCCAGCTTGGATCATACTGACATATAATCCATCAAAACAATCAGGATGCTTACGCATAGCATCTGAAAGATTCACGCCACTTTGAACATCATTACTAATATCAATGAGAGCCTGCTTCATTTTAGGATTATCGCACTGATCACCTAGTACGCCCAAACCTCTAACAATAGCTACACCGGCATTTACTAAGGTAGCTAATTGCCGAGAAAAAACCGCCTTTTCTTTAACAGTGACTTTCGCAAAAGAATTCTGGAATTTTTGGAGGTCAAAACCACCACCTGACTGTTTTAGGTCTTGAACTACAAAACCTTTATCTCTCAAATTAGTACGAGCGTCTGCCAAAGATTCGGCAACAACTTTTTCGCTTCTAGTTTTTCCTTGTGAATCCCGAACACGGGCAACAAATGTTGGCATAATAATTCAAAATTCAAAATACTTTACAATAAGGCTTGCGCCTACAAAATTAAGATTTTAGTCAATAGTCAATCATCTATAGTTAAAAAATTTACTAATGACTAATGACTAATGACTAATGACTAATAACTAAGATTAATGTGCTTTGACAGCACCGGGTTTTGCACCTGCTGCGGCTTGTGGGGGAGCAGTACCAATGAGGCGTTGAATTTCATCTGGTTTAGAAGTTTTAGACATTGCAGCTTCAAAAGAAATTGTGCCTGCTTTGTAGTAATCTGCTAAAACTTTTTCTAAAGTTTGCATTCCCAATTTACCACCTGTTTGAATTGCAGAGTAAATCTGTGATGTTTTCCCTTCACGAATTAAGTTAGAAATAGCGGGAGTAACAATCATGATTTCCTGCGCCATTACCCGTCCATATTCACCCGGTTTAGGATTTTTCTTCGGTACTAAGGTTTGACTAAATACTGCTACTAAAGAGTTCGATAATTGCACCCGTACTTGGGTTTGTTTTTCGTGGGGAAAAACGTCAATAATCCGGTCAACAGTTTGAGCGGCGGAACTGGTGTGTAATGTACCAAATACTAAGTGTCCTGTTTCTGCGGCAGAAATTGCCAAAGAAATTGTTTCTAAATCCCGCATTTCCCCCACCAGAATGATATCTGGATCTTCCCGAAGGGCAGCTTTCAAGGCATTAGCAAAACTCTTAGTATCTTCACCCAATTGCCGTTGGTGGACTAAACTTTTAATTGGTTCGTAGACAAATTCAATGGGGTCTTCTACTGTTAAGATATGTTCGGCTTTAGTGCGGTTAATTAAATCAATCATTGCCGCTAGAGTGGTTGTTTTACCAGAACCTGTAGGGCCTGTCACCAAAATTAACCCTCTGGGTTTATCAGACATTTCTCTGACTACATCTGGTAAACCTAATTTCTCAAAATTAGGGATTTTAGAACTCAGAGCGCGCAAACAAGCAGCATATGCACCACGCTCTTTATAAACGTTTACCCGAAAACGAGCTAAACCCTTGACACCATAGGAACAGTCCAATTCCCAGGTTTGTTCTAGGGTTTTGCGCTGGGTATTATTGAGCATACTAAAAATTAGTCTTTGGCATTGCTCTGCGCTCAAGACATTATCTCCAATGGGTGTGAGCTTACCACTGATCCGGAAATAGGGTGGTAAACCGGCAGATAAGTGCATATCCGAACCACCCATTTCAATCATTTGCTCCATCAAGTCTTCAATCATCATTTCCATAGGTTCGCTGCACTCCAATTCAAAATGCAAAAAGGGTATAGGGGTATAAGGGTGTCAGGGTATAGGGGAAACATCTTTGGTGTGTTTCCTCTCCTTCTTTGACTAGTCTTCAAACCGAGGTGTCATACAGTAGGGACAATCGAGCCATTCTGGTTGTAAAACGGCGTTACAACTGCGACAGGTCAGTCCACTCTTGCGTTTAGCTTTTAATTCAGCTTCTAAACCTGTGTCTGTGAATGTCACCCGTTCTACTTCTTCTAAGGTGGTAGAACCTTGGCGTACTAGGTCTAAGCTGTAAGCCAGCAAGGTTTTCATACCTTCTTCCACAGCTACCTCTTTGATGCGTTCTGTGGGTGCTTCTTCGTTGATTAAAGTTTGTAGCTGTTCAGTCACCCGCATGACTTCATAAACACCACAACGGCCTTTGTAGCCGACACCGTTACAGCTGGGGCAAAGCTGATTTTTGTTTTTAGCTTCCGCGATCGCCTCTGATGGTACAGTATTAGCCTTATAGAAGGTGACGTTAACTTCTTGGGAAGCAGACATCCCATAACGGGCTAATTCTTCTGGTGTGGGAGTATAGGCAATCTTACAATCAGAACAAACACGCCGCACTAGACGTTGTGCTAATACCCCAATTAGAGAACTTGACACCATGAATGGTTCAATACCCATTTCTCCCAAACGAGCGATCGCGCCAGGAGCATCATTTGTGTGTAAAGTAGTTAATACTAAGTGACCAGTCAAAGCAGCTTCAATCGCTGTTTTGGCTGTTTCTTTATCTCTTGTTTCCCCCACCAGCAGCACATCGGGGTCTTGTCGCAAAAACGCCCGTAATGCAGTGGCGAAATCTAGTCCTTTCTCCCGAATTACCTGGACTTGAGTAATCCCTGGCAAACTGTACTCAATCGGATCTTCTACCGTACTGATGTTAATACCAGGAGAGTTCTTTTCCGAAAGTGCAGAATACAGCGAAGTAGTTTTACCAGAACCAGTCGGCCCCGTTACCAAGATTAATCCGAAAGGCTTACTGACCATGTCTTTGACAATATTCAGAGTTTCTGGATCAGTAATTAACTTATCCAATCCCAACTGGGTGGAAGAGTTATCCAAAATTCGCAGACACACCTTTTCCCCATAGCGACTGGGTAGGGTATTTACCCGAAAGTCTACCTTGCGTCCCTCAAACATCCGGCGAATCCGTCCATCTTGAGGTAAACGTCTTTCTGCAATATCTAAGTTGGAGATGATTTTAAAGCGGGCTGTGACTGCCGGAATGATTTTCTTCGGTAGAGGATCAAAAGCCTCCCGCAACACCCCGTCCTTACGGAAACGAATCCGCAAATTCTCTTCTTGGGGTTCAATGTGGATATCAGAAACCTTCTCATGCAAAGCTTTCGCCAGAATGCGGTTCACCAGATTAATTACTGGCGCATCCTCTGCACCCTTCATCGCCGCCCCTAAATCCGCCTCCATTTCTTCTGGGGCATCTTCCAGGTTGAGATTGCTGAGGTTTTCTAAATCCTGATTAATATCTGTAAATTTTTCTTGTTCTATGTGTTTTTGTCGGACAGCCAAATCATCCAGATATTGATTGATCAGTTGCTGATAATCCTCCTGGGTGATTACCATGCGCTTTAGTGCTAAACCTTGGGGGCGCAAGATACGATTCAGGTCATCAGACGCTTCTAAGTTATCTGGATCAACCATTGCCACCAGAATGTAAGGTGGATTTTGTTGATCATTTTTTGATAAGGGTACTAAACGATGACGACGGCAGATATCAACTGGAATCAGGGATTCTATCAGTTGACCCACCATTGTATCGCCGACATTGTTGGCTTCCGGATCAAGGAATTCAACACCGTATAGTATCTTCAGTTCAAATAATTGTTGTTTCTTGTATTGTCTAAGAAACTCAGGTGATAATTGTCGCCCGGTGATTGACTCTAGCACGTCTGTCAATGGTCTACCAGACTTGCGACTTTCAATCAACGCTTGCCTCATCTGGTCAGTATTGACATAACCAGACTGTACTAATTTACTACCAAAAGGCGAAAACTCCGTTCTTGTCGTGAGAGCGGTACTGCGCCGTTGCGGAGAGGATTGAGTCATAGATGAGCAATGAGTAGGGAAAACCTCTGCTTAGAGTATTCCCAACCTGAGCTAAATAATTTTCATTAAGACTAAGTAAATTCAGGTGAAAACTTTAAAATGTCTGGATTGGGGATTGGGGACTAACTAAATTCAAAATTCAAAATTCAAAATTCAAAATTGAAGAATGACTGGGGAATGGGGACTGGGGACTGGGGAGACAAGGGAAGAGAAACTAATGACTGTTGACTAATGACTAATGACTATTGACTATTGACTATTGACTAATTTCGGTTTCTCACACCTAGAAGGTCTGTTCACCATTTGTCAAAATAAGATGACTGTAAAAGCATTTCTGGCGAAATTGCGGTCAAACATCAGCCAGAGTGTACAGCCATTGATCAAAATGGTTGGTACTTGTGGCGAAATTCTACCGTAAACCACACCAGGGATGAGTAGACTTAGATAATGATGGACGAAAATAAACAGGTCAACAATACAAGCCAGCCGTTGGGTGAATCAACAGAGGTAAATCAAGCAATGATGAGCGACTCCCAAGCCCCAATCAATTCTCACGAATCTGGCAGCGAGGTTACTGAGCAAGTGGCAGCCCCCAATAATGTATCGGGAGACACTGTACTCACAGAAGAAAATAACTTCGCTGCACCAGAAACAATTCAGGTCGAAACAGCCGCCTTGGCAGAATTAAATCAGCAAATTGATTTACTCAAAGCGCAACTGGAAGAACGTAGTACGCAATACATGAGAATTGCGGCTGATTTTGAAAATTACCGTAAACGTACACAAAAAGAAAAAGAAGAGTTAGATTTGCAGGTAAAGCGCAACACAATTATGGAGTTACTGCCCGTAGTTGATAATTTTGAACGGGCAAGAGCGCACCTGAAACCGCAAACTGAAGGTGAGATGACGATTCATAAAAGTTATCAAGGTGTCTATAAACAACTGGTAGATTCCCTGAAGCGACTGGGTGTATCACCAATGCGTCCCGAAGGTCAAGAATTTGATCCCAACCTTCATGAAGCAGTAATGCGCGAACCTACGGATGAACATCCTGAAGGAACAGTGTTAGAAGAGTTAGTGCGCGGATATTACTTGGGCGATCGCGTTTTGCGCCATTCGATGGTGAAAGTGGCTGCTCCCAAGGAAGATGCACCACCTGCACCAGAAAGTCAGTCGAGTCCAGCCGACAGTTAATTGCTGTATTTGCTCGCCTCACTGACCAATAGTGCCTGGATTATAGTGGAGGCGAGCATTGCTCAGTGTTGGGTATTGGGAACTGGCAACTAACTGGCGATTGAAGATTGGTAAAACCTGGTATTAGGCATAATCGGAAATTTCCTTTCCTAAATTCCTCCAGCGTTGCACCCCTAAATCTCCGTCTTTTGCCTCAAGGTTGTCCGCGCATGTAGCATTACGGCAACAGCAGTCAGTAAAAATACCTTAATATGGGAAAAGTTATTGGAATCGACTTAGGCACTACAAATAGTTGTGTTGCGGTTTTAGAAGGTGGACAGCCAATTGTCATCGCCAATTCCGAAGGCGGAAGAACTACTCCAAGTATTGTGGGATTTGGT
This sequence comes from Nostoc sp. CENA543, assembly GCF_002896875.1. GTDB lineage: Bacteria > Cyanobacteriota > Cyanobacteriia > Cyanobacteriales > Nostocaceae > Trichormus. The sequence goes on from NZ_CP023278.1 coordinate 5,010,913, forward strand.
AAAAGTGGCGATCGCTTGGTCGGTCAATTAGCCAAACGCCAAGCTGTCACTAACGCAGAAAACACAGTTTTTAGTATTAAAAGATTTATCGGTCGTCGTTGGGATGACACGGAATCAGAGCGCGATCGCGTCCCTTATAACTGTGTCAAAGGTCGAGACGAAACTGTTGATGTGCAGATTCGCAATAAAAATTTCACGCCCCAAGAAATATCTGCCATGATTTTGCAAAAACTCAAGCAAGATGCAGAAAATTTCTTGGGCGAAACTGTCACGCAAGCCGTAATTACCGTACCAGCATATTTCACCGATGCTCAACGACAAGCCACTAAAGATGCTGGAACTATTGCTGGTTTAGAAGTATTAAGAATTATCAATGAACCGACAGCTGCGGCTTTAGCGTTTGGCTTAGATAAGCAAGACCAAGAGCAGCTGATTTTAGTTTTTGACTTAGGTGGCGGAACGTTCGATGTCTCTATCCTGCAACTAGGGGATGGGGTGTTTGAAGTCAAAGCTACCAGTGGCAATAATCAATTAGGTGGTGATGACTTTGATAGTTGTATTGTCAATTGGATGATTGAACGCTTCCAACAACAAGACAACATCGATCTAGCTCAAGATAAAATGGCACTGCAACGACTCCGAGAAGCCGCAGAAAAAGCCAAAATAGAACTCTCTAGTATGGTCAGTACCTCCATTAACTTGCCTTTTATTACGGCTGATGCAAGTGGGCCAAAGCATCTAGAAATGGAACTGAGCCGCTCTAAATTTGAAGAATTGGTGGGATCTTTAATTGAAGCTACCATCCAACCAATGATTCAAGCCCTCAAAGATGCTGACCTCAAAGCCCAAGATATCAACAAAATTATTCTAGTAGGCGGTTCTACTCGCATTCCGGCTGTCCAAAACGCCCTGATTAAATTTTTTAACGGCAAAACTCCAGATCGTTCCGTGAACCCCGATGAAGCTGTAGCTTTGGGTGCAGCTATTCAAGCAGGTGTTTTGGGTGGCGAGGTTGATAATCTTTTGCTGTTGGATGTCACACCTCTATCTTTGGGAATTGAAACTTTGGGCGAAGTCTTCACCAAAATCATCGAACGTAACACCACAATTCCCACCAGCAAATCGCAAGTCTTTTCTACCGCCGTGGATGGTCAAACTTCTGTAGAAATTCATGTCCTCCAAGGTGAACGGGCAATGGCAAGAGATAATAAAAGTCTCGGCAAATTCCTCTTAGCCGGAATTCCGCCAGCCCCCCGTGGTGTACCGCAAATTGAGGTATCCTTTGAAATCGATGTTAACGGTATCCTCAAGGTTGCAGCCCAAGATAAAGGCACAGGTAGAGAACAGAGCATTCGTATTACCAATACAGGTGGATTGAGTAACACCGAAATAGAACGGATGCGTCAAGAAGCCGAAGTTTTTGCCGAAGAAGATAAAAGACGCAAAGAACTGGTGGAACTCAAAAACCAAGCCGACAATCTGTTGTCTAGTTATGAAGCGACTATCAAAGATAACGGACAACTGATTGGGGAGCAGATGAAAGTTCTCGCCAACGAAAAAGTCGCTCTACTTCAGAGTGTGATGACAAATCCTGCGATCTCCCTCAAAGAGTTTCAACAGTGTCTAGAAGACTTCCAACAAACTCTGTTTGCAATTGGCGCGGATGTCTACCAACGCGCAGGCGGTCAAGGCGATGAGACAATAGATGCGATCGCCGGGGATGCGTTACCTCCCGAAATGGAACATCCGATGAATGGGACTCTGATCCCGCAATTTAATTTTGATTTTGATGAGGAAAGCACAGCACAAGCTGATTATGAAGCGATAGATTAGGGATAGGGGAATGGGGACTGGGTAATAAACCTTTTATATAGATCCTCCTCGTTCTCTAAATTTGAGATTGACGGAGATTAACGGAACATATTCGGATTGAATACAATCCCTAATTCCCAATCCCCCAATCCCTAATCACTAATCCCCAATAGCCAATACCTCGCAAGGGGGGTTTTCCACACCTGATGGTGCGGCTAGCCCCTCTAGTTTATGGGCAGGCTTTTTTCATGGTACGTAGCACAATTGTAAAAGAGACAGCCAAGTTTGTGAGTCACAAATCTCAGCTGTTGTTCTCTGACTCTCAGATTCAGTAGCTTTCTTTTGTTGAATCAAGAAAAGCTCTCTTAACTTGCTATTTGCTGGTGATTTTTGTAAAAGGTAAAAGGTAAAATCAATTATTAAAATAAGTTAACGTCTACCTTCTGCCTAGCTGATAGCCAGCCGCCCTATTGGTGTCTGCTGCTTTAATTATCTATCCGTCCTCACTTTTACCTTTGCTATATGGCCCGCGACTACTATGAAGTTCTTGGCGTTTCTCGTGACGCTGACAAGGAAGAAATCAAACAGGCTTATCGTCGTCTCGCCCGGAAGTATCACCCAGACGTGAACAAAGAATCTGGTGCGGAGGAACGATTTAAAGAAATTAACCGTGCTTACGAAGTCCTATCCGAGCCAGAAACCCGCGCGCGTTACGATCGCTTTGGGCCTGAAGGAGTTTCTGGTGCTGGTGTAGGTTTCCAAGATATGGGAGATATGGGCGGTTTTGCCGATATCTTTGAAAGTATTTTTAGTGGTTTTGCTGGTGGTATGGGTGGCCCCACGCAAAGACGGCGTAGCGGGCCAGCGCGAGGCGATGATTTACGGCTAGACTTAAAGTTAGATTTTCGGGAAGCAGTTTTTGGCGGCGAAAAGGAAATTCGCATTTCCCATTTAGAAACCTGTGAAACCTGTGCTGGTTCTGGTGCAAAACCTGGAACTCGCCCCCGCACTTGTTCCACTTGTAGCGGTTCTGGTCAGGTGCGGCGTGTGACGAGAACCCCCTTCGGTAGTTTTACTCAAGTATCCACTTGTCCCACCTGTAACGGTACAGGGATGGTCATTGAAGATAAGTGTGATACCTGTGATGGTAAAGGTACTAATCAAATTACCAAAAAACTGAAAATCACCATTCCCGCAGGTGTTGATAACGGTACACGTTTACGCATATCCCAAGAAGGTGATGCCGGTCAACGCGGTGGCCCACCAGGGGATTTGTACGTGTATTTGTTCGTCAATGAGGATGAGGAATTTCAGCGCGATGGCATTAACATCCTCTCAGAAATTAAGGTGAGCTATTTACAAGCGATTTTGGGCTGTCGTTTGGAAGTTAACACGGTAGATGGCCCAGTAGAGTTAATTATCCCGGCCGGGACTCAACCCAATACGGTGATGAAATTAGAAAATCGTGGTGTACCCCGCTTGGGTAATCCCGTGAGCCGTGGGGATCATCTGTTAACGGTGTTAATTGATATTCCTACCAAGGTGACACCAGAGGAGAGAGAATTGTTAGAGAAGCTGGCTAAAATTAAGGGAGACCGTACCGGTAAAGGCGGTTTAGAAGGTTTTTTGGGAAATCTGTTTAAGTAATGAAGTTATCTTCTCTATCAACTCCTGATGCTCAACTAGATTTGCGCGGCACTCCTTGCCCGATTAATTTTGTGCGGACTAAACTCCGTTTGGAGCAAATGTCCCCTGGTACTTTGCTGGAGGTATGGTTAGACCCTGGTGAGCCAATTGAGCAAGTCCCCGATAGTTTGACAATGGCCGGTTATCAAGTAGAAAAAATTACCGATTGTGCTGGCTATTTTTCTTTGTTAGTTCGCCGTCCTGTAAACGCCTAATGAAAGTTGGTACTACTGGACAGTTTTTGGGTACGGTGTTAGCCGTACAGGCGAATTTCTACAAGGTACAGCTAGATTTTGAGGCAGGGGTGCAGGGGTGCAGGGGTGCAGGGGAGAAAATTGATTTAGACTCCCTAGTACCCAGTCCCCAATCCCCAATCCCCAATCCCCCCTTCCTCCTATGTACTCGTCGGACTCGGTTGAAAAAAATCGGCCAGCAGGTGATGGTGGGCGATCGCGTGATTGTAGAAGAGCCAGATTGGTCTGGAGAACGAGGAGCGATCGCGGAGGTCTTACCCCGTCAAACTGAATTAGACCGACCACCAATCGCCAATGCGAACCAAATCCTGCTGGTTTTTGCAGTGGCTGACCCTCCCTTAGAACCTTACCAACTCAGCCGATTTTTAATAAAGGCAGAATCTACGGGTTTAGATGTGGTGTTATGCCTAAATAAAAGCGATTTAGTTACACCCCCAGAGCAAGCAGCAATTCGCGATCGCCTGTTAAGTTGGGGATATGAACCCCTATTTATCAGCGTCCAGCAGCAAACGCATATTGCAGAAGTAGCAAAACATCTCAGCCAAAAAATCACCGTTGTGGCTGGCCCTTCTGGCGTGGGTAAATCGAGCTTAATTAATGCGCTGATTCCCGATATCAACCTGCGCGTGGGCGAAGTTTCCGGGAAATTAGCTCGTGGTCGTCACACCACACGCCACGTAGAATTATTTGAGTTACCTAGCGGCGGTTTACTCGCAGACACCCCAGGCTTTAATCAGCCTGATTTAGATTGTAGTCCCGAAGAATTAGTACATTACTTCCCTGAAGCCAGTGAAAGCCTCGCCCATGCTCACTGTAAATTTAATGATTGTTTACATCGAGATGAACCAGATTGTGCTGTGCGGGGTGATTGGGAACGCTATGAACATTATCTAGAGTTTTTAGCAGAAGCGATCGCCAGACAAACACAACTCCAACAACAAGCCGATCCCGAATCGACCTTAAAGCGCAAAACCAAAGGCAAAGGTCAAAGCCAATACGAACCCAAACTAGAAAGTAAAAAATATCGTCGAACTTCCCGACGCACTCAAGTGCAAGGTTTACAAGATTTATATCATGATGAAGAATAACAGCATTTCCCAGCCCCTAAATTTATTTATAGGGTTCTCCCCCTGTTTCCCGTTCCCTGTTCCCCGTTCCCTTTCTTGATATTTAATTTGCTGAAATTACTCATCTGCTACGATCCCCAGAAGGTCTTAAAATATTGTTAATTTCTGCCTACTCCCTAGACCTTCAATTTATAAGAATCACCCCAGAAAATTATGGCTATTGGCTACGTCGCGCTTGTACTTCATGCACATCTACCCTTCGTGCGTCACCCAGAAAGTGATTATGTGTTGGAAGAAGAATGGCTTTATGAAGCTATTACAGAAACTTACATCCCCTTATTAAAAGTATTTGAAGGCTTAAAGCGAGACGGTATCGACTTTAAAATCACGATGAGTATGACACCTCCATTGGTGTCAATGCTGCGTGATCCATTATTACAAGAACGCTACGATGCACATTTAGCACAATTAGAAGAACTTATAGAACTGGAAGCTGAACGCAATATCCACAATGGGCATATGCGTTATTTGGCGGAACACTACGCCACCGAGTTTAACGAAGCGCGCCAGATGTGGGAACGCTACAATGGCGATTTGGTGACGGCTTTTAAACAGTTCCAAGAAAGTAATAATCTCGAAATTATTACCTGTGGTGCAACTCACGGCTATTTACCGTTGATGAAAATGTATCCGCAAGCGGTGTGGGCGCAAATTCAGGTAGCTTGTGAACACTACGAAGAAACTTTTGGTCGTCCACCGAAAGGAATTTGGTTGCCGGAATGCGCTTACTATGAAGGTTTAGAACGGATGCTAGCTGATGCTGGGTTGCGTTACTTCCTCACCGATGGACATGGTATTTTGTATGCGCGTCCCCGTCCCCGCTTTGGTACTTACGCACCAATTTTTACAGAAACTGGTGTGGCGGCTTTTGGTCGAGATCATGAATCTTCTCAGCAGGTATGGTCTTCTGAGGTGGGTTATCCTGGTGCGGCGGAATATCGGGAATTTTACAAAGATTTAGGCTGGGAAGCTGAGTATGAGTACATCAAGCCCTACATTATGCCCAACGGTCAGCGTAAAAATACGGGGATTAAGTATCACAAAATCACCGGACGCGGTTTAGGTTTATCTGATAAGGCACTTTATGATCCTTATTGGGCAAGAGAAAAGGCGGCAGAACACGCGGCTAACTTTATGTATAACCGCGAAAGACAAGCAGAACATCTCTATGGCATTATGCAGCGTCCACCGATTATTGTTTCGCCTTACGACGCGGAATTATTCGGTCATTGGTGGTATGAAGGCCCTTGGTTTATTGATTACCTGTTCCGCAAGTCTTGGTATGACCAAGGGACTTATCAAATGACCCACTTGGCTGATTATTTACGGGCTGAACCGACTCAACAAGTGTGTCGTCCTTCCCAGTCCAGTTGGGGTTACAAAGGTTTTCATGAGTATTGGTTGAATGATACCAATGCTTGGATTTACCCCCATCTGCATAAAGCTGCGGAACGGATGATTGAAATCTCCCAATTAGAACCAGAGGATGAATTAGGCTGGAAGGCTTTAAATCAAGCCGCAAGGGAATTACTATTGGCGCAATCTTCAGACTGGGCGTTTATTATGCGGACAGGAACAATGGTTCCCTATGCGGTGAGACGGACGCGATCGCACTTGATGCGCTTTAATAAACTCTATGAAGATGTGAAACTCGGCAAAATCGATAGTGGTTGGTTAGAAAAAGTCGAATTAATGGACAATATTTTCCCTAATATCAATTATCGGGTTTATCGTCCTTTGTAAGTGCTGAGTAGTGAGTGCTGAGTGGTGAGTGCTGAGTGATTTTTTCTCCCCTACACCCTCATACCCTTACACCCCTAAAAAACAAAACCCCCAGTAATTAACGCTGGGGGTTTTATTATTGCTGTCCACTAGAACTATTGAGGTAAATTGCGGCTAGTGTAAGCATCCATAGCATAGGCGGGGGTGCGATCGCTATAGTCTATGTCTGCACCTGTAATCGATTTCGCTAATTTTTCAAAAGATTCAGAACGCCAGTTTCTTTCGTGGATGGGTTTTTTCTGTTCTCCCAAGAAGTAGGCTAAAGTGCCTAGTACGGAAGCTGCTACCCAACCTAAAAGTATTACTGCAACTAGGATTGTCATAATTAACCTCTTTTTTATATTTTTGTAACTTTATGTAAATAAATATAACACTATTGCGACAAAATTTGCAATATATGCAGCAATCCCTCTTGGTGCAAGGAGTTATCTAGATTTGTAAAAGCAAGTCAAATTGCTTTTAAGCAAGTTTATTTAAATGATATTTATCGGCTGTTAAGTAGCCATCATGAACTGTGTGCTTTACTAGGTTAACAACCGCTATAAGTATGTAATTTTAATTACATGTTTATGATTTTTACTTATATAAATGTGCGGTTTAAGATATGTTCATAATTAAACTGGATTTTGATATCAGAGGTTTTGAGAAGTTGTAGCGATCGCAGCTTTCAACTAACATCTAATATTTGAAAAACAGGCTATTTTAGCGCATTTTCTATCTGGATGACATCTAGAAAGCGGAAAATCATCCTAGAGATTTCCAGAATACTACCTGGGTATTAATTTAATTTACTGTTGGCAAACGATAACTTTGTGAGTTTCGCAGTTTGTCTTGCGATATACAACAGCTTTATAGTCATGGAAATATATTTAGAAAAGAGGAGATTAATTACTGGTTTTGATGAGTTAAAAAATAAAATTTTTAACTTACATTTACCAATATGCTTAGGATGCTAATTATCTGTGTTTTGTTCCAAGACTGTTTTGCATAAATTTTAGACAGACCAAGTCAATTACGTATAATTTACACATTTTTTCTCATGAAAAAATCACATCAATACAAACAAACAGTTCTGATTACAGGAGCTGCTAACGGGATTGGTTATGAATTGGCATATATTTTTGCCCAGAATAACTATAATCTTGTATTAGTAGATATCATGCCGCAACAGCTAGCGGATGTTACTGAGAAAATTAGACATCAATTTGACATTTGGGTAAAACCAATAGTTAAGGATTTATCTATCAAGACTGCACCGGAAGATATTTTTTCAGAGTTACAACACGAGTCTATTCAGATTGATGTTTTAGTAAATAATGCTGGATTTGGTATTCATGGTTTATTTAGTGAAACCAACTTGAATACTGAACTAGAAATGCTGCAAGTAAATTTAGTAACTCTGACTCATCTAACTAAGTTATTCCTTAAAGATATGATCAGAAAAGGTGATGGTAAGATATTAAATCTTGCTTCTGCTGCTGCTTTCCAGCCAGGCCCATTAATGGCGGTTTATTTTGCCACCAAAGCTTATATTTTATCTTTTTCCCAAGCACTAGCAAGTGAATTAGAAAATACAGGTGTAACTGTAACCGCCCTTTGTCCTGGCCCAACAGAATCAGCTTTTCATAAACGCACAGGACTTGCAGGTGCTAGGCAAATAGAAAGTAATAATATGATGGATGCAGAAACAGTTGCAAAAATCGGTTATCGTGCCTTAATGAAAGGTAAAACTGTGTCTATCCCTGGGTTGAAAAATAAAATGCTGGCAGAAATGGTGAGATTTATCCCCAGAAATTTGGTCACAAAGATTGTGAAAAATATGCAGGAAGTTACTTAACGGGGAACAGGACAGGTTTTGGGCGGGGATTTAAACCCCACCCAATACAAGCGAATGAAAAAGTCCTGCTTGCGGTATCTAAGCCAGAGGTGGTTTTCTCCACGCCAGTTGCTTCTCTTTACCCGTCGGTGCTAGTTCATTTTAGGGAAAAAGGGAATTAAAATCACCAGTAGAAGTCTACAAAAACTACACCGGACATGATCCTAAGTCGATGACTGTAGAATCCCCATGCCTCTAGTCTAGGAAGTCTCAACTAGGCAAAATACGCCTGATGTGAATTAGAAAAACCTTAGATATCCAAAAAATAGCCGATGCTGGGAGCTAATGAGACTCGGTAGGGGCGGGTTAATCAAATATCATGAACAATTAACGATGATTTTGGTGAACCCGCCCCTACAAATGTTTACGGAATTACCCGATTTTAATTCACATTAGACGTAAAATATAAATTTTTAATTAAGTTTATCTTGCTCTCTGCTGTCGAAATCACCGTTGGAAAAGGCTAAATTTGCTATTGTGAAAAATTCAGACTTTCCTTGATGGTTTTGCTGACTGAATTACAGAAGTCAAACAACTTCATGAGGGGTGACAGCTATCTTGGCAACTTTACTGCAATTAGTTAGCCATATCTGCGAAAATCTGTAGCTTAGGATACATAATAGCTGTTTTAAATGCTTTAGTATCTCTCTCTTGGGTAGAATTCTATCTAGAAAAAATAAAAAGCATTCACAATTTTTGGTTTGATTTTCCGGTTATGTAATCAATAACGGGAAAAGGTAACTAGGTTAAGAAAACTCTCAATTCTCACAAATAAAAGTTATTTTGTGTGTGGATAGCCCTGTTAATCGACCCAATTAGGATATTACTAAAAACCGCAAAATTTAGTTTTTAGTGAACATTTAAGGAGTGGAAAAATTACTTTTAACAAGTTTTTAGTAGAAACACTGTGGTAATAATTCCGATACCGATTAACAAAATAGATATAGGCTTCTGGCAAATTACTCAGTTTTGATTTTGCGCTTAACTTCCTAATGAACAGCCACCAGATACCCAAAGCTAAGTTTATGAACACTGGTTAAAGAATTCGTGAAAATTTGATAAAATTGGCAAGTCACCCTGAATGCCACTCAGATCAATTCAAAAATAAGTCGGCTTTTATGTCAAATTGCTGATTTATTTATGATTGGCTTGTGGTGAAAAAATCATTTTGCCAAATGTTGGTTACATAAGTCTTATCAAGAGTAATCACAAAGCAATTCTTGTGAAAAAATCGCAGGATTGTATGAATAATGAACTGTTGAAATGAACTAATTTTCATGATTCAAATCAACACGAATTTTTGACATTGGCAACTTTGAGCTAAATCCAACCAAGAGTTTACACACCAATCTGAAGTTAAACCATGAACCCCTCTTCGCCGTTAAGAGTTTCGGGAGGGCTGAATCAATATGCTAGCAATCAGCCATCTTCCACTCCAGTCGCGCCTATCCTCAAATTGCTGAGGTTAGTTGCAGGGGATACGAGTCTAGTAACGGAGTTTAGCCAAGCTTGGATGGTGCGGGAGTTCCAGCTAGGTGATGAGTTGGCTACCTATAGTTTAGGTGGGGAAGTTGTAGATAGTAATAATATTGTTTCTTTGGTTTGTCAAGGCCGAGTCCGGTTGTTGAGTTTGAATCACAAGTTAGGGCGGGAAGTTTCGACTCAATTATTGTTAGATGGACAAGTTTTTGGGGGAGATTATTTATTTTGGCATCATTGTTTACCATATCGAGCGATCGCAGCAAGTCCTGGTAGTCTGGTGCAAATCTCTGTCACCGAACTAGAACAATGGTTAGAACGTATACCCCAACTAGAAGATTATTTACAGCAGTTAGCTAATGAACGCCAAACGCTAATTTTCTTCAAAAGCTACACTGATTTACACTCACTCAAAAGCACCACACTGCGAGAATTATCACCTTTATTAACCACTAAACAAATCCCCGCCGATACACCTTTATCAACCGCTACACCCCCAGAAGCTGGACGATTTTGGCTAGCGCGTGGTCAAGTCGAGTCTATATCTGTAGGGAGTTTAACCCCGGCGATGGGTGATAGTTGGGGATATCCAGAACTGACACCACCAGACGGGAAGGCGCAAACAGATTTGTTAGTTTACTACCTATCTATAGAAAATTGGGATACAGCCAAGGCTTTAGCACCTAATTTCTGGATTAATCATCATCCAGCCGTAGCAGCCAAACCAGTGGCGAAAACGACGGAGAGTAAAACTAAAATTCTCCTACCGCCAATTACGAATGTGTCAGTGCCGGAAAATCATACACATCATCCCAAAGCAGATAGTGAAGTTGTTAACGAGGAACAGGGAACAGGGAATGGGGAAGAGGGAATTGACTTTCCCCAACAAGAGGTAAAACGCAGGTTTTGGTTTACTTATCCCTTCATTCAGCAACAGAGTTTATCTGATTGTGGGGTGGCTTGTTTGGCGATGATTAGTCAGTATTGGGGTAAACGCTTAAGTTTCCCTACCCTACGTCAGTTAGCCCAAGTGGATAGATTAGGTGCAACTTTAGAAAGTTTAGCCAACACCGCCCAAACTTTGGGTTACGATGTCCTACCAGTCCGCGCTAGTTTAAATAAATTAGAATGGCAAACTAACCCGTGGATTGCCCACTGGCAAGGCATTCACTATATAGTAGTGTGGCAAATTAAAGGCGATCGCATCTTAATTTCTGACCCTGCTTTGGGTAAACGATGGCTAAAACGTGCCAAATTTACGGCAAATTGGACGGGTTATGCTCTGTTATTAAATCCTACTGATGTTTTTTATGCCCTCAAAAGTGAGAAAGTCTCATTAGGTCGCTATGGGCAAATATTGTGGCATTACCGAAAGTTACTCAAGCAAGTTATTCTCGCTTCCCTCTTAATTCAGATATTCGGACTAGCTGCACCTCTTTGTACACAAATTGTTATTGACCAATTCATCCCCAGTAAGAATTTAGATACATTAAATGTCTTCGCCATTGCTTACCTATGTTTAGGGATTTGGCGAAACATCTTAACGGTGCAACATCAATACTTACTTGATTATTTAGCCAGTCGTCTTGACCTCAATCTCATTGGCAGTTTTATTCACTACACCTTGCAATTACCCTTGCAGTTTTTTGCTACTCGTTCCGTAGAAGATATTGTCAGTCGCGTCCAAGAAAATCAAAGAATTCAACAATTTATTACTCGTCGGGCAATTGGTGCAACTATCGATGCTTTGATGGTCATCATTTATCTGGGGTTGATGATTTCCTACAACTGGCAATTAACTTTGTTGGTATTAAGTTGGATTTTAGCGATCGCATTTTTTGCGTTAGGTGTCAGTCCTTATATTAAGCAAGCATCCAGAGAAGTTTGGCAAGAATCCACCGGACAACAAACAGCAATTGTCGATATGATTAGTGGGATTACCACCGTCAAAACCGCCACAGCCGAACGGGGACTGCAAAAGTATTGGGAAGAACGCTTCTTGAAAATGTTAAAAGCGCGGTTGCAGGGACAAAAATTAGCTAATCGGTTACAGCTAACCCGCAGCTTAATTAACCATATCAGTAGCACCCTGATTTTATGGTTTGGGGTGACACTAGTCATGGGAAAACAAATCTCCCTTGGTCAATTTGTCGCCTTTAATCTACTAATTAGTAGTATTACTAACCCAGTTTTAGCCTTGGTGGGATTATGGGATGAATTTCAACAAGTGCTAATTGCAGTCGAAAGACTCAATGATGTGTTTGCAGCCGGTGCAGAAGAAAATCAGCAAACCACACTGTTGGTAATGCCTCCTATTGATGGGGAGGTAAGGTTAGAAAATGTCTCTTTTCACTATCATGACCAACCAGAACGCGAAATTCTGCAAAATATTTCCTTTATTGCCAAACCAGAACAGATTATTGGCATTATCGGCCATAGTGGTGCTGGTAAAACTACTTTAGGTCATGTACTTGCAGGCTTATACACACCCACATCGGGCAAAATCTTCATTGATGATCATGATACAGCCATCATGTCTACCCAATCCCTGCGGAGTCAATTGGGACTAGTATTACAAGATGTGTTTCTGTTTTCTGGGACAATTTTAGAAAACATTACCTTACATGATCCAGAGTTTAGCCGAGAACAAGCCATTGCGGCTGCCAAGTTGGCTAACGCCCATGAGTTTATTCAAGCATTACCTTTTGGTTACGATACAAAAGTTAGTGAAAGGGGTTTAGGGCTTTCCGTAGGACAAAAACAAAAAATTGCGATCGCCCGCACCTTAATTAGAAACCCCAAAATTTTGATTTTGGATGAAGTAACTTTTAACTCCGATATCGAAACCGAAGCCGACTGGCACGATAATTTAGCCCTCATCACTCAAAACCGCACTACATTTATCATCTCTCATCGCGCTGCCAGTGTGCGCCATGCCGACTATATCTTAGTCCTAGACAGAGGCATGATTATTGAGCAAGGCACACACGAACAACTGATGAACATTGCAGGTATTTATCATCAGTTAGCAGCGAGGTAGGGGTTGGGGATTGGGGACTTATCAATTCAAAATTCAAAATTCAAAATTCAAAATTGAAGAGTGATTGGGGACTGGGGACTGGGGACTTGTACTGAGCTTGTCGAAGTATTGGGGACTGGGAGACAAGGTAGATAAGGTAGAAGAACTATCAATAACTAATGACTAATGACTAATGACTCAACATTTTCCCTAAAAGTTTTTTGGATAAATTGAATAATACTGATACTGAATACATATTTGTTCGTTTTTAAAGGCAAATTTTATTTTTATTTTATTTTTGTGTAAATAGATAATTAATAATCATTAAAAAGTGGTCTATATCTACATTCTGCATCAGTTGTCTGCTACCGAATAGTTACGTATCTCCATGCTACTCATTTATTTAGCAAAGACGGTATCTGGCAAATCAATAAGTGACATCACAAGAAAATTAAATTAACGTTATTCTTCCTCTTCTTATCGGCTGCTTACTGCCTCAAAAGCAATTACGATTACATTCAATCAGTGAAAAAGGGTTTGACCCCTCACCCAAAAAGTTATTCAATGAGCTTTTATACAGTATTAATTCTGAATTTTAATTGTTGCTTATAACCCTATTTAGTGGTAAATTTTCTTAGTGGGTTTAAAGTCTCAAATGCACGACGGGCGAGGGGTTAAACCCCTCATTACCTAGTCAAAAGTATTCAATATGAAAAACAGTACAGCAAAAAAATCCACATTGAAAATATTCCGTAAATTTAATGGTTAAAATCCCAGATCCGTAGGTGACATTCATGAAAAAAAATAGTATAAATACGAATATCACACTTGATATATTGAGTATGGATAAATAAGTTTTCAGTAACATACTCAAAAACACTGAAGATGATAAGTATTTTATTCTTATACAGAGGAAAATATCATACAGTGAAAATATCAGGGTTAAGATAATTGGGAAAAGTGACAGTTAAGTACGAAAAACTGTATCTACCAAAATCAGAATTGAGACTTTTGTCTGCTAGTCAAAATCAATGACAAGGAGCAGTTAAAAGATGAAGCCAGATAATGTTTGCCAGGACTTAAAAGTAGTCATTAAAAGGGTAACAATTAGCAGTAGCGATCGCGTTGTCAAATTAACAGCACCTTTGGTAGAAATATCCCAAACTGTAGAAAATGCCACATCTTACATTCAGTTATTTAATACAAAACAGCAAGTATATTTTTGGCAGATGTTATCTGCACTTACTTATCTAAATATCCTTAAAAAATTTACTTTTATTTTTCAAGGTATGAAACAAGACAAGTTTTGCTTCATATCGAAGACACAGCAAGTTTTGTGTGCATTCTCTAATCTAGCTATTTATTCCTGCAATATCTGCTAGTACAGCTTTTTCATTACGTTAATTGAATTGCGATCGGCAAGCTTTAACTGCCGTATCAATCATCACACAGCCAAAGTAGTATTTCTCCAGACAACAACCACTATGAATCAACAGATTACAAGCATCAACAACCCCAACAAAGCAGTTAATCCTCAGCAATTTGACAAAGTAGTTGAAGCAATTTTGGCTGGGAAATATTCTTGGGCTTGTGTTTTAATGCTGCGGATTGCAGGATATAACCCTTTACATTACATTCCCTACCGCACCTATAATCGACTACTCAAAGAAAACTCGGAATCTGGGAGAGTGCAACAATCACATCCAAGTAATGCCACAATGGGTAAATCATCTGAGACGCATACTTCCTCTAGTTGTTTAAGTAAGATTAAAGACTTGGCATACTTTGAAGTAGTGGGTAAGCAAAAAACAGAGATTCGTGGCGGTAGTATAGATGCGTGGTTTGCTCAGAAAATTTACGAGACTCAATCCATACAATTTGATTCAGAATCCCTAAATGCTGGTGAACTGAATCTGATAAATAATTAGACAATTATGTATCAGATTCAGTTCGTAGTAAGGACTTTAGTCCTTTTCGGAGAACTAAAGTTATTACTACAAACCTTTAAATTTACCTTGTGCTACTTACTCCCACACCTTCAAGGTGTGGAATTTTTTTAACAACCCATCTTACTGAGGGTCTGATTGTCAGGAATTGCTGAATTTACCGCTAAACTCTGCCAAAATGGCAAATATTCAGTAATGGAATCTTATATATTAAAGTTAACGACTCAAAACTTGGGTAATTAGCTGGCTGACTCAATTTTCAGAGTAAAATCAGTGATTCACCGACTATGAGATATACCTAACTGATAACTTGTGCTGAAGTCATCAGTTGATAAAACTAAAGTGACAAATTAACTATTACGATTAGTAGTACAATTCTCAGGAAATTTGAGCAGGTAAAACTGGGAGTGCTGGCTTCCTTAAATTTACACAATCAATGCTCTTTGTCGAGTTTCCAAATGGTGGAGGAAAAGTAGATAATTTTCCTGACTAGGGCTAGTTTAATTCGAGTATTTATACTCTATTGATAGCCACAATAGTCAAAATGAGAATAGACTCAGTAATCGTTGAAATTTTGTCATCAATTGTAGAACCTGTAGTTCTTATTTCTGTCAAAAACTGTAATCCTCGTCCTCCCAGATAGGATTACTAATACTTGATAAATTTCTAACTTATACAACAAATTGAACTCAAGCAGGAAGTTGACTATTTTATAAACTTCCTGCTTTTTTATTTGCCAAAGTGCAGAATTTTTGAAAATGAGTATATGATTGAATTTTCAACAATTCTGAAGAGATGAACGAACCAAATCCCATAGTGATTACACCAGAGGAAGTGGTGAACTTACTCAAAAGAGAGATGACTTTTAAGGAAGTTTATCAAAAAATTCTGTTCAATAAAGTGATTTGGCAAGTTGCCCAAGAACGTGGGATTATCGTCACAGACGAAGAAATCGAAGCTGAAGCCAACCGCCAGCGACGGGAGAAGCATTTAGAGAAAGCCGCCGATACATTAGCATGGTTGCAGGAAGAAGTCGTGACGACAGATGACTGGGAACTGGGAATTCGCGATCGCCTGTTATCGGAAAAATTAGCTAATGTATTATTTGCTGCCGAAGTAGAAGATTTTTTCTATAAAAACAAACTAGACTTTGAGCAAGTTATTTACTATCAAATCATTGTCGATTCTGAAAAACTTGCCCAAGAAATTTATTATCAAATCGAAGATAGTGAAATTAGCTTTTATGAAGCTGCTCATCTTTATAATATAGATATCTCGCGCAGGAGAAAGTGCGGTTACGAGGGTCAAGTTTATCGCTTTAACCTGCTAAAAGATATTGCTAAAGTTGTATTCACATCTCAACCCCAACAGTTAATCGGCCCTGTAAAAACTGAACAAGGTTATCACCTACTCATGGTAGAAGAATTTATCCCGGCTGAGTTAACACCCCAAAAGTATCAAGAAATTCTTCATCATCTATTTCATAAATGGTTATTAGTAGAAAGTCAAAAACAGAATCAATGACAATGGGCATAGGGCATAGGGCATAGAAGAGGAATTGGAGCAGGGTGCAGGGGGGAGAAGAATTTCCCCCCTGCCCCCCTGCCTCCTTTCTCCCAGCCCCAATCCCCAAAAACTACATAAGGTCAACCAGCCTAGAATTAAGAACAGATGTCAGGCGATACTGCTATTGATGGTTAAGTTGACATACTTATGGGTGTGACATCGCGATATTGGCAACTGGTGAAAATTGATGGAGTGGGACGGCGACAGGTTCAAGAAATTACGCCAGCTAAGGTGTTTTTTGCTGACTTGTTTCCGGCGATCGCACATAATGCACATAATGACCTTCCCGATGCAGAAATTCAACGGGAATTGCTACAAGTGGCGCAGGATGCACCCATTGATAGATGCTTATTAGCACAGCGTTGTCTGTTGTGCTTTATTTCTTGGCAAATCGAACAGGCTTGCTTGCAGATAGCAGAAAAGTTTGGAACTAATCATGGGTTTAGTAGTGTTGATTTATTACCCTATGTCTTAGATGATGATGGTTCTATTCAACCTAGTGATGACTATCAATGTTCTGCACGTAAGATTTTGCAAACTTTTGACCCCCAACAAAGCAGCCTAACAACCTGGACAACTACAAGAGTAAAACATGACGCTGGACTGAATCAATTTTTGCTAGAGTGCGGGGTATATTTGGTGAGTGATTGGGCAATTTTGAATGATACTCGTCCTCATCAAATAGAACGTATTTTTACAGAGTTTTACTCGTTAACACCTGATGAAATTCAACAAGCACAACAACTTTTAGACAGCTATCACGCTGTTTACCGTACTGCACGTTTACAACAACGGGCGCAGGGAAAAGGCGGTAAATGTAGTGTACCAACAACACAACAACTCCAACAAATTGCCACTCTCGTAGCAAGTAAAACTGGTCAAACTTGCAAAAGTGAAATTGTGTTGACCAAATTGCAACAACTCGCTGACAGATTGCGACAATATCGGATTTATATTCGTGGTGGGTATTTACCGACGGAATCTTTAGATACTCTCCTGCTAAATAACTATATTGATACTCCAAAATTGTTAGATAATGAAGATGAACAATTAGATTTTTTACAGTTATATCGACCACAGTTTTTAAGTTGTTTAGAACAGGCGTTAGCTGTGGTGACACAATCACGAGTCGATAAATTACAAAGAAAAAAAAGTGAGAAAGATAAACAGTTTTTAACAGCACTCCAGTTATTTCACTGTCAAAATTTATCCATGACAGAGATTGCTGCTAGGGTAGGATTACGCGCCCAAGATGCTGTCACACGCCTTTTAAAACTCAAAGAATTTCGTAATGATGTTAGTCAGCAGCTTTTAATGATGTTATGCGATCGCGTGCTGGAACTAGCGAAAAAATATTCCCAAATAGAAAGCATGACAACTTTAGAACAGCAAATTAAAATAGCTTTGAATGAACAAGTTGAACTTGTGATTAGAGAAGCAGAAATCCAAGCACAAACTGCAAGACCTTATATTAAAACCAGTTTATTTAATGATAAACTCTGCCGCTATCTAGATATCATCAATGAGGTGAAATGAATAACTTAACTAATAATAATTCTCCGAAGCGGCTAGAATTTGAGACTTTACCAACAGCCGCCATAAATCTGAATACTGCACAAATTACTCAGGCTGTAGAAATCAGTAATCAAATTAATCATTCGTCGCAACAATGGCAAGTATATCTTCAGGCTTTAGCGTTAATTGCCTTTGAGTCATGGCTAGATGAACGCTCAGATTCCCTGAAGATTAACATTGAAAATTGCACCCTTTTGCATCCAGGATTAGCAACTGCGATCGCGGCTGTTGCCAATTTACAAATAGGTGAATTTAAACTGTGTTTACTCACAACTACTAGTCTCACTGATAATCAAGTTATTTTACCGAGAGCAGTTGTAGATCTACCAGAGTATATTGCTCATTTTTATGTTTTACTGGAAGTCTTAGAAGAACAAGATGCTGTCACTATCTCTAGTTATTTAACATATTCAGAATTAAGAGATAATTGTTTAAAAACAACATTAAAACCGACATCCGACTGGAATTATCATATTCCTATCAATTGGTTTGTATCTGAACCAGACCGTTTATTACTATACTTACATTGTTTAGAACCAGCAGCAATTACCTTACCCCAGCCAAACAATAAAAATACTCAGGTGTTAGCCAAAATTCAAAATGAATTATTGAATCTATTACCTCAATTACAGTCACCAGAAATTGAACTGTGGCAAATATTAACTTGGGAACAAGGGATGGCTGTCATAGCTCATCCAGAACTACTCACTTGGGTGTATAATTTACCCCAAAAACCACATCATGATTCATCACAAAACAGTTTAAAAGACTTACTCAAATTATTAACCCAACCTGCCTTAAATGTAGGTCGTTGGCTGTGGGATGAATTAGATGAATTAGCACAAGAATTTGCTTGGCAATTATTACCGGTTGTCACCCCCGCCGCCGCTATGAGGAGTCCGACAGAAGAATTTACAGCAATTGTCACTCAACTCCAACAGCGAAATATTGAAATTCCCATGCAAGCGCGGGGTGCATATCAAGATTTTCTCTTAACAGGAATTCCTCTGCGTTTATATGCTGTAGCTTGGCATTTGTTATCAGAATCAGACCCGCATTTATGGACATTGTTGTTAGTCTTGGGTACAGCTTCTCATCAAACTTTACCTGTACACTTAAAGTTAAGAGTAAGTGACCAAACAGGGGTGTTAGTAGAAAAGGGAATAAATCCACAGCAGGGAGAAGCTTATTTATTTACCCGTGTAGTTGGTAATTGGGATGAAAAGTTTTTAGTAACTGTGAGTTTAATAGATGGGGTAGAGGTGAATTTACCTCCATTTACATTCTGTCCCCAGAAAGTCATTTAGGTGTGCTGGTTACAGTTTTGGTAACAAAATATTACTTAAATTTTGAATTGATTCATATTCTGATATTGGCAGATCATGATGATGGCAATGACGTTTTATTTAAAAATTCAACAATTTGATCAATCATGTGCTTTTGAATTATCCTGGGGGCAATGTCAACAAATTGTAGTGACACTTGCCTATCCTAATGAACTGAAGTTAAAATATCAAGAATGGCAGCGTATTTATCTGCGATTTTATAATAATGGAATGCGAGGTAGAGTAGAAGATGTTGGTAGTTTAGTTGCACCTCCTGTTGACTGGAATTCACAATTAATTCAAGCAGAAGCGCAACTTTTAGCAGCATTTCATCACTGGTTACGCAGCGCAGAATTGTATGAAATTCGGGCAACTATCGCCCAGGCTACTACTAATATTGATGTTTTTCTGACTTGTCATCCTTTAGATTTAGCACGTTTACCTTGGGAAGTCTGGGAATTTGGCGCAGAGTTTGGGAAATCGTCTACAAGGAAGATGAGAATTGTTCGCACAGCTTTAAATCGCAAGGAAGCAGTTAATCATAGGCGACGCAATGGTAAGGCTAAGATTTTGGTGATTTTAGGGGATGAAACAGGTTTAAATTTTCAAGCTGAAAAAAAAGCTATAGCCGCTTTAGGTTCTTTAGTAGAAACAACTTTTATTGGTTGGCAACCAGCAGTTAATATTAATGAATTAAAAACTCAAATTGTGCAGGAGATCGCAGCAGATTCAGGTTGGGACATTCTCTTATTTCTGGGACACAGTAATGAAAGTAGTTTAACTGGTGGAGAAATTGCGATCGCTCCCCACGTTGCTTTATCAATTAGTGAAATAGAACAATCATTAATTACCGCTAAATCTAAAGGATTACAGTTTGCCATTTTCAATTCTTGTCAGGGGTTAAGCATTGCCAATAAATTAATTGATTTAGGTTTAAGTCAAGTAGCAGTAATGCGTGAACCCATCCATAATGATGTAGCTAAAGATTTTTTAACACAATTTATACAGGCTTTAGCTAACTATCAAGATGTGCAGGAAGCATTAATCACTGCGGCTCAATATTTGCAAATAGAAAAACATCTCACTTATCCCAGTGCTTATTTAATTCCTTCTTTATTCCGTTATCCTGAAAGTGATTTATTTCGCCTACAACCCTCTGGAATTCGGCAATTAATTCAAAGTTTGCAACCAAGTCGCCAAGAAGCGATCGCCCTAGCAATTATCTTATTTATTAGTCTACTATTACCAGTACAAAATTTTTTATTACAAAGACGTTTATTAGTACAAGCTATTTATCGCCAATTAACTAATCAGGTAGAAACCACCAATAATCAGCCACCAGTGCTTTTAGTACAGATTGATGAAGAGTCTATCCGCAAAGCCAAAATCTCTAACCCAAAACCATTAGATCGCAAATATCTAGCCAGTCTCGTTGACAAATTAGTGGCTAATCAAGCAAAGGTAGTTGGTATTGATTATCTCTTAGATCGACACCAAGAACAAAGCGATCGCTTCCTCGCTAACTCCATTCAAACTGCGGTTTCTCAACCCCAACCTACATGGTTTGTCTTTGCAGCTACTTCCAACACAAAAGGCGAATGGCTACAGACACTACCTAATATTGCTAGCCTCAACTGGAGTTTACAAGGGGAGATTGAATTTCTGCCTGGGTATATGCAACTATTTGCTATAGATGATTTACAAGCACAACCTTGGTACTTTTCGAGTTTATTAACACTGTCATACCAATTACAAAAAATACCCAATTCACCACAACCAAAATTAGATAGCCAAATTGACTTTTTACAACAGATTAATATGTTTTTAAAAGAAGGTAATAAAAGTCATTTAACTATTTTGTCATCACCAAGTTCCCATCTACAACCAGTCACCGCATTGAGTTATTGGCTAGAACAAATGTGGATGCACCCAATTGTTGATTTCTCGCTTCCACCTCAGCAAATATATCAAACAATCTCCGCTTGGCAATTACTCGAAAATCCAGGTATAGTCTCGAATTTATCACAGCAAATTGTCATAATTGTACCTGGTGGGTATGAAGATGCTGGAATTAATTTCAACGGCGAAGATAATTTGCATGGCACAAATTTACCTTTAGCTGTTAAATATTGGCGACAACAACAAAATACTCTAAATCACAATCGAGTGTTAACAGGAGGAGAATATCATGCTTATATGGTACATCACTTATTAACTCAAAGATTAGTGATACCCATTCCCGATATTTGGCTAATTGGTATAGCGATGATCTTGGGTAAGAGCTTGTATTTATGGCAAAGTCATCAAAAACATAACTTGAGAAAATTATTAGCTATGATTACAATAACTACAGGATTCTACGGTATACTTAGTTTGCAATTATATGTGACATCATCTGCTGTGCTGTTTCCTTGGTTTTTACCATTGGCTACATTGTGGTTTTATATACTAAATATTTTCTTTAGTAGAAAAAATTATGGTTAAACCTGTAGTTTCAAATCTGGCTATTTTAGCTTTCATCTTAGTTAGTTTTATAGGATTAACCCAGCAATTAAGTATAGCAGAAAAGAAAAATCCATCTAATACATCTTGGTTTAATATTTCTCGATTATTATTTACTAAAAAACCACCCGTTAACCCGCGCAAAGGTGGTTCACGCCCCACAGAAATCATCTGTATGATTTCTCCTGATGCTCCCAATACAAGGAGAAAAATTTGGAGTGATCGCCCGTTATTTATCTGGCAAGGTAATGTTAGCAAAGTTACTGTTAAATCGCTAAATAATAATCAGGTTTTGTGGTCTGAACCAGTCAAAGATACTCAACATATTAGATATAATGGTGAACCTTTAAAACCGGGTCAAAGCTATAAATGGGAAGTCAATTCCAACAGATTTATTACATTTCAAATCATTGATATGCAACAGCGCGATCGCATCACAACCCAATTGCAGACTATAGAAGCACAGCTGCAAAAACAAGGCGCAAATCAAGAAGCGATCGCCCTTGCTAAAGCTAATTATTTCGCTGAATATCAATTATGGTCAGACGTATTGCAACAAATATATTCTGTCAATCCACCTTCTGCCGAATTAAATAATCTGCGTCAACAAATCACTCAAAACCTCTGTACAGACCAATAATACGTCTCTATATATTCCCCATTCCCCATTCCCAACACACAAACCCTGAAAAATAGTCCTCAAAATGCAGATTTTCGTGTATGCTTTGTGTCCAAATATCCTAGCGATACGAGGAACGACACATGGAACGCGCAATTTCTGCTTTGGGAATCCTAGTATTTATCGGTATAGCTTACGCTATCTCGGTAAATCGTGAGGCTGTGCGTTGGCGAACCATCGCTTGGGGTTTAGGATTGGAGTTTGTCTTTGCTTTGGTGATTCTGAAAACACCTTGGGGGCTAAAAATCTTTCAATCCTTGGGAGACATCATCAGCAGTTTTTTAGCCTTTTCTGACGTGGGTGCAAAATTCGTATTTGGAGAGAATTTTAAAGATCATTTATTTGCTTTTCAGGTACTCCCTACAATTATTTTTTTCTCTGCCTTTATTAGTGTGATGTACTACTACGGAATTTTGCAACGAGTAGTGCAGGGGTTAGCGTGGGTAATGATGAAGACAATGAAAACATCGGGTTCTGAGTCATTATCTTGTGCAGGTAATATTTTTTTGGGGCCGACAGAAGCCGCATTAATGGTGAAGCCTTATGTAGCAAACATGACACAATCAGAGCTTCATGCAGTCATGACTGGCGGCTTTGCAACTATCGCCGGCGGGGTTTTAGGGGCTTATCTTTCCTTTGGAATTCCACCAGAACATTTAATTGCAGCGTTTTTTATGACTGCGCCTACTTCTTTAGTCGTCTCAAAATTGATGTACCCAGAAACGGAAGTATCTGTAACTGCTGGAAAAGTAAAAATGGAAGTAGAAAATACTTATGTCAACGTCATAGATGCTGCTACTAGTGGCGCAATTGATGGTGTTAAGTTAGCAGTCAATGTGGGCGTAATGATTATTGCTTTTTTAGGATTGTTAGCTTTTGGTAATGCCATACTGAAATGGTTAGGAGAACATATTGGTTTACCACAACTATCTTTAGAGTGGATTTTATCTTTGTTGATGTCTCCTGTAGCCTTTTTAATGGGTGTACCTTGGTCTGATTGTGGACAAGTTGGTGCATTATTAGGAAAGAAAACCATCCTCAATGAATTTTTAGCTTATGGAGATTTAGGAGAATTAATTAAAAGTCAAAAAATATCTCCACGGGCAGTAATTATTGCCACTTATGCCTTATGTAACTTCGCTAATATTGGTTCTATTGGTATTACTATTGGGGGAATGACTGGGATGGCTCCACAACGCCAACATGATTTAGCACGTCTAGGTGTGAGAACCATGATTGGGGGATTATTGGCAGGTTTTATTACTGCTTGCATCGCTGGTATTTTAGTCTAATTTATGAGGACTTGCGAGTTTTTTTGACATAGCCCAATTCCCAATTGTGGGATTGCTTTAACTGATTTAGCTTACCTTGAATAATCAAATTTAAAGCAATCCGAGTATTGAGATAACCTTTAAGTAAATAGTATCCAGGTTTAGCAACCACACCGTCTACAACAGATTGATGAGTGCGGTGAATGACTCCACAATAAGTCTGATTGCTAGGTAAATTTAGTCTAAAGAGATACTCATATTGATAAGTTTTAGGAACCATAAATACAGCATAAACATTGTGCTGACCACGCCAAGGACGAATTGTGATTTCTTCTGCCTCAGTGTAGTATTTATTGCTGACTGTGTTAATAAATCCCCATTTAGCAGTACAATCTCTTAAGGGAAATCGCATATCTAAAAAATAGAATATACACAAAATAGCGACTAAGCTCAGGACAAATAAGAAAAAAAATCGGAACTTGAAGAATTTCTTTCGCATTTGTTGTACCCATTGACTTACTATAGGCTATTTTAACTATTGAAACAAAGTGCGATCGCAGTTTTCTGGAAAGCTCAAAACACCAACTTGATTACTATATTATTCCAATAATTTTATTGATTGCCTGTATGAATCGTCCTGTTTACCGTTAACCCGCTTTGTATAATATAATTTGCTTATCTGCGGTAAAAATACGATTTCTTCTTAGAGGATGTGTGAAAATAGTCTGACTGTTTTTAAACACTTGTTAAAACAATCTCACAACATATATCTAGATTTTACCGCACTTCGTAAATTAGTCTGCATTAACGCGAGCGATCGCCCATTTTCTGATTAATCAAGTAAATTTATAGAAATATATGCTTGAAAATTTCTAAAATCTTGATCAGTTGTCAATATATACCAACTACGACGGTGAGCCACTGCACACAGTAGGAAATCAGTGTTAGCCCCTTGGATACCATTTGAGCGACACGTATTATAAAATTCAGCCGCTAATTCATAGTCTTCGATGGTTAACTGTAAATCAGGAAAAGCTCGAAGTGAGTTTTTAAGTTGAGTGAACTGTTCAGTGGAACGAATACCTGAAAGCACTTCTTGTCTTATAGCACCTAGTAAAACGACTTGATCATCTGCAATTAACTCACCTAAGCGTTGAACCACAGGTAAAGCATGTTGTCGGTTATTACGTCGTAACGCTAAAGACCACACAGAGGTATCTACAACAACTTTCATTGTTTTTGTCGCTGCTGTTTGTAATTATAATCATCGTCATAATCAATTGTTCCAAATAAATCAAGTATTTTCATCTGTTGACGACGTTGTACATATTCACGTAGGGCTTGTTCGACTACATCACGTTCATTTTGTTGGTTACTTAGAGCTAGAGCTTCTTGAATTAAAGCTTCGTTAATTTGGAGATTTACTGTCATGCAATTCGATACTAATTGTTTTTTTAACTAATATGCTGCCACACCAATTATGATAGGTCATAGATACCCGAATTTTTTTAAAAGTCGGAATATGAACACCTACAACCTGTCAACAGTCAACAGAAACATTACTAAATGTGAAAATTTATACTTAAATACGGTAGCGATCGCTAGTTGGTTGTTAGATTAGCAAAGAATCTCTAAAATCAAGCAAGTTAGCGGCGATTAACAATGGTATCTACTACTGCACGCTTCTCCGATGTCCAAAACCATTGGGCGCGTCCGTTTATCGAAGCCTTGGCGGAAAGACGCATTTTGAATGGCTATCCTAACGGTACTTTTCGTCCAGATAACTCAGTTACCCGTGCTGAGTTTGCAGCGATAGTTGCAGCTGTCTTTAATGTTCCTGTAAAGCGTCCGTATATCTCTTTTATCGATGTTCCGGCGAATAATTGGGCGGCTGGTGCCATCAAAAAAGCTTACGAAACAGGGTTTCTAACTGGCTACCCTGATAAAACTTTCAGTCCTAGTAATAGAATTGCCCGTGGTGATGTCTTAGTCTCTTTAGTCAATGGCTTGGAGATTGCCAATAAGATTAAACCCGATTTATTAGATAAATTACCGCAAATTTATCAAGATGGGACAAACATTCCTAATTATGGTAAAAATCAAATTGCGATCGCTACTAGTGCAGGTTTAGTTGTTAGCTTCCCCAACATCAAACTACTTAATTACAATATCGCTGCAACTCGCGCAGATGTAGCGGCTATAGTTTACCAAGCTTTAGTTTATCTCGGTAACGCCCCCAAAATTAACTCTACATATCTGGTAGTTCCTCCTGTCACCGCGCCAAGAACCGTCAAAGTCAGTCATCAAAGGGAGTTTCGGGGTGCATGGCTAACAACAGTTTGGAATAGTGACTGGCCTTCCAAAGCCGGACTTTCTGGAACTCAACAACAAACCGAATTAGTCAATACTATCAAGCGACTACAAGAACTCAATTTTAATGCCTTAATTTTACAAGTGCGTCCTGAAGGCGATGCTTTGTACGCTTCTAGTATTGAACCTTGGAGTGCTTGGCTAACAGGAACCCAAGGGAAAGCCCCAGAACCATTTTATGACCCCTTGGAATTTGCGATCGCGGAAGCCCACAAACGCAACATCGAAGTTCACGCCTGGTTCAACCCCTACCGCGCCAAAACCAGCATCAAAGGAACTCCCAACGTCCGACCCCACATAGCTTTAACCAATCCAGAGGTAGTATATCAATGGGGTAATCAATTATGGATGGAGCCAGGCGCGAAAGTCGTCCAAGATAGAGCCTATAACGTCATTATTGATGTTGTCCGTCGTTATGATATAGATGGTGTCCACCTGGATGATTATTTTTATCCCTATCCCATCCAAGGTCAATCTTTCCCCGATGATAAAACTTACGCTGCCTATAAATCCACAGGTGGCAAACTCAGTTTAGAAGACTGGCGACGAGAAAACGTCAATCAAATGGTGCTGCGCCTCTCCCAAGGAATTAAAGCCACCAAATCCTATGTCAAATTTGGTATTAGTCCCTTCGGAATTTATCGTCCTGGACAACCACCGGGAATTAGTGGCTTAGATGCTTACAATGTCTTATATGCTGATGCTAAAAAATGGTTAGAACAAGGTTGGATTGATTATATCGCCCCCCAACTTTATTGGCGTACAGACCAGGTTAAACAAAGCTACTCTGCACTACTGCAATGGTGGACAGAAATCAATCCCCAGCGACGACATATTTACACAGGTAACAACATCTCACTATTAGACGGTAAAGTTTGGAAAGATGAAGAGATAGACAAGCAAGTCAAAATTAGCCGCAACTTAGTCAAAAATTTATCCTTGGGCAATATCTTCTTCAGTATGAGTTCGATTACGGACAATCGCCAAGGTATTGCTGACAAATTTAAAGATTCACTTTATGCTACACCTGCCATAGTACCTGCCATGTCTTGGCAAAATCAAGCTCCACCGCCCCCACCCAAAGACCTACAATTCAATAACGGTAGACTCAATTGGCAACCAGGAGATAATCAACCTGTACGCTCATGGACACTATACCGTCAAAGTGGGGATACCTGGACACTGCAAAGAATCTTGTCGGCGGGAACAACTTTTGCTACTGTGCAACCAGGAACTTATGCTGTGTGTGCAGTGGATAGATTAGCTAATGAAAGTGAGGGTGTAGTTATCACAGTAAGTTAATCTATAAGTTTGTAGTAAGCATTTTAGTCATAGAAAAATCAGCACTAAAGTGCTTACTACTAACCTAATTAACTTTCTCGCTATGCAGTTTTTGAAGCAAATCCGGCGTTTACCGAAAATTATTTATTTATTCATAGCTTTGGCGATCGCGCTTGTAATTAGCGGGTTATTCTTAATTAATTTAGAATCAGATGTTATAGAAATTAGCAGTATAGAGTTTATTGGAGAAGCTACATTACCAAAAGGTTTATCCTTCCAAAAAACTCCAGTCGGTGGTTTATCTGGTATTACTTATGATCCTAAAACTGACCTTTACTATGCTATCTCTGATGATCGGGGACAAAAAGCACCAGCCCGATTTTACACTTTTAAAATCGATTTAAATCAAGGTCGTCTACAAGATAATAGTGTGAAAACGGTGGGTGTCACCACATTATTGAATAATCAGAATCAACCCTTTGCTTCAGGTACAACAGATACGGAAGGGATTGCTGTCACTCAAGATGAAACAGTATACATTTCTTCTGAAGGTGATGTAGAACAATCAATTCCACCATTTATTCAAGAATTTGACCTAGCTACCGGTAAAGTCCAGCGAAGTCTACCCATACCAACCAAATTTTTACCTAATAAAAAGAGTCAGCAAGGGATACGTAATAATTTAGCTTTTGAAAGTCTCACTATTACACCTAACAATAAATATTTATTTACAGCTACAGAAAATGCCCTGATTCAAGATGGTGTCATAGCTGCACCGAATATTGGTACACCTTGCCGAATTTTGCAATACAATCTTGCTAACGGACAACCCCAACAAGAGTTTCTTTATCAAACAGAACCTGTAACATCATTTTTTAATCCTACAGGTAGATTTGTTAGCGGATTACCAGATTTACTCGCCTTAGATAATCACAATCATTTTCTCAGTATAGAACGTTCTTTTACTGGTTTAGGGTTTACTGTTTTCTTATTTCAAGTCTCTTTAACAACAGCCGATAATATTCAAAATATAGACAGTCTCTTAACAAGCAATGCTCAAAATATGCAAGCAGCGCAGAAAAAACTGCTGTTAGATTTAAGAACTTTAGATGTCGCCCTAGATAATATAGAGGGCTTAACTCTAGGGACAAAACTCGCCGACAGAGAACAATTATTAATCCTAGTTAGTGATAATAATTTCAATTCTATCCAGCGCACACAATTTTTAGCCTTTAAGCTCAAATTTGCTTCACCACTTATGAGATTATTCCGCCGGATTCTTCCACAAAATTAATCATTAGTGAGAGATAGCTAATCTCTTGAATACGGTGGTCAAATTTTCGTATGGAGGTATTTTCAGTAGATTTACTATAGTGCTGATTCTCCTAGATTGAGTTTTATTAGGGATTGCGTGAATTTGCTCATATCTTTTATTTAATTGATATGTTACATAATATTTAAGGAATTTTGCATAACTATCAGTAAAATTCTATGCCAGATTTAAACTGCTTTTTGTTTAAGCTATGACGCTTTTAAATTACACAATTATACCAATTTTGGATTTGGAATGTTGGGTTTTGGATTAAAAGTCTAGATTTCTAGCCTATTCCAGAATCTTGAAACAATACTACCTATCTAAATTGGGTATTATTTATGAGGTGTGTTTAGCCTAACGAGTGCAGTAGTGACTTTCTCATATAAAGCAACGGAAAGCAGCTATCTCACTATTAATAGTTAGCAATTAACAGCCACAGTAAAAATGTGTAAAGACTCGATTCGTTAGAGCTTATTTTCAAATTAACTGATTGAATATATCAGGTTAACAAAATCTGAAATCTTAAAGTTAATGAATCCCCAAAATCACCATTATTTGATAGCGTCAAGTTTCCAAATATGGTCAACTCCAAGCCAGAGCCAGATATTTATATTGGAAAATTTTTAAACAATCGCTATTTAATAATAGACTTGATTGGCAAAGGCGGTATGGGACGCGTTTATTTAGCTGAGGATACAGCTAAAGGTGGAAAACAAGTCGCATTAAAAATCCTCACATTCAATTTAGCGACTCAAAATTTGTCTCAACGCTTTGGTAGAGAAATTTTCATTGGCGCGCAATTAGGACGCAAAAGTAAACATATTGTCCGTGTCTTGAGTTACGGTGTGATTGAGCATAGAAATCCATTTTATGTCATGGAGTACCTTCAAGGTAAAAACCTCAAGCAACTCCTCAAAACTCAGCCGTTAACAACCGGAAAATTTCTAGATATTTGTCATCAGATTTGTTTAGGCTTAGAATGCGCCCATCAAGGTATTACCTTCAAAGGCGAGATTTATCCTGTTTTACATAGAGACATTAAGCCAGAAAACATATTTATTACTAAAGATAGTCAACAAAATGAGATTGTTAAAATTTTGGATTTTGGTATTGCTAAATTTTTAACAGAACGTAGTGGGATGACTCTAACCGATTCTTTTATCGGGAGTTTACCTTACTGTTCCCCAGAACATATGGAGGGACGCAAATTATTAGATGTCCGTTCTGATATTTATAGTTTGGGAGTGTTAATGTTTGAAATGTTAACTTCCAAACATCCCTTTCAACCACAAAGTAATTCTTTTGGCAGTTGGTATCAAGCTCATAGATTGCAAATACCGCCCACCTTTGGAGAAATCGATCCCCAATTAAAAATACATCCAGAATTACAAGATTTAGTAATTAAGTGTTTAGCGAAAGAACCAGGCGATCGCCCCCAAAATATTCAAGAAATTCTGCAAGTTTTAGAGCGAGTTAAAAACAAAATTGCCGCTAATATTGATAATAGTGACGTGTGGGAAAGTTTGCCCACAGTGCAGCTAATTCCTGTCACCTCTGTTTCTGAAAAGGAATGCTTAAAAAAAACCTGGCCAAAAAATAAACCCATTAAAGCCATTGGTTTTCCTCACTTGTTACCTACAAGCCAAGGTATTATTCCTACATATTGGGCTATGCTCCCCAAGCAGGAAATCGACCAATTCATCAATAGAAGTCACAGCACTGAATTTATTCATAAAGTGACCCTATACCCGATGATATTATGGGTAGCTGTGCTGTACGATGCTCAACTATCACTAATTCGGTGGCTATCATCTTTCATTGATTTGAGAGACAATAGAGGTCAAAAAATTATCCAATTGTTGGCAGATACAGGATACTATCACTTATTATTTTTTGCCCTAGAAGACCCACATAACTGCGCCCAAGTGATGACACTAACCCTGACTGCTAAACAAAGACAACAACTAGTAGACTGGTTAAATCTCACACAAAAATCTCCAGCGACAGTATCGACTACGCCAGAAGAAGCCAAAGCTAATCTGAAGGGAGAATTTGAAAAAATTAAGCTAGAAATTATGCAAAATCTAGCTAATAATAAACAACTTGATAAATTTGATTTAAAGAATTGGTTATCACAGTTAATCGAAAATTTCATGCAGTTATTCAAAAACAAAAACAACTAATAATTTCCTATGTAAGTTTTAAATTTTATGGCAATGTTAGAGGTTATATAAAGTGAATCCAAGTGCGTTTGCATCAGAACAAAATGCAGGACTAATTGCCAATCGCTACCAATTAAAAAAAATGATTGGAATTGGCGGTATGGGTGAAGTTTTTTTAGCAACTGATATGCTACTAGGAGGAACACCAGTTGCCATCAAATTTTTAACCCAAACGCTATCTGATTCTAAGATTCACAAAGACTTTGCGCGTGAAGCTTTGATGAGTGCAGCTTTGAGTCAAAAAAGTCTGCACATTGTTAGAGCCTATGATTATGGTGTCAGTGATCAGGGAAAACCGTTTTATGTGATGGAATATTTAAACGGTCAGAGTTTAAAAGAATTAATTCCCCTACCACTAACGAAGTTTTTAAATTTAACTCGCCAAATTTGTTTAGGCTTACAGTGCGCCCATCAAGGAATTCAAATCGATGGTAAGATTTGTCCTTTAGTACACCGAGATATTAAACCAGCAAATATATTAGTTATTCCTGACCCAATTTTAGGTCAATTAGTTAAAATATTAGATTTTGGCATCGCTAAATTTGTCAATTATGCAGCAACATTTAGCACTAATAAAGGATTTCACGGGACATTACCTTACTCTTCACCTGAGCAATTAGAAGGAGAGAAATTAGATAGTCGTTCTGATATTTATAGCTTGGGTGTGATGATGTTTGAGATGTTAACTGGTGCTAAACCTTGGAAACCAGAAACAGATTTATTTGGTGCATGGTATAAAGCCCATCACTTTGAAGCACCGCGCACGATCGCCCAAGTCAGTCCCCAGCTAAAAATCCCGACAGAGATTAATGATTTAATTATGGCTTGTTTAGCGAAAAAACCGAGCGATCGCCCCCAAAGTGTCGGTAAAATTCTTCAGGTTTTGGACAGCATAGAACAGCCAACTGATCATGTTTATCCAAATTTAACACCCAAAATTACACCTCAAGTCACTATCAATTCTCAGATACATTTAGCTTTAAAAAAAAATGCTCAAAAATTTATTTGGCCGCCAGATAAACCCAAACAGGAAATAGTTTTTCCTCATTTAATTAACACCCCAAACACATCGATTGCCTCACTCTGGCTGATGTTACCAACTCCAGAAATTCAAAAACGTCCACATCCTCAAATACATAACCGATTTATTTTTCTGTCATCACCCCATCCGATGCTGTTGTGGGTGACACTACTTTACACTCCAGAAATAGAACCTAAGTGGCTACCCTGCTACCTAGATATGCAAAGTTCTCACAATCGTCAGATGGTGACATCCCTAGTTAACAATAAAAGCTATCCACTCATTCTTTTCACTTTAGAACCGCCTCATGCTTGCATTCAAATCCTCAATAGTGAGATTGATCCTAATCAACAACAAAAGCTGAAATTATCTGTAGAACAAAGCCAAAAATTACCCCCAATGAATCAAGCAAATTTAAGTAAAAATTTGCTGAAGCAACAATATAAACAATTACAGTCACAAATCCTCAAAGAAATAGCCTCCATGTCACATATTGTTGCTTCAGCTAATCTAAAACATAATCAAGCTTGCTAAATCAGGGAACGAGGAACAGGGAACAGGTTCATTTCCTACACCCCTCTTTATGCGCCTTCCCGTAATTTATCCAGAACGCTTCTATCTTCTAGTGTGGAAGTATCACCAGTGACATCTTGTCCGGCGGCAAGATTTCGCAGTAACCGCCGCATGATTTTACCCGATCGCGTTTTGGGTAATGCGTCAGTAAAGCGGATTTCTCCAGGACGGGCGATCGCACCAATTTCTGCGACTACGTGCTTTTTCAGTTCTTTACTCAAGTCTTCACTAGCTTGATAAGTCCCTTCTAAAGTGATAAAAGCTACTACTTCCTCGCCTTTGAGTTCATCGGGTTTACCCACTACCGCCGCCTCAGCTACGGCTGGGTGAGACACCAAGGCTGACTCAATTTCCATTGTTCCCAGGCGGTGTCCTGAAACATTCAGCACATCGTCTACCCGTCCCATGACCCAAAAATAACCGTCTTCGTCTTTTCTCGCCCCATCACCAGCAAAGTAAGTATACTGCCCATCTTTGGGGGGAATGTGTTCCCAATAGGTGCGGCGGAAGCGTTCAGGATCACCATAGACAGTCCGCATCATCCCCGGCCAGGGATGGCGTACTGCTAAGTAACCGCCTGCATTTTCACCGACGGAGTTACCATCCAAATCTACAATATCGGCGAAAATTCCAGGGAAGGGTAAAGTTGCTGACCCTGGTTTAGTGGGAATTGCCCCAGGAAGGGGTGTAATCATAATTCCACCGGTTTCTGTTTGCCACCAAGTATCAACAATGGGGCAACGCTCCCCACCAATGACACGGTAATACCACATCCAAGCTTCGGGGTTAATTGGTTCACCCACAGTTCCCAACAGGCGCAAGGAAGACAAATTGCGGGATTTGGGATGATGTTCACCCATTTTGATGAATGCCCGAATTGCTGTAGGTGCAGTGTAGAAAATATTTACACCGTATTTTTCGATTACATCCCAGAAACAACCAGGATTAGAAGCACGAGGCGCGCCTTCATACATCAAAGTTGTGGCACCGTTAGATAAAGGCCCATAGACAATGTAGCTGTGTCCAGTAATCCAACCCACATCGGCAGTACACCAATAGACATCTGTATCTTGTAAATCGAAAATCCATTTGGTGGTCATGTGGCTGTATAAGTTGTAACCACCAGTAGTATGAACTACACCCTTGGGTTTGCCGGTACTGCCGGAAGTGTAGAGAACAAACAGCATATCTTCACTGTCCATTGGTTCGGCGGGACAATCTGCTGATACGCCTTTTTGTAAATCGTGCCACCAATGGTCACGTCCGGGTTCCATGTGAGTTTTTTGTCCGGTGCGTTGTACTACCAAAACATGGTTGACACTGGGAACAAGACCATTAGCGATCGCTTTATCTACCTGTTCCTTCAGGGGAACGATCGCATCTTTACGCCAACCCCCATCGGCGGTAATCACTAACTTCGCTTCGGCATCATTTAAGCGATCGCGCAACGCCTCAGCACTAAAACCACCAAATACTACACTATGGGGTGCGCCAATTCTGGCACAGGCTAACATGGCGATCGCCGCTTCTGGAATCATCGGCATATAAATGCCCACGCGATCGCCTTTTTGTACACCCAGTTGCTTCAATACATTGGCAAACTGACAGACTTCCCGATGTAGTTGGGCATAGGTAAGGGTGCGAGAATCCCCTGGTTCACCTTCCCAAATCAAAGCGGCTTTATTTTTGCGCCAAGTAGTCAAATGTCTGTCAAGACAGTTGTAAGAAATATTGATTTTTCCGCCCACAAACCACTTTGCAAAAGGTGGTTGCCAATCTAGGACTGTGTGCCATTTTTCAAACCAATGCAATTCTGATTCCGCCAAATCTGCCCAGAATTTTTGCGGATCAGCCTTAGCTTGGTCATAAATACGTTGATAATCCTCCAAACTTTTGATATGTGCAGCCTGCGAAAATTCACTAGTGGGATGAAATAACCGCTTCTCTTGTAAGATTGATTCTATGGTTGATTCAGACATAATGATTGCTGGTAATAGCGTTGTGACTGACAACTATTCTGTACTCAAAGTTAGACAAAATTGCTTTGATTTTTCTTAAGCAAATTTTAGGAGTTAGGGGTTTAGGGGTGTAGGGGTGTAGGGGTGAGAAAAATTACTCCTAAGTAAATATACGTAAAAAAAGAACCTAAATAATTAGGCTGCCCTTATACTCCTTCTGGAATATCACCCTAGTAGGATGCTGTTGTTTAAAACACTTTTATAAGTTTATAGAACAATACAGTTCAGAACATCCAATTTTTGCTGTTCCCAATTCCCCATTCCCCATTGAAACTGTTCAGCCTTTTCCCTGTTTCCGTTCTGTGTTCTGTGCTGTATAACATTCGATACATATTCACCCTAGCGATCGCCAGAGGGTGGATGATGGATTTGTTATTTTCCGATTCAGTATGTCTAACCATCCCTGGCTGTGTGTGAGAGTGAAATTAATTAGAAAACAGTTTTTGACTCATCCCCTGAATTTATTTATAGGGATGACTTTCTCGATATTGCCTTTTGGCTTCTGGCTTCTTGAACCAGCCCAAGCACAAGTCACAGAATATTGTCGCATCTCATCAACTGCGGTCAAAACTAAAGAAAATTTGCGCTTATTAGCCCTCAAAGGGGATAAAGACGCTAACAGACGCTATCAACAATTAATTCAAAAACACGCCAAAGAAGTCCAGCAATGTCGTAACCGCACTTGGCCGCAAGTCCAGGCTGTATGGTTACGTTTATACGCTTGTGATCTGAAGCCAGGGGCTATAGATCAGATTATGGATCGAGTGATTAATGATGGCTATAACCAAGTTTATCTAGAAGCATTTTATGATGGACGCGTCTTGTTACCCGCAGCCAATAACCCGACAGTTTGGCCTTCAGCGATTCGCAATCCTGGTGCAGAAAAAGCTGATTTACTCGCCACAGCCATTAAAAAAGGCAAGCAAAGGGGGTTAAAAGTCTATACTTGGCTGTATACTACCAACTTTGGCTATAGCTACGCACTCAGACGAGATAGAGAAAGTGCGATCGCCCGTAACGGTAAGGGTCAAACTAGCTTATATGTTGTCAATGACGGCAATCAAGTATTTATCGACCCCTACAACGAACAAGCCAAACGCGACTATTACCGCATGGTGCAAGAAATCCTCCGCCGTCGTCCCGATGGAGTGTTGTTTGACTACATTCGCTATCCTCGTCAAGCTGGTAGTGATTCCATCGCCACCAAAGTTACAGATTTATGGTTATTTACTAAAGCTACTCAAGAAGCTTTGTTCCGTCGCGCCCAAAATAACAAAGGACTAGAGTTAATCCGGCGTTTCTTAGGCAAAGGATACATCACAGCCGGAGATATTAGCGAAGTTGATCAACTCTATCCTCAAGAAAGTGAACCGTTATGGCAAGGCCGTACTCCCCCAACCCAAGAAAAATCACTCCTGTCAGCCAACGAAAGACAACCCCTAATACAAACAGAATTGTGGTTATTGACGGTAGCCCATGCCATGCAAGGCATTATAGATTTTGTCACCTTAGCTAGTCTCCCAGCTAAACAACTCGGTATTCCCTCCGGTGCGGTATTTTTCCCAGAAGGTAATCAAGTTGTAGGACAAGGCTATGATTCCCGCTTGCAACCGTGGGATCAGTTTCCTAGTTCCTTACAATGGCATCCCATGTCCTATGCAAATTGCGGTAACGTTAACTGTATTGTGGAACAAGTGCAACGGGTAATCAGTTTGGCCAAGCCAGGAACACAAATCATCCCAGCGTTAGCGGGTAAATGGGGAGAACCAGTGAGTAATCGTCCCTCATTAGAAGAGCAAATGCAAGCATTACAGCAGTTTGCACCCAAACTTAAGGGTGTGAGTCACTTTGCCTATTCTTGGCAGTATCCTGATCATGATAGCGATCGCAAATTCTGCCGTTAGAGGATGAAAAATCGGCGTTGCTGATCAATGGGATGATTTCTCACCCATACCTCTAAGGCTTATAAGCAGTCAGTTCTTTTTATTCACATCAGGTGTAACTTTATTTTTTTTCTGGATGTAATTGCTCTTTGGCGGCAGGAATACCCATCTGATTAATTACCGCAATCATTTGGTATAAACGTCCTAAATCCCGTTGATTAAAGTATAAAACTATGCGTGGTAAATCAATAGTTTCGTCTTGGCTTTCTTGGGGTAAAGCCTGACTCTTTTCTATTTTCCCTTTGACAATGATGTCGCTAAATTGCTCATTTAACTGACCTACCTCTGCATCCGATAGTTCTTGCATCAAACGAATGACTAATAAATCGCCTACATAGCGACTAGAGTGATAAACCTGATAAAAACGGGTAATAGCCTCACAAGCAACTTCCAAGTTATCAGTGACGGTATAAAGGCTCGGATCTTCAGGGCTGACTAAACCTTGCTTCACTAAATGCTCATTGATGTATTGACTCCAAGATTGCCAATAATCACCGCCAGGATGGTCTATTAAAACTAATGGTACAGGGCCAAATTTACCTGTTTGACTCAATGTCATACACTCGAAAGCCTCATCCTGAGTACCGAAGCCACCAGGAAATAAGGCTACAGCATCACTTTCTTTGAGCAGAAATAACTTACGAGTGAAGAAATATTTAAAGTGAATGAGTTTCGGATCGCCCTCAATGATGGGGTTAGCTTGCTGTTCAAAAGGTAACTGAATATTTAAACCAAAAGAATTTTCTCGCCCCGCACCTTCATGACCAGCCTGCATAATTCCACCACCGCCGCCTGTCATGACCATAAAACCTAACTTGGTGACAGCGCGTCCAAATTGCAGTGCCATTTGGTACTCTGGAGTTTCTGGTGCTAGCCGCGCTGACCCAAAAATAGTCACCTTACGGACGTGTCGATAGTCATAAAATAGTTGAAAGCCTTGCTCCATATCAGCTAGAGCAGCAGACAATATCTTCCAATCGAGGCGGTCAATATCACTATCAGCTAGGCGAATAATTGTACCTAAAGCCTGCTGAATGAATTGCCGATGTTTTAAACTCGGTAAGCGATCAATTAATCCAGCGATATCCGCTTGGAGAGACTCGAATGTGTCAAACGACGCAGATGAAGTCATGAGAACTGCCAACACAATGGCATTACATTTTACCTAATTTTGGTGGTCAATGTATTAACTGCTGAAGATAGTCACGAATTCTGGCGATGAAGTTGGCCTACTCAGGCGATCGCCATCCGTCAAATTAGATGCCCACACTGTACCCATAGGTTAGTGTGGGTAGTTAACTCCAAATGCTCTTCTAACAAGGGCAGACTACCGAGTTTAGCGTAGATGCTTATCCAAGGTATTAGATAATGTAGTTTTAGGTACTGCACCGACTACCATATCAACCTTTTGTCCACCTTTAAATATCATCAAAGTGGGGATACTGCGGATACCATATTGGCTGGCAACTTGAGGATTTTCATCCGTGTTGACTTTTACAACTTTCAGTTGACCTTCGTACTGAGCTGCGATTTCATCTACAACAGGAGCTACCATTCTGCAAGGGCCACACCAAGGAGCCCAAAAATCGACTAAAACAGGTACATCGCTATCGAGTACCTCTTGCTTAAAAGTAGAATCTGTAACTTGTGCGGCTGCTGACATGCCTAAAAACCTTTGCCAATTATATTTCTGACTTTCGTGAAAATTCTACCATAGCAAAAACATCGACCAGAAATATATGGATGTACATTTACAAAGAACTCCAGAATTTATTCATAAATTTCCGGACAAAAGGAACCGCCCGAACAGTAGTCCGGGCGGAGTGTGGTGTGAGGAGTGAACGGAAACATGCGTCTCCGCTATCTCTATTGTAGGCGACAGATGGGATTTTTCCAGTGAATGTTTGAGACTCTGGAAAAAATTCCTGAAGGATTTCAACTATTTATCCATTAAGGATTAGGTATTTATTAGGTGTCGGGGTGTAAGGGTATAGGAGTTTAGGGGTGTGGGGGTTGAAGAAATGATGAATTGCTCTATGATTTTACAATCATGATAGATTTTTTGATTAAAAACCAAGGCTTCTCAAGCTTTTTCCTATTCCCTATTCCCCATTCCCTATTCCCTATTCCCTATTACTTACCCATACCTAATTGTTGGGCTTTTTGATAAACCTTACCTTCGGTTAACAAAGAAGGAGCAATCACAACTTCAACTTGCTGCATTTCTTTGATATCTTTTGCACCTAGAGTGCCCATACTAGTTTTTAAAGCACCCAAAAGATTATGAGTACCATCATCTAGACCTGCGGGGCCGGTGAGAATTTGGGCTAAAGAACCAGTTGTACCAACGCGAATGCGTGTTCCACGGGGCAATACAGGGCTGGGAGTTGCCATACCCCAGTGATAGCCTCTTCCTGGGGCTTCTGCGGCTCTAGCAAAGGGAGAACCAATCATCACACCATCGGCACCACAGGCAATACATTTACAGATATCGCCCCCAGTGATTAGACCACCATCGGCAATGATGGGGACATATTTACCTGTGGCTGCAAAGTATTCATCACGAGCAGCCGCACAATCAGCGATCGCAGTTGCTTGGGGTACACCCACACCCAAGACCCCACGAGAGGTACAAGCCGCACCAGGGCCTATCCCTACTAATACAGCCGCCGCCCCAGCTTTCATTAAATCTAAAGTAACTTCATAGGTGACACAGTTCCCCAACACCACGGGAATGGGCATAGAACGGCAAAATTCAGCTAAATCGAGGGGTGTAATGGACTCTGGTGATAAGTGAGCCGTGGAAACCACTGTAGCTTGGATAAAAAATAAATCTGCTCCAGCTTTTGCCACTACTTCACCGTACTTGCTCGCACCTGCTGGAGTTGCACTGACAGCAGCAATGCCACCTTGTGCTTTAATTTCCTGAATACGTTTTTCAATTAATTCTGGCTTAATTGGCTCGGCATACAGTTCTTGCATCAAGGAAACAAATTCATCTTTGCCTACTGATGCAATCCGATCCAAAATAGGGTTTGGGTCAAGATAGCGAGTTTGGATACCCTCTAAATTGAGAACACCCAATGCCCCAAGCTGTGACAACTTGACAGCCATACCCACATCAACCACACCATCCATTGCACTGGCAATAATGGGAATTTCTCGTTCGATATTACCAATTTTCCACCGAGTATCGGCTAAACTCGGATCTAGTGTTCTGTTACCAGGGACTAAAGCAATTTCATCAATGCCGTAGGCTCTACGAGCTGTCTTCCCCCGCCCAAGTTGAATTTCCACGCTGTTAACTTTTCTAAAATCTGTTCTAGCTAGGGTATCAAATTGTGAGATAAATTGCAGCGTTTTTTTTTGATTGGGGATTTGGCATATCAGAGGAATTGGTGCAGGGTGCAGGGGGTGAGACAGCGCGGTCTTGGGGGTTTCCCCCATGAGCGACTGCGAACCCGTTGGCGTAGCCTCTCGTAGAGAAGGGCAAGGGGGAGAAAAATTTCCCCGCTTCTCCCGGCCTCTTTGCCTTCTGCTTCCCAGTCCCCGATCCCTGAAGTCAACTAGAATTGTTACAATATTTGTCAGATTTGATGTTGCAGCCTTGATCCAATCTGAAACTTTAGAACTACTGGAATGGCATCGTTTATGCCAGCACCTCTCCACATTTGCCGCTACTAAGTTAGGGGCGATCGCGTCTTTGCGTCTTCAAATTCCTGCTTCTCAAGCAGCAAGTGAGGATTTATTAGCACAAACTCAAGAAGTCTATCAGCTAGAAAGTCGCATCACTACAGGATTATCTTTTGAAGGAGTTCAAGATATTGGGGATTCCCTAGAACGGGCTGAACTCCAAGGGATTTTGGCTGGGGATGAATTGTTGGCGATCGCTACTACTTTGGCTGGGGCGAGAAATTTACGGCGTGTTATTGATAACCAAGAAGATTTATTTATATTAAAAGAGCTAGTCTCTGAATTACGGACTTATCCTGAATTAGAGCAAGAAATTCACCGTTGTATTGATGAGCGAGGACAAGTAACTGA
This sequence comes from Nostoc sp. CENA543, assembly GCF_002896875.1. Lineage (GTDB taxonomy): Bacteria > Cyanobacteriota > Cyanobacteriia > Cyanobacteriales > Nostocaceae > Trichormus. The sequence continues at coordinate 5,051,599 of NZ_CP023278.1, forward strand.
CCGCGCTAGTGTCAAAATCGGAGAAATTCGCACGGAATTGCGGAGATTACGCAGTCAAATCACCCAAAAGCTCCAAAATATCCTTCAGGTAAAATCAGGGGCAGTCCAGGAACAAATTATTACCCAACGGGGTGATCGCTATGTTATCCCCGTGAAAGCACCCCAAAAAGATGCTATTCCTGGTATCGTTCATGACACTTCAACTAGTGGCGCAACTCTGTACATTGAACCGAATTCAATTGTGCCGATGGGCAACCAATTGCGGCAAACACTCAGAAGAGAACAAGCAGAAGCAGAAGCAATTCGGCGGGCATTAACAGAGCAAGTAGCAGCAGTTAAGCCTGATTTGGAAAGATTATTGGCAATTGTCACAACATTGGATTTGGCAACTGCCAGAGCTAGATACAGTTTGTGGTTACAAGCTAACCCCCCCAGATTTGTAGACAGAGAACAACAGGAAATTATTACCTTAAGACAATTACGCCATCCCCTATTAGTTTGGCAACAACAACATGAACAAGGTCATGCAGTAATTCCCGTTGATTTATTAATCAGCCCATATATCAAAGTAGTGACAATTACAGGGCCAAACACCGGAGGTAAAACAGTCACTCTAAAGACGCTAGGATTGGCAGCATTAATGGCCAAAGTAGGTTTATTTGTTCCAGCCCGTGAACCCGTAGAAATCCCTTGGTTTGACCAAATATTGGCAGATATAGGCGATGAACAATCCCTACAGCAAAGTTTATCCACCTTCTCAGGCCATATTCGGCGGATTAGTCGCATTTTAAATGCGTTGGCACTAGAGACTGGGGAAGAGGCGACAGATAATTCCCAATCCCCATTACCCCTTATCCCCAGAGGGGTCCCCGAGTTCCCCAATCCCCAATCCCTCGTCCTACTTGATGAAGTCGGTGCGGGGACAGATCCGGCAGAAGGGAGTGCCTTGGCGATCGCACTTTTACAATATTTGGCTGATCATGCCCAGTTAACAATCGCAACAACTCACTTCGGGGAATTGAAAGCCCTCAAATATGACGATGCACGATTTGAAAATGCTTCCGTAGAGTTTAATGAGACGACTTTATCGCCTACCTATCGCTTATTGTGGGGGATTCCTGGACGTTCCAACGCTTTGGCGATCGCTTTGCGTTTGGGCTTGAAACCAGAGGTGGTAGAACAGGCAAAAACTCAAGTAGGAGAGGCTACGGATGAGGTGAACCAAGTGATTGCAGGGTTAGAAGCCCAACGCCGTAGCCAAGAAACCAAAGCCGCAGAAGCTCAAAAACTTTTACAGCAAGCCGAACGTTTGTATAAAGAAGTTTCCGCCAAAGCCGCCGCCTTGCAAGAAAGAGAACAGTCTTTACGGGCTTCTCAAGAAGTCGCTGTACAACAGGCAATTACTCAAGCAAAAGGCGAGATTGCTAAGGTAATTCGCCGCTTGCAACAGGGTACAGCCACAGCCCAAGATGCCCAACAAGCAACTAGTGCGATCAATCAAATTGCCCAAAAATATCAACCAGCACCACCGCCTAAACCAAAAATTGGCTTTATGCCCAAAGTAGGCGATCGCGTCCGCTTATCTCAATTCGGGCAAACAGCAGAAGTGTTAACTGCACCTAACGATGATGGAGAGTTCAGCGTCCGCTTTGGCATTATGAAAATGACTGTCAAGTTACAAGATATCGAATCGCTTGACGGTCAAAAACCTGAACCCATCGCCAAACCAAAACCCAGTCCCACCACAGTTACACCGCCACCCCAAACCGCCCCAGCCATTCGCACCTCCCAAAATACCGTCGATATACGCGGTAAACGGGTGGCAGATGCGGAAATCATTCTAGATAAGGCAATTTCCGAAGCTCAAGGACAAATTTGGGTTATTCACGGTCACGGTACTGGTAAATTACGCCAAGGTGTCCATACTTTTTTACAACAGCATCCCAGAGTCAGCCGCTTTGAAGCAGCAGAACAGGCTGATGGTGGGAGTGGGGTAACAGTTGCTTATGTTGGTTGAGGTAGGGGGTTGGGGACTGAGAATTTTAGATTTTAGATTTTGGATTTTAGATTGAACCCGATCCAAAATTGGAAGGCTGGGGATTGGGAGACAAGGTAGACAAGGGAGATTTGATTTTAATATCCGATGCCCTGTTTGCCCAATTCCCATTAAATAAATAATTTTTCAGCAATAAATATAACAAAGTGTTAGAAGATAAGTATTTACTTCTATTTATTGATGGATTGATGATGCTAGTCTTGAGCAATTTAGGATGAAATTAATTCATTATCTTTATTTATACTTTTGTACTGAAATAACGGATTAAGCAGGTAAATCTGACAAACAAAATCTACCTTCTATACTGTTGAAAATAAAAATTCATCTTGTAGAGTAAGACAGTGACAATTGCTGTTTATAGGGGTATAGGGGTGTAAGGGTGTAGGAGTATAGGGGTGGTGTATAGGGTAAAAGACATTATTTCCCTCCCCATGTCCCCTGCCTCATGTCCCCTGCCCTCTGCCCCTAACTTGATCAGAAACCAACTGTCATTTGTAACAGTCTGGTTTCAAAATGGGTAACAGCAACAGCCCCTATCAGCCTGATCACCTATGCTAAAAGTTATGCACTCGGCCGCTGATTCAGCCACTCCCAATTCTCAGTGGGAGGAGTTAACTAAACTTCCCAATCCCAATGTTGTGCAATGGGAAAACATTAAAACCCAGTTAGATTTGGTGCTGATGGCACTAGAAACTTTAACTGGTATTGGTTCTGAGGCAATGCTCTCAGCCGCACTTGATTTGAATTTGGAGTCAAGAGTGCCAGATCGCGTAGCTTTATGGCGACTGCGACAGTCGAATCCCATACGCAAAGGTCAAGGAGGGCGAAAAAAACTAGATGTGGAAGAAGCGCGATCGCTAGTTCTGATTATTTGTCATCTTGCCAAACAGCACCAAGAGTTGATTCGCCGTGCTGTTGGACTACTAGAACAAATGGCGGCAAAAAATCGAGAACCTCATCAGGTTGCTTTACTGGGGGATTACATTGATGCTTTCTGTAACGTTTATCAAGAACGCATGGAAGAGGATGAGCAAATCTCAACGGATCTACTTACCAACTTGGCACTCAAACTGCTAATCGATTTGCTGTTTTACAGCGCACCTGGTGGACATCGCCGTCTTTGGTTAGCACTCATAGACCGTTCCGCAAAAATTTGAAAACATCTCGTTTGTCCTGCCATGCCTCTATCAAATTCTGTCATTCGTCGCTACACACCTCCTACTTGCACTCTAGAAGTATTAGCGCAAAGTTCTCCTTTATCTCGTTGGATGGGGAAACCTGTACTTAAGCAGTTAACCTTTGAGTTACGTTTTGATGATCCTGCCTTGCCAGAAGAACGGCGCGTGCCAATCAGAGGCGATCGCGACCAATTAGAAGCATTATGTGATGCTGTCACTACTTACGTACAAGAACTTCTTCAGCAGTCACCGGAAAGCTTTTGCTTCAGTTTTTCTGGTCTTCAGGATTCCAATCTAGTATCAAATGACACAGAATTAACAGATTTCTCACCAGAACCTTTATTAGCCAAAACATCAAATAATTCTACATCCCCAATTCCAGGGTCAAAAATTTACTTAGAATCTACCAATTATTTAACTCACAATTTATATCTCGGTTCTCTAGCTAATCAAACCTCTGGTGCTGTTATTCCTCTGAGTCTTTTACAACTGTTCGATTTAGCCAATGCTTTAGATGAATATACTGCTGATGTCTTGGCACTACCTATACTCAACCAAGGTAGTTCAGTAGTACGCTTCCCCACCTGGGTAACTGTAGCGGCCATGTTTGTCATCGCTATTGGTTTAACGCCGTTTACTTGGCAATATGCTAGTAATCTGCGGACAAAGCCAACGCAAACAGCTAAAACAGCAGATTCCCCAGATACACAAATTGCCCTACAAACCCCACCTGCACCTAATTTCCCCGTACCTCAAACTCAACTTACACCTAACACTTCATCATCCCTACCTCTGACTTCTACGCCTCCATTACCTGAAACTAACAGTCTGCCTATTAACAGCCTGCCATCCCCTGGTGCGAATCTCCCTAACACAAATACCAATACTGCTTTAGCACCAAATGCCGTTGCTGAAAAACAGACTACAAACTCATCCCCAATTCAAATTCCATCAGGGTCTAGTAATTCCTCGCTCAACATCCCAGACCAACTGACAATTCAGTCTAATCCTCCAATAGCGGGAAACTCAAATGAATTGGGGATTCCTCTCAAGCGCGATTTACCGCCTAGACTCGCTTCTACTCCACCTGCTCCCGTGCCGCCACCCTTGGCTACTTTACCAAATCCCAGTCCTAGAACCATTCCGCGACTATATTCACCAACAACTGTCCAACAGTCTCAAGCCAGAATCAGTTCCTCTATAACTACTTCATCTGATGAGGCTGAAACGAATTCCCTGGCTGGAAGATTAAGAGGTGAAGCAAATAGACCCGCACCCACAGAAGTTTCTGTTAACAGCAACAGCACTCTATTTGACACACCCCAAGTAGCAGAAGCTAGGGATTTTTTGAAAAAACGTTGGCAACCACCAACAGGTTTTGATCAAACTCTAGAATATAGCGTCATGGTGGGTGTGGATGGCTCGATTGAACGGATTGACCCATTAGGCAAAGCAGCTAGAGAGAACTTTGATATGGTGGGTATGCCTGCTATTGGTGAACGATTTGTTTCTGCCAATCGCTACGGCAAAAGTATGAGAATTCGAGTTGTTCTCAGTCCAGATGGTAAGGTGCAGACTTTTCCTGAGTCGGAATAATAGCCAAACAATTTTAGATTTTGGATTCAATTCTATGAACCAAAATTTAAAATCTAAAATTCGGAAGTTGAACTGGTGCAATAGTTGTTGCACCAGTTTTAATTGCGTCCATGAATACGCAGCAGAATTATATCAATAAGCCTTTTTAGGGACTTCCAGATAAAAAATATCTAAACTGTAGGGTGCGTCAGTGCGAGAAAACCTAACTATACCAAGAGGTTATTTATACTGACGCACCTTACAGGCGTGGCAAGGCTAAAATGTTGCATTAAAAAATCGATTTTATCCGCGTTTATCGGCGTACCCTCTGGGGAGCAAGCTACATCTGCGTTCCCTGTTACCTGTTCCCTCCCTACGCAAATAATTTCAGGAATCAAAGCGGATTCCTATAGTTAATTTCACTATTTGAGAGCCAAATTCGCTTGAATATCAAGGATATTTACTTAATTTGCCGAAAATATATCATATCTTGATATTTTCTTTACACAGGCTAGTAGATATACGTAAAAATAAATCTATACAATAGGCTTGACATTTATAAAGTTCTTGATAATTCCAAACAAGACACGGGATTTGTTTTGGGTGTCAGCTTATATAAACAAGCTTCTGGTAATGGGAATTTGGGCGCAATCTTCAATAAGATACATAGATTCTTATGGATAAACAACAAAGAGATTTAATTACCTTGCTGGAAAATAAAGCTTATGATTCTCAAATGCAGAGAAATAATGCTCAAGACTTATTTGATATTGCTGTACACAAAAGTCAACAACCCAATAAGTTTATCTTGAACAAACATCTTTTGCCATTTGCGATCGCTGGTTTTATTGGAGCTAGCGGCGTATACATGGAACTCAAGCAAGGTGTGCAGTATGCCAGTCTAGCCGGAGCCGGTATAGGATTATTAACCTCACTAGCATCTAATTCTCGTGATGATGCCCGTCAAACCCGTGAAAAGGGAGAATTGGTTAGTAGAGCAAAACTAGAGTTAGAAACTTCTGAGAGCAAACTAGCCAAGGATCTCCAAACCTTTAACACAGAATTAGAAATTGGTTATTTAATGTGGGCTTTGGATATAACTAAAGCCGAAGTTTTCTCACTACAGGAATGGATGTCTGATCCCCGAAGAACCATGAAAGATGCAATATTAACTAGTATTGACATCGTAATTCTTCATTACTTACAACAAACTTTAGATGTATTACACATAGAAAGTCTTGTGCGGGAGAGAAGATATCGCTCTATTAGAGATAAGTTGATGAGTGAAGAAACTCAACTCAACAAAGATGACTTTATGTCTCAGGTTGTGACTAAAAATCATCTTTTACAAGCACAAGAAGCAAGGAATTGGCTCAAAGAATCAGCAACAATAGTGGCGACTGCTTCCGCTTTGGGTGGTACTGCGGCTGGATTAGCGGCGGGAGCAGCTACTGCGGGAATTGTCTCTGGTATTGCGGGTGCAATTGGTAGTTCTAAAGATGCGGTTCGTCTTGGCGGGACTCTTGGTGGTGCAGCTGCGGTAGTAGCAATTGGTGCTTTAGCAGCTAGTTCCATTACTGAAATGATGAAAAAAGGAGAACCAGGCAGGCGACAGCAGGAAATGCAAAAATTTCATGATTCCTTTACTATCACAAATAGTATTTTGGAAATGATTTCTCATAGTCAATCTGCTAGTAATGCTGATAAAGTCAATGCAGCTAAAAAGGCCTTGCTAAAACTCGATGCGTTTAAAAATAATGAATTGAAAAACCAAGATAAACCCATGAAGGAATATGTTGATATTTTAAGATGTCATCTCAAGCAGTTTTTGGGCGAACCGCAGGATGTGAATCTATTAGGACAAGTCTCTAAATTTTTTGGGGGTTTGTTGAACTAAGGGACTTCTAACTTAAGAAATATACTTACTATCACTGTGTAGGGATAGGGGCAGGCTTGCCCTGAGCGCAGTCGTTGGCGCAGCCTCTCGCAGAGAAGGGAGCAGGGGGAAAATCGCGATGTCTTCTTGCAGAAATTGGATAATTTATTGTCTGGAAGTTCCTAATATATTCAAAATAGAAAAGGACTAGTCAAGTGAAAACTAGTCCTTTTGTTTTGTAAAATTATTATCTTAAGAACGGGATTTTTTGAATTTTAGCTTTTGTTTTTTCTGCCGCTTTTGTGATGTAGCAACTGCATGATCTACCGGATAACCAACTATGGGAATAACCTGATATTTGCGATCTTCTTCTAATTTTCTGAGTTCTGTGTAGTCAACCCAATGAATACAATCAACCGGACAAGTGTCGATTGCTTCTTGAATAACTTCCTCTGCGTCCCCGTCTTGGCGAATTGCCCGCGATCGCCCATAATCAGGTTCAATGTAAAAGGTATTCCGTGCTACGTGAGCGCAGTGCTTACAGCCAATACAGGTGATTTCATCAACGTAAACACCCTTTTGGCGCACCATACCCCCCAATTCCGGCTCTAATCCAGAACGTTCTGGCGCATCCCGTAAAAAACCGCCTAGTTCTGGCTCGAAACCGGAACGATTTTCTTGTTGTTCCGGTGACGGCAGAAAATCATCCATTACGCACTCCAGCGTTGTACAACTAAGCGAATCGAACCATCTGCATTTTTTTGCTGTTCAGCTACCTGAAAGCCAACGCGCGCTGTTTCTTGTACGACTGTTTGATAAGCATAACGCTGGGTGACTTGGCGCAAGAAACCATCTACAGAAAGATTTTGTTGCCAATATTGTAAATCAGCGACCAGTTCGTATTCTTTGCCATTCCATCTAAAGCCGATATCATAGCCATTTTCCTGCTCAATGGTGATTTCCGCAGGATGGGTTTGGCCGCGATATCCACGTACTTCCCTGGGGCCTGGTTTCCAGTCTATGCCCAAATCGGTGAGAGCATCTTTTAATGATTCTAGGTTACGGATTTGAGTTTTAATTTGGCTAAAGTGTGACATGGTGGTTGTAAATCAATGACAATAAACTATGGGAAAACTTACCAATCGCTGTAAGTATTCTGCGTATTCGCCATACCAGATTCCTGCACATTAGCGGCGAAATATTCTGAGGTTGGCTCTTGAGTCAGCACTTGTCCTAGCTGCGCCTCTATCGCTGCTGTAACTTCAGCGCAAGAAGATCCCACAATGCCAGTGACTTTTTCTTGTACCCGACCGTCTGGATAGATGATGAACTCTAATGTCTCCATGCTCTTGGCCAACCACAACAATACGCTTGAATTTTACTGCTTGAACAGCAGGCTATATATACAGCCCAAGGAACATTGTTACTTTAAGGACAAACTAGCCATTTTTTAACTAATGTTCCATCTCTCAAAATAAATATCTCAGAAAGTTTACAAAAGTTATTATTTTTATAAGTCTACACATCCGTCATTAGTTAGTCTCTCTTAACCTATTTAATTAGTCAAGGTAAAAACAGAGTTTGTAGCATTCAGTTGCGATCGCTCCCAAATGCTTGCTAGCGGTAGTATAGCGAGGGATCAAAGTGAAAAAACTATCAAATTTATTGAAAAATTTTATCATTATCATTTTTATCAATAAATTAACTACGTAAGTATGTCATTTAATATACAAGCATGAGGTTGGTGATGAGATTTAAGTTTCGTCCGAAATCTAAAATCTCAAATTCTGATGAACAAAATAAAAAACCCAGGTTTATTTTCCACAACCCAGGTTTTTTTTAAATTGATTTTTTAGTCGTGCTATTACTGATAGCACTGCTTTTTCGTGTGCGATTCACCGTGATCCCAGTTAATCAGTAGAGTAGAAATACCACTCAACAAGTTCTATTAGTTAGATGCTTTCAGACGGATTTTTTTGCGTTGAGATAATAGACCAATACCTGCAAAGAGACCAAATCCTAATGCAGCAGAGGGTTCGGGTACAGACTTAACGGGATCATAATCGTAAACGACTTCAACACCTGCTTTAGCAAGAGTTTGAATTTGGGAGATAAAGTTACCAGAACCAATGACTGTTGAAGAAGCCAAAGCAGAGAACGATAGGTCTATATTGCCAGTACCAGTAAACGCTTGTAACAGAGAGTTATTAGTAAAACTTTGAGTGGCTGTTCCTGAAGCCATTAATCCGTCAACAGTCTTACCAGAAGCACCACTAAAATCAATCGTTCCGTCAAAACCGCCAACTTGGTAGTTATAAGATTGTGTGGGGTTGAGACTGAACAAAGATTGACTACCTAGTTTTAAACCTAGTTGACCACCCAGATTTACTGTTACAGGAGTAGAACTAGGACTGAGGTTTTCAAATCTCGCCAGTCCTTGCAGATCGCCAGTAAATTTCAAAGTCACGCTGTTGAGTGTACCAAGAGCTGAATCGAATTTTTGGATGCTCAAAGGTGCATCGATAATGTTTGTTGCTTGAAAGCTAGTTGCACTGGTGTAGCTAAGAGATGCAGCATTAGCAGAACTAGCAGTTAAAGCAATAGCCGCTAAGGTTGTAGCAGCACCAATAGTCTTAAATAGTGTTGTTGTCATGGGTGATAATCTTCTGAAAATAACGATCGCTAACAAGATTTCTCACCTATTTCTAACGTTTAACTTAGGCTAATAGGCTTGAGAAATTTACTTAACTTTTTATGAAGCTTTGATTAGGAATTGAGATATAAAAATCTACTTTCCCCAGGATTTATGTGAATTTGTATTAAGTTTAAAGCAACCAAGTCTACAGTATTTAATAGTCACATCATTAATCCAGGTTTTATCAATTTTTATCAATAGTAAAATTACTTAAATTTCCTGAAGAGTTATCCCGTTCTACCTAGATATACGTAGACTTGTCTAGAGAAATTTGATATAGCAATCCTCAATCATGAGACACAAGATACCCGACTTCTTGGGGAAGTCGGGTATCTGGACACTTTATTTTCTAGCTGCTGGATAAAAACTGGGATCACCTACAGGCTAAGAATCTGGGCTTTTCATCCAAAATCCGAAATCAAAAATTGGTATCACTGGGATTTTTTTAAAGCGATCGCAACTGAACCAGCTACTACTAAACAAGCACCCCATAGTCCTAAAATAGTTAGTCTTTCTGGAGGAATTAAATTAGGTGCTATGAGGGAAGTAACTTCTACAGAAATTAGAGTAAAAATCGGTGCTAGAGCTAATACTGCACTAACTCTTGAGGCTTCCCAATGTTCTAAAGATTCAGCAAAGGAACCGTAAGCAATGAGGGTATTAAGACCACAAAATAGCAAAATGATGAAATGAAAACTGCTGAGAGTCAGAATTTTGTCTACTTGCGCCAACGGAGTAAATAGTAAAGCACATCCGCCGTAAATCACTAACATAATATTGGCGGAAGATAGTGATTGTAATAATTGTTTTTGAGCTAAGGCATAAATTGCCCAGACTACTGCGCCTAAAACTACTAAAGCACTACCAAAAATATAGGTGCTAGAAGGAGTAATTAAATTAGTGAGTTGAGCGCGGAAGAATAATGTATAACCTAAAGTTAAAACACCGACACCCAACCATTGCTGCAAATTGTATCTTTCTTGAAAGACGATTAAACCACCAAAGCCTAATAGTAAGGTGGCTAGTTGAATAATCACTTCTGCGTTAGCGGGTGATGTTAAGGCTAAACCGTGCATAAAACAAAAGTAATTAGCCGCTAACATGAGAGTAGCGATCGCTAATAGTTTGCCAGAATTAGCATTCAATTGTCTCAACTTTGGCAATTGACCGCGCATTCCTAAGTACACAGCCAACAAAACAAAAGATATTAAAAAGCGAAACCAAATAACGGTGTAAACGTCTAATTTTTGTAAGACTACCTTGAGGGCAATAGGTAGAATCCCCCATAAAAAAACAGTCAGCAAAGATAACGCCAGCCCTAAACGCCAGCGACCAGAACTTTGGTGCATAAGTTTATTAGTCAATAGTCAAAAGTCAATAGTCAGTAGGGGCGGGTTCTGTGAGAGACTTATATTTTCAAACAGATATTTTGGTTAAACTCGCCCAGTCAACAGTCAACAGTTAAAAGAAATCCATCATCCAAGGGGATGGACTGGCAAATATTTGTGTGGCTGTAGAAATTGCTGTGGGGGTTGCATCTAGTTTTCCGGCTAGTTGCAATTGATAGGGTGTGAATAGACCGGAATATAAGGGTGCTAGGGATTGGATGTCTAGCTTGAAGTCGCCTTTACCGCCTTTGGTCACTTCACCTCGTCCGTTAGCCACAGATAGGATAAATTTACCTTGGTTAGCAGTTAGTAAGTTGTCCTGCACTTCTAGATGTAATTCTGCTTCCACTCCAGCAGGATAACCGCGTACTGCTAAGGCTTGGCATATATCAACTATTCTTAACATCCAGCGATCGCTGTGGCAAATTTTGGCGGTTTGCTCTGGTAAAAGTAATGTTAAAGGGTCAGTTATACTACTTTTCCAGCGTATATTGTCGATTTGGGAACGATGATTAGCGATAAAACACCAAAAGCTAAGTGCAGCTTGATGGGAAAGAACTACCCAATCTCTCACACGCAGTATTGAACTATCTTTGGTACGTTCTTGAGTAAAGATGACATAGCCTTGGGGTTGATTTTTGTCACCAATGACATAACTGTAGAGAGTTTCTGACACTTCTGTATGCAGTAACAGTTGCCAAAGTGCGGGATGTCTATCTAAGTAACCTGGAGTTAGTTTTCCTTGTTGCTGATGTAGACTTTGCAATATATCGTAATTTTTCGAGTCTAGAGGCTGTACCGGTAAAGGCTGTTCCCGAATTTGAATACTTTGACTGGGGATTTCCCAAAAGCAGTAACTACCTGCTTGTTCATACCCAGCTTTGCGGTATAGACGTTGTGTGGCTGGGTAGAGAACAGAAATTGGTATTTCCTGGGAGTGCATTTCCCAAAGGGCATTTTTAATGAGGGCGATCGCAGCTCCATCACCACGGTATTCTGGAGCAATACCCACGGCTGCTACTCCTCCCATCGGTACGCACTGACCACCCCACCATTGACCCATCGGGTAAATTACCAATCCACCAGCAACTTGTTGATCACGATAAATCACACGCAAGTTATCTAGACCAACGAGATTGGTATAAACTCCACTGTCACCGGTTGACATGATAAAACACTGTTCCATGATATGCCCTAGTTGGTGCATATCCTCTGACCGGGCTTTAGTGTACTGAAATTGAGGTGTCATTGCCTCTACCCTTTGTAGCACAGATGACAATCATACTACAATTGCTTATTTGTGCAAGCTTCGCCCGACAGAATCACCCGATTGGGTGAGTATAACAGGACTTATGAGGGTGTAAGGGTATGAGGGTGTAGGGGTGTAAGGGTTTTGAACATCTACACCCTACACCCCTATAACCTTGCCCAAACCCTTGATTATTCGTATCACTGAGCATAGGAAATAAAAATTAAATCGAGCGTGTCCCATGCCCAATTCCCCATGCCCTATGCCCCAAGCCCTATGCCCTATGCCCTATGTCCTAATCCCTCTCACAAAAACATCCACACAGGTGGCAATATATTCTTTGTTGGTATAGCTGTTGGGTTGGAGCTTGACATCATTGCACAACATTGCCGCCAGCAACATTCCTCTAAACATATCTACGGCTGCTTCTGGATTAATTTCCTGTCTGACAGTCCCCCGTTTTTGGCATGATTGCAAATATGCAACTAGTTTTTCACCCAAAGGCCTAGCCGCTTCTTCTATTACTTGTTTGGCTGCTTCTGGATGACGTTTAGCTTCGCCAATAAAAGTCCGAATTAAATCTTCTTGGGCTTTGAGCATGGCATGATACAACTGAGCATAATTATATAAGTCAGTTTTTAAATCTTGTGTCCATGCTTCTGGGTTAGCTAGGGCTTCAGTTTGTACTGCTATAGCATTTTCAATTACGGCTTTTAACAGTTGTTCTTTGCTAGTAAAGTGTCGAAATAACGTTACTTCATTTACACCAGCGACACGAGCTATTTCACGGGTAGTTGCGCCTTGAACACCTAAACTGGCAAATACCTGGGAAGCAGCTTCTATTAATCGTGTACGAGTAAGGGCAGAAGAACGAACAGTTTTGATCATTACGGGATTTTTATTGGTTACTGGCATTATTAAGATTCATGGAAAAATAATTTTAAATTGAGATAAAGGCATTCCAAATACAATTGAAAAAGATTTTCAAAAACTCAAATCAAATACTTTATTTAATATTTTCATCATAACCTTAACTGCTATCTTAAACACAAAACTACTGTAAAATTGCATAACTATCTTAATTTTTAACAACTTGCAAAACAATAATCTCTAATTACGACTCTCTGCTCACAATTTCCGTACATAAATCATGCTGTATTCAAGGTAATTCAAAATTCCTTCTGCATCTCAGTTACCGGTACTACTAAGCCGCTTCCTAAGTAATGAGGTACTCGTTTAATAGGCATAAATCCTAAACGTAAATAAAAACCTTCAGCGTAAAGACTAGCAGTTGTGATGACGCTGTGAAAACCTTGCTCGAATGCTTCTGAGCAAAAATGTTCTACTAAAATGCGCCCCATTCCTCGTCCTTGATAATGTGGGTGGACGTACAAACTAATGAGTTCATTTCCTGTAAAGCTGGCAAATCCTGTGATAATTTCATTTTCGGTTGCCACCTTGATAGTATCTAATTTCAAATACTTAAAAATACTGGAATTATCTGGTTTATCGAGGTAATTACGCCAAGCCAAAAGTTCTTTACGAGTGTAAAAAGTTGCTGGCAAGGCTTTGATTGCCGCAATGTGGATAGCACTCAGTGTCCATGCGTCTGTTTCTTGTGCAGGCCGCACATATATTTCTGGGGCAGTCATTGGTTTTAGGATTGCAAGCAAGGTGATTGAATACTGCTGACAGACTCAATAGAAATTTTAGTTGCGTTGGTGACGCTTTGCCAAAGGCCTCGGCTCCCTGTACCTGCCGCCTTGTGATCAAAGTGATAGTATATTTTTTAAATTGAAAGTCTCTATATTTAATCTCAGTGTAAGGTTTTATATGTCAGGTTCAACTCATAATTCATCTTTGCTTCTAGAAGTGCAGAATGTCCATGCTGGATACATCAAAGATGTTGATATCCTCCAGGGTGTGAATTTTCGGGTTGAACCAGGAGAATTAGTGACGGTAATAGGCCCTAACGGTGCGGGTAAATCAACCTTAGCCAAGACAATTTTTGGTTTGTTGACACCGCATACAGGAAAAATCACCTTTAAAGGTGAGAATATTGCTGGACTCAAGTCAAATCAAATTGTGCGTCGGGGAATGTGCTACGTACCCCAAATTGCTAATGTTTTTCCCTCTTTGAGTGTAGAGGAAAATTTAGAAATGGGGGCTTTTATCCGCAATGATGCGCTCACACCCCTGAAAGATCAAATATTTAGGATGTTTCCTAAATTGAGCGATCGCCGTCGTCAACGTGCTGGTACACTTTCAGGAGGCGAACGGCAGATGTTAGCAATGGGTAAAGCTTTGATGTTAGAACCCAGTTTATTAGTGCTAGATGAACCTTCTGCTGCCTTATCCCCAATTTTAGTTACGCAAGTATTTGAACAAATCAAGCAAATTAATCAGACTGGTACAGCAATAGTCTTAGTTGAGCAAAATGCTCGTAAAGCTTTAGAAATGGCTCATCGTGGTTATGTTTTAGAATCTGGACGGGATGCTATCTCAGGCCCCGGACAAGAACTATTAACTGATCCTAAAGTAGCGGAATTGTATCTCGGTGCAGGAAAGGGACATTAATTAATAGTCAATAGTCATTAGTCATTAGTCAATAGTCAATAGTCATTAGTCATTAGTCATTAGTCATTAGTCATTAGTCATTAGTCATTAGTCATTAGTCATTACTCATTACTCATTAGTCATTAGTCATTACTCATTACTCATTACTCCTTACTCATTACTTCCCCCTTATCCCCCTACACCCCTTTTGTAATGTTTAAACCAGTTACTCTTAGCTTATTACCGTTGTTGGTGAGTAATCATCTTGGTGTAATGCTACAGCCTGTCAAGGCACAAACACCACCTGCACCAATCAATACCCCTAAATCAATATGTGCGTCTCAAGTTGGAGCAGCTATAGATGCAGTAGTAAATCAACCCCAATTTAAGCGGAGTCGTTGGGGAATTCTCATCAAAGCACTGTCATCTGAGCAAAATCTCTACAGTCGTGATGCTCAAAAATATTTTATTCCCGCTTCTAATACTAAATTGTTGACTACAGCAGCAGCATTACAACAATTGGGGGCAAATTTTCGTTTCCGTACATCGATTTATCAAAATGGTAATGATGTTTTTACACTTATCGGTAGAGGCGACCCTAGCTTTGGTGAGACTCAATTACAAACCCTTGCTCAACAGCTAAAACAAAAGGGTGTCACTCAAATTCAAAAATTAATTGCTGATAATACTTACATCCAAGGTGATATTGTTCATCCTACTTGGCAATGGGAAGATGTGCAATCTGATTATGGTGCGCCAGTTAATAGTTTTATTGTCAATCAAAATATTTTTGGCTTGGAATTAAGACCCCAAGCGGTGGGAGAAACTCCGCAGTTGATTTGGAAAGATAATAATGAATCAAGACAATGGTTAGTCATTAATCGGTCTGTGACAGTTGCACAAACACAACCAAGTAACATCAATATTAGTCGTGATTTAACTGGTAAAATTTTGCGAATCGAAGGGCAATTAGCCGCTAATTCTGAACCCTATGTAGTAGATTTACCTGTAGTTGATCCTGATTATTACTTTTTGCGGCGTTTTCGTGCGGCTTTGGCAACAGAAAACATTACTTTGGGTCAAACTTTAGTTACTCCTGGTATTACTAATCAACAAGAAGTAGCATCAATAGAATCACCACCTTTATTTGAGTTAGTCATAGAAACTAACCAAAATAGTAACAATCTTTATGCAGAAGCCTTGTTACGTGCTTTAGCTGTGCAAGAACCCAAGCAGCGAAATCAAAACACTGCTGATGTAGGTTTGCAAGTATTGCAAAAGAGTTTGACGCAATTAGGTGTTGATCCCACAGGTTATCAATTAGTTGATGGTTCTGGGTTATCAAGACGAAATCTCATTACTCCCGAAGCATTGGTGCAAACTTTGCAGGGAATGGCGAAAAGTCCGGTGGCGAATGCCTATCGTGCATCTTTACCTATAGCGGGAAAGAGTGGTACTTTAGCATCTCGCTTGCGTAATACTCCAGCAGAAGGAATTGTGCAAGCTAAAACCGGCACATTAAGGGGTGCAGTTTCGCTCTCAGGATATATGAATCCGCCCCAATATGAATCTATGGTTTTTAGTATTATGGTGAATCAATCCGAACAGCCTGCCAGCGTTTTAAGACAAGGAATTGACGAAATAGTGGTTTTGTTGACACAGTTACAACGCTGTTAATACAAAAGGCAATATTTTCTGCAATTGAATTTGCATAAGCGATCGCAAAATCGATGATTAATCATTAAACCTATAATTTCACCATACAAGGTAAGACTTATGATTCATCACTTTTCCATCGCTGCGGAAAATCCCCAACACGCCGCCACAGTTTTAGCTGAAGTATTAAACGGACAAGCCTTTCCCTTTTTCCCAAATCCAGGTAGTTACATGGTGTTTCCCTTGGATGAACACGGAACAGGGATTGAAGTTTATCCCATAGAAACCGAACTAAAACCTGGTGAAGATGAGGCTCAATGCACATTTGCTAAATCTCCCCATGCTTCCAGATATACAGCCACCCATGCGGCTGTCTCTGTAACTACAACTCAAGAAAAAATTGAAGAAGTCGGACGAAGAGAAGGTTGGCGAGTTGTTCGTTGTAACCGCGATTCTTTCTTTGATGTCATGGAATTCTGGTTAGAAAACAGAGTCATGATCGAACTGCTAACACCAGAAATGGCGGCACAATATTTAGCAGTCACTAAGCCAGAAAATTTGCAGCAAATGTTTGCAGCAGCAGCTTAAGGAGGTAGAGGGCAGGGGGCAGGGGGCAGAGGAGATGAAGTACAATGACGGCAGTTGCTACAAGTCGGGAAACCCGCCCATCGCACTGCCTCCCCAATACCCCATGCCCAATGCTCTATGCCCAATTTAAGCCGGGATAAATTTCAGTGCAACACCATTCATACAGTAACGCTGACCGGTGGGTACAGGGCCATCATTAAAAACATGGCCTAAATGCCCACCACAACGACTGCAATGCACTTCAATTCTGGTCATAAAAAATGATCGATCTACAGTAGTTGCGATCGCGCCTTCAATGGGAGCGAAAAAACTTGGCCAGCCAGTACCACTATTGAATTTAGTATCAGATGTAAATAAAGGCTGATCACAACCAGCGCAGACATAAGTACCCGCTTCATATTGCTTATCAAGAGGGCTAGTAAATGCCCGTTCTGTGCCGTGCTGACGCAAAACTCGAAATTGTTCCGGCGATAAAATAGCCCGCCATTCTGTGTCAGTTTTAGTAATTTCAAATTCAGTATTAGAAGTTGCCATGATGCTAGACCTTGGTAAAAAAATGGGTGGTAACAAAGCTGTGCCAAATAATGCAGCACCAGTTTGCAAAAAGTAACGTTTCTCCATATATCTATATATTATGGGCATGGGGCATGGGAAATTGGGCATTGGGTAGGCATTGCGATGGGCGGGTTTCCCGACTTGTAGCAACTGCCGTCATTGGGCATTGTGTTTCATCTCCTCTGCCCCCTGCCTCTCTGTACCTTTGCCTCAACCTTTCCCTTCACTCAACATAGCTGCCATTCTTTGGAGTTTTCTTCCTACTTCTTCCATTGTGTAGAAGAAGGTAAAAAATCTGAGTAATTCATCGATTTCTTGATCTGCTTGCTGTAGTGTTGATAGTTGGTTTAATTTTTCTGTGGCGTGATTAAGAGCTGTATCAATCTCTGGTAAAGATAATTGCGATTTTGTAGACTTAACAGCGATCGCTAAAGTCAGCATGGCATTTTGGGTTTCTTGTGCTAATTCAGTAATTTGGGATGAAAGCAGTTGCCAAAACGTATCTTGCTGTCTAGCTAAGACAGTGTGTTCCATTGTCAGGATATGTTCCCATATCCTGCGGATGAGGAATTCCCAAGCCTCATTAATTTGAGCTTCTGGGGGTTCGCTGGTTTGTCCTTGTTTAACTTCTTGCCACAATTCCCGTCCTGTCCGCAGGGATGTAATGATGTTGAGTTTGAGTGTATCTACGCTAGGACGGTCATATGTACCTGTAAACGCACAGTTAATGACTAAACTATAGAATTGATCTAAGCTGATGAGTGTTTGAGATAGACAACGCCGCAATTCTTGATTGGCACGGGCAGGAAAAATAAAGTTATTTACTACTAAAGCGACAGCAATACCTAAAAGAGTTTCTAAAAATCTGTGCCAAGCGTATACCCAAGGTTGTTGACTATGGCTCAAAATTACGATCGCTGATACGTAGCCAGCTAATTTAGCAGCTTCCTGAAATTTCCAGGTGGAAGCCAGAAATATAGTAATAAATACACATATTCCCAAAGACCAGAAATTACTACCCAACAAAATCACGAAGAATGCACCAGCAATAGCACCAATAGCTGTACCAATCAATCGCTGAACGCCCAATTTTAGGGTGCTACCTTGGGTCGATGACATGACGATAATAGCGGCAATTACGGCGTAAAAGGGGTAGTCCCACTGCAATGTCTGAGCAATTACCAAAGAAACTGTTGAGGCGATGGCGATTTTAAAGGCCATTCGGCTTTGCAGAGTTAACGACAACCCTTGAGGCGTAACAGCCCAAGTTTGTAAATTGAAAAGAATTCTGGAAAAAAGCGATCGCGGTTGATGTTTGATTGGTCTAACCACAGGCGGAGGGTTATCTGGATGTTTTACCATTCCCGTCGGGATAATAATAGCTGATTGTAAGAAATCTAGCGCAAATTGAGTTCTTACTTGTGATTTTTCTTTTTCTTCCAGATTTAGTGGGGAGTGATGAGTGGTGAGTGGTGTTAGCGGTAGCGCGGCGTTTAGCCGGTGCTGAGTGATGAGTGGTGAGTCGGGAGTCGGGAGTGCTGAGTGGGGAGTGCTGAGTGCTGAGTGCTGAGTTTTTGGTAAGATAAATTTTACTCAGCACTACTTAAAATCAGGCTAAAACAGTGGGTTTTGGTGGATTAACTTGTAGTTTTTTAAACATTGATTCTCGTGCTTGCATTGCCAAAGTATCTTCTAAAGGTTGTAAGGTAATTAGCTGCTGATACTTTAGTCGCAATGCTGTTTGAATTAACCAGTCAGCCACGAAGGGATTTTTTGGTAATAATGGCCCGTGGGAATATGTGGCTATGGCATTTTGATAAAACGCGCCTTCTGTACCATCCTCGCCATTATTTCCTAAGCCATAGACAACTTTTCCTAAAGCTTCCACTTTACCTAATTTAGTGCGTCCGCCGTGATTTTCAAATCCGACTAAATAAGGTTTAGTTCCTGTCATCTCTTCCAAATCTTTGGCGAGTCGACTAGCTGTAACTTCTATAACTAAGTTACCAATACAACGCTTGGTATTTTCCCCAGGATGAACGGAGACTAAATCGAGAATTCCTAACCCTTCAATACGCTGTCCAAATCCGGGTTCATAATAATGTCCTAAAAGTTGGGGTGAACCACAAGTAAATACTCCTGGTGTACCATTTTCGATTTTCTCGCGGATGGCTTCAGCTTTCGCGCCTTGCAAATCCCGCATGACAATTTCTTGTTGTCTATCTTGCGCGCCACCACCTACTATGACATCTACAGATTTGATCTCATCTGCTGTGGCGTTTTGGTCGAGGGGTAATACTTTAACATTATATCCCCGCCATTGGGCGCGACGTTCTATAGTAATCACATTACCGCGATCGCCATAGGTACTCATTAATGTAGGGTATAACCAACCGATTGTTAATTCTAATTGTTGGGAGTTCATAGTTTTAGGGAATAGGGAATAGGGGAGACTATAGGCTGTGTGACAATTTTCTTTGAAACCTAACCCCCAACCCCTTCCCTACGAGGGAAGGGGAGTAAGAGTCAAAGCCTTTCTCCTTGCAGGGGAGAGGTTTGGAAAAGGGTTATCGCATGACTGTTGACTAATTTAAAGGATTTTTCTACCTGTGAGGACTTCTCGCACTTCTAACATGGCTGAGTAGGTGGGGAGGATGTGCAGGGTTTCATTCGGGGGTGTGTGTTCTAAGGCTGTGGCGATCGCTTGCTTTAAGTCTTCTTCGACAATTAAATTTATATTACTTTGGGGCGTTTTTTCGCTGTAACGCAGACGTAAAGCCATATCATAGACGCGATCGCCACTCACTACTAAAGTTCCGCCACGTTCGACTAATTTTTCTGTATCTACGTCCCAAATCCAGGATACATCTGTACCGTCGGGGGTGCGATCGTTCAACACCATTAATGTGGTTTTATCGGTGCTTTGGGTGACGACGCGAATCGTTTCATTCGTACCAACGGGATTTTTTGATAATAAAATTCTGACACGTTTACCATCAATTACTAAATCTTCTGCACGACCGAAAGCAGCTTGAAAGTTATTAATAGTATTGCGAATTGTATTTTCATCTACCCCTAATTCTTTAGCAGCAGTGGCGGCGGCTAAAGTGTTGTATTTGTTATATAAACCAACTAAAATTTGTTGCCATTCACTACTAACTAACGCTGGTTGACTCTTAGTAAAACCACAATTAGGACAAGTGAAATCGCCTAAGTGAGATAAATACACACCTTGGTAATCTAAAGAATGTCCGCATCTGGGACAATATATAGAATCAACGGCGTGGGGAATAGCTTCTAAATAATTTTCTGGTTCATTTAAGCCAAAAAATAAGACTTTTTGGGGTAACTGTTGACCAAGATGGGATAAAGTGGGGTCATCAGCATTAGGAATCACTACCGTTTCCGGTGGGAGAGTCGCAATAACTTTTGTCCAGCGTTTGCTAATAGTATCAACTTCACCGTATCTATCAAGTTGATCTCGGAATAAATTCAAACATAAAATAGCTTTTGGTTGGAGTGGTGTTAATACCTTGGGGACAATATTCTCATCTACTTCCAGAATTGCATAGTCAACATCAAGCGTTCCCACCAAATTAGTGCTTTCAAGAAAAGCCGTCATCAAACCATTTTCCAGATTTGCACCCGTGGAGTTATGACAAACGCGGAAGCCTTTATTTTCTAATATCGTGCGTAACAACAACGCCGTAGTAGTTTTACCATTAGTCCCAGCAATGATAATCACGCCATTTTTAACTTGCTGGCTCAACAATTGTAACAGCCTGGGTTCAATACGGCGCGCGATCGCCCCTGGTAATACACTAGCAGCACCCAACCGCAGCGATCGCACCCCAAAGGTGACACTTTTCGCCACCAACACCGCAAACCCTAAACGCACTCTATCTATAAGTTTTATCTTATTACCCACATCTATAACCCTAAATCTTTAGTCAATAGTCAATAGTCAATGGTCAATAGTCAATAGTCAATAGTCAATAGTCATTAGTCATTAGTCATTAGTCATTAGTCATTGACTCAGCACTCATTACTCATTACTTCTACCTTGTCCCCAGTCCCCAGTCCCCAATCCCCATTCCCCACAGATCCCACTAGGAGTTATCTTAAAAAATGGTGGACAGCCATAATTACGGCACATAGCAGGTAAATATGGTACAGAAGTTAAATAAAGATACTCTTAACTCCGTTCCCTGTTCCCCGTTCCCTGTTTTATATATCCAGCCCTGGTTGCCTTATTCAGCACACCTAACGATAAATAGTAGCTTACAAGGTGCTTTTTGATGATTAGTATCAAGTTTCCTGTTTTACATAAAAAAATTGCTGACTGGCGGTGGTTGGTTTCCAAATGTCTGTCATTGCTGATTTGTTTGTTAATTATCGGTATGCAGCCAGCTTGGGCTGGTATTAACGATGATAATTATGATGGCAATATGTTTGTGGTGTATGCGGGTAATGGTTCGTTAGTACCTCCCAGACAAACCCTCGCCCAGTCTTTAGCTGAACATAAACCGACGGTGTTGGCTTTTTATGTGGATGATAGCCGCGACTGTAAGGAATATGCGATCGTGATTTCACGGGTACAAGAATTTTACGGTCAAGCAGCTGAGATTATGCCCATTAGCGTTGATACCATCCCCAACAAAAAAAGCTACGAACCTACAGAACCAGGATATTACTACACTGGAGGTGTACCGCAAGTTGTAGTTTTGAATCAGTCGGGTAAGGTAGTTTTAAATAAACAGGGTCAAGTACCTTTTGAAGAGATAGATGATAGACTGCGAGAAGTGTTTGATTTACTACCTCGTACCGAGTCAGTGCAGTTGAAAAGGCGATCGTTCAATGAGTTCAGTAGTGAGTTAGCTAAATAACAATGAGGGTAGACCAAATTGGTCTGCCCTGAATTTTAGTGCCATTTGTTACTGCATTTTTCATCCTGTAAAAGCTATGTTGAAATTGAGTCCAAAGTCCAAAGTCTAAAGTCAAAGGTCAAAAGCAGTAACTAATGACTAATGACTAATGACTAATGACTGATAACTAATGACCAATGACTAGTAGAGTGGTTGCTGATGTCAAAGGTTTATACTACTGATGAGCTAATTGAAATTTTGGCAGCTGAACGCCAAGCTTGCCTTAAGGGAGAACGTCTAAAATTAGAAGTTAATGTATCTGGTAATCCTGTAATTGATCAGTTTATCAGAACAGAGGGACTGCAAAAATTCACAGCCTATCAAGATTTTAAAGCAGCTATTCACAATTATCAGCAGGAATATCAAGTTTCTGGGATTGTTTGGCGCGAGATGACAGTCAGAGGTAAAACCTTGCGTTACCCAGAAGTAGATACTCAATTAATTGCGCTAGCTAGTGATTTAGAAATTATCAAATCAGCCAAAGATGCTATTCTGAATTTTTGGGATGAAGTCACTGCACAAATGGATTTATATTTGAGTTTTAACAACAGCAAACAATATCAAAAAATCACTACATCTGATGTAGAAAGAATTTCCCA
Source organism: Nostoc sp. CENA543 (assembly GCF_002896875.1). GTDB lineage: Bacteria > Cyanobacteriota > Cyanobacteriia > Cyanobacteriales > Nostocaceae > Trichormus. The sequence continues at coordinate 5,074,495 of NZ_CP023278.1, forward strand.
AAGAACTGAATGGGCTAGTTTATGGAAATGGGAAAACCCTAATTTTTTAGAAATGATATTACAAATGGGATGGGGTAAACCAGAAGAAGCTAGTTATAAACGTGGTAGACCACAATCAGGTAGTGAATTTATTCATGCTGTCAACCCTGGTAATCAGCCAATTGGTTGATATTGAGAGTTCCCACTGATTATTAGCCTATTCCCCGTAACCGTTACCAGTCACCTTACCTCGAAAAACAATATATTGGTAAAGGTTATAGAACAACATCACCGGAATTAAAAAGCCGATGAAGATGATCATAATTACCAACGAACTAGGGTCAGCCGCCGCTTCATAAATGGTAATTTGTGGGGGAATAATGTAGGGAAAAACAACCAAACCTAAACCTATAAATGACAACACAAACAATAGAATTGTCCACACAAAAGGCGCGCGTTCTTCTTTGCGATTTAGACTATTTAAAAGTTGCCAAACTAACCAAACTCCTAAAATTGGAATTACAGCAAAAATATAAACTAGTGGTTGTTGAAATAAACGCGCTCTAGCATTTTCATAAATAAACGGTGTGCTAACTGTAATGAAAACTGCACCTATTAAAGTAGTCCATGCAGCAATTTTAGCGGTTTTGTAATGTGTTTCTTGTAATTCTCCTGTGGTTTTCCAGACAAGATAGGTAGAACCAATCAACACATAACCTTGAATCAAAGTTAATGCTACCAATACCGATGGTAAACTGAACCAGTCCCAGGTACTACCAATAAAGTGTCCCGTCTCATCAACTTTAATGCCTTTGAGTACCGCACCCAAAGCAAAACCTTGTCCCAGTGCGGCGGTAAAACTTCCTGCACCAAAGGCGAAATTCCAAAACAGTTTACGTCTAGATAATTCCCGAAATTCAAACGCCACACCCCGAAAAATAAACCCAAATACCATTACCAAAATTGGGATATACAAGGCGTTTAAAATTGTGCCGTAAGCCAAGGGAAATGCACCAAACAAACCCCCACCCATCAGAACTAACCAAGTTTCATTAGCATCCCAAATGTTACTCAAACTAGTCATCAAAATTCCCCGACGTTCATCATCGGAAGATGTGAGAGATAAAATTCCCACGCCTAAATCAAACCCATCTAGCATGACGTAGAGAAAAAGAAATAAAGCTAAGATGACAAACCAAACCTGTGGAAGAAAATATTGAAGTGTTTCCATAATTAGTCAATAGTCAATAGTCATTAGTCATTAGTCATTAGTCATTAGGTAAAAGATTCTACCTTGTCTACCTTATCTCCCCTGCCCCCTGCCCCCTTCTACCTCCTCAGTCTCCTACTGCTGCGCCTCTACGGGACGTTCATCAGGGACAAACTCGCCGGGGGTGGTATCAACTGCGGGTTTGGTGACTTCTGTTCCTGGAATGGGTAATTCTAAATTCGGCCCTGTGCGGATGATACGACTACCAAAGTACATAGCTGTAATAAATAGAATGGTATAAACTACAGCAAAACTACTCAGTGAAACTAATACATTACTGGCTGGTAACTGAGATGCAGAGTCAACTGTGCGAATTTGTCCGTATAGTGTCCAGGGTTGTCTACCTACACAACGCACAATCCACCCAGATTCTACGGCGATGTATCCTAAAGGTGCAGCTAATACCCACGCTCGCATTAACCAACGCTGTTGACTAATATTTGTGGCTGCAAGTTTACCACGCAACCATTGCAGGGTACTCAATAACATTAACCCCGCAAAGAAAAAGCCAATGCCAATCATGGTACGGAAAGCGTAGTAAATTAAACCTATCATGTGGGGGCGATCGCTTGCTTTCCACTCTTTCAAACCGCGCACGGGTTCGGAAAGATTTTGTTTAAATTCCAAGATGTAACCCAGTGCGTTGGGAATGGTGATTTCCCAATCATTTTTCTCAGCTTTTTCGTTGGGTATTGCTAGTAAACTCCAGTCTGCGGGTTGTCCGGCTGGTGTGCTGTTCCACTGGGCTTCCATTGCAGCGAGTTTTGTGGGTTGATAGTGATAGACTTGTTCGCCGCTTAGGTGTCCGATGTATATTTGTAATGGGGCAACTGCAACAGCAGCTGCTAAAGCAATCTTCAAGGACTTAGCAAAAAACTCCGCGTGGCGTTGTTGAAGAATATACCAAGCACTAATTCCGCCAATCACAAATAAAGATGTCTCCAGTGTGGCAAAAAACATATGCAGCACACTGTTGACCATAAAGGGATTTAAAATGGCTTGAAAATAATCGTGGACAATAAACTTACCGTCCACCAATTCCCCACCGGCTGGAGTTTGCATCCAAGAATTAGCCGTCAAAATCCAAACCGTGGAAAGATTTGCACCCACAGCTACCAAAATAGTAGAAAGATAGTGAATGGCAGGATTTACTCTTTCCCATCCAAATAACATAATTCCTAAAAAAGCCGCTTCTAGCATAAACGCCCAAGAAGCTTCAAAACCAATCACACTCCCAAAAAAGTTACCCACCGCTTCCGAAAAAGGGGCCCAATTCGTCCCAAACTGAAATTCCATCGGGATACCAGTCGCGACACCGATACCAAAATTCAGCACGTAAAATTTTGACCAAAAGCGCGCATGAAGATAATAGTCAGGATTTTTAGTTTTGAGCCAAATCCCTTCCACAATTACTAAATAAATTCCCATCCCCGTAGTCAGGACAGGCCAAAGCATATGAAAAATTGCAGTCAGGGCAAATTGCATCCGTGATAACACCACGGAATCAGATAAAAATTCCATGCTTTATTCCCCTATTTATGAAAGATTTATTTTCATTACAGTAGACAACAATTTTATACAAGTTGTAATTTTATATGGATTTTTTAAGACTTGTTTAAGTATAAGTGTAATTACTGAGGATAGGATATTATTTTTGAATTAAAAAGGAATTTCTGGCTTTTTAGTAGTAAAAATTTATGAGTATTTTTTAGCGATCGCAATTTTGATATTCTCAACTCATCTGCTGTTTGCTTACTTAGTAAACTTTATTTAGCCAAGATTACATCTACCCATAGACAGGGAAAGCTTTTTCTCATTTTTGGGGTAATCAGTGATATTAGTCAAAAGACAATTTGTCAAACTTCATAATAGTCACATTTTTCTTGACAATCTATAGATTTAGGGTATGGATAAATATACTAAGCAAAAAATTAAGGAAAATCTTAAACAATCAATTAGAGCCTTTTTTAAAAATAAAGAAGTACAAAATTACCAAGTATTAGATGACATTTTTCCAGTAGAACGGCGAATACGTTCTTTAATTGGAGGTTTAGAAACCAGTTTAGGTACAACTTGTTGGGAACCCATAGCGAAAACGCTAGCAGAAATCAACGGATTTGAAATTATCACAACAAAAATATTACGTCCTGAACCATTTCCAAAGAAATTACAGGAGGAATTCAATCAATTAGTTTATGAACGTGAAAATAAGCCCAATAATAAGAGAGTGACAACAGAAGAATGTATTCAAAGGCTAAAGAACGCTGCTTTAAAGACTAATCCTGATAAAATCGTTACGTATACGTCTCCTCCATCTGGAACTGGTGTGGATATTCATTTTCGTAAAAACGACATTGAATATATTTTTGATATAAAAACCACACAGCCAAATCAAGGTCATTTCAAAGGATTTAATCGGCAAATTCTAGAATGGTACACATATAAGTACGCTGAAGATCCTGATGCAAATTTAGAAGCGCGTATTGCTATTCCTTTTAATCCTTTCACACAGCCTTGGTATGAACATCAAAAAAGTATGTTGTCGAGTTCCCCGCTTGACATTGACAAAGATATATGGGTTGAAAATGAGTTTTGGGATTTCTGCTCTGGGAAAGAAAATACATTTCAAAAACTGAAAGAACTTTTTGTAGAACTAGGTCAAGAGAACTTTGCAGCAGAATTTCATGATATTTTCTATAAACGTAAAAATTAGATTTTTAGAATCTTAAGTAATTCTTTGGCGACATACTCAACAACAGGTATAGGAACAGCATTGCCAAACTGCTTTCTAGCAATATCATCTTTTTCATGATATTTAAAATCTGTGGGAAACCCTTGTAATTTACAAGCGTGTTTTGCTGTTATTGGTATATAGTTTTTATTTTTGTAAATTTTCTCCAAAAAAATCTGTTTATACTCTTCTGGATGGGTTGCATAAATCGATTTAGTGGCTATATAGTCTTTAGCACCAGTTGCAGTTAAAGTTGGTACGATATCAGCAGTAGGTAATATAATGCGATAAATATTATTGATACCTGTCATATTCTTAGAATTAACAAACTCATACTTATTGTCATGAGTTAAACGAAATATTTGTTTAGCTACCAAGTTGTCTAATTCAATTTGCTCAACATCAGGTATAATCCCTTGGAAATGTTGAAAAGATAAAGGATTACCATCTTTGTTTCCATATTTTTTGCTTCTTCTATGTTTTAGAAGAGTTAAACAAATCATTTTTTCCCTATCAGTAGTGTCTATAATGTCCCAAGAATGGATTGTTGTATGTCCATTTCTTAAATCTGAAAAAATGAAAAAATCATTCAATTCATCATCTTTCTGAAATCTAGTTCTTGATGGTGGAATCATACCCTTAAATAAGGTATGTGAATCTAACTTTACTTTCTCTACAACTTTAATATTTTTAAATTCATCTAAAATATCTAAAACTTTAGGATGTACTTTCAAAGGATTAGGAAAATTATATTCTTGACATTTTTCTATATCACTCCTAATTCCAACAATAAAAACTCTATCTCGATTTTGAGGTAAACCAAAATCATAAGCATTAAGAATTTGCCATTTAACGCAATATCCCAGGTTTTCTAACTCATGCAAAATTAGTTCCAAATTATCTCGATTCTTAGGGCTAGCTAATCCACTAACATTTTCAAAAATAAAAGATTTAGGTTGACTTTTATTAACTAGTCTAATCACATCAAACCATAATTTGCCTCTAGGATCATCAAAACCCTTTAAACAACCTGCAACAGACCAAGGTTGGCAAGGAACACCACCAACCAATATATCTAAATCGTTAGGGAGTTCAGCAATTTTTGTGATGTCCCCTAGCTCAATTTCATCTTCATTGAGGTAGCTAATGAAATTCTGTTGATAAACTTTAATAGCTTGTTTATCTATTTCAGAATATCCTAAGCATTGACCACCTAATGTCTCTAAAGCAATTCTAAATCCACCAATACCAGCAAACAAATCAACAAAAGTAAACTTTTGCTGATTAATAACTAATCGTAGAGGTAATTCTATTTGTTGCGGTATTTGTGAGCATTCAGAGTTCATTTTTAGTCAAAAAATACTTACTTGTTTAGGTTTTACTATTTACATAATAAATATAACAAATAATGTGCTATTTCAAATTAATTTTTCTTAATTACAAAGTATCGCAGTATCTTCAAAATTAATTGCAAAATTACATTTATTCGGAACAATTGAGAGTAGAATAACCAATATTTATAGATATAAAATTCCCTGTAGGGGGTTGTTTTGATTACAATTAACCAACCTACAGGGCGTAAATTATGAGGCGGTAATTAACTAACTAAATCAGGAAATACTTCCTGCACCGCCGGATGTACTAAACGATGATTCTGCACGTTCAAACCTTTAGCTAAGGCTGGGTTAACGTCTAAGGCTTTGAGTCCCAAATTAGCTAACTGCACTACATAAGGTAGTGTACTGTTATTTAAGGCTTGGGTGGCTGTCCAAGGTACTGCGCCTGGCATATTGGGAACGCCATAATGTACCACACCTTCCTCAATGTACACTGGGTTAGTGTGGGATGTAGCGTGTAATGTCTCCACACAACCGCCTTGGTCAACCGCAACGTCAACGATTACCGAACCTGGGTGCATTTGTCCTACTAACTCGCGGCTAACTAAAATTGGTGCTTTCCTTCCTAATACCAACACTGCGCCGACAACTAAATCTGCTGCTTTGACTGCTGCTTCAATGTGAGCAGAGCTACTGTAAAGTAATTCGACTCTCGAACCAAAGATTGTTTCTAAATAAGATAAACGCTCCACATTCACATCTAATATTTGTACCGCCGCACCCATACCAACGGCGATTCTGGCGGCTTCTGTACCCACGACACCACCACCTAAAATTACTACTTTTCCTGGTTTCACTCCAGGAACACCACCCAAAAGCACGCCTCTACCACCTTGTTGACGTTCTAAGTAGCGCGCACCAAATTGTACGGCTAACCTACCAGCAATGATGCTCATGGGGGTGAGCAGAGGGAGTCTATTTGCGCCGGGTAACTCTACGGTTTCGTAGGCGATCGCACAAATGCCAGAATCAATTAAATTCTCTGTTAATTTGCGATCGGCTGCTAAATGCAGATAAGTAAACAAAATCTGCTCTTTTCGCAAAAATTTATATTCACTAGATAATGGTTCTTTGACTTTTACCACTAATTCCCGATTCCAAACCGCTTCGGCTGTGGTGACAATTTCCGCCCCTGCACTTTGATAATCTGCATCTGTAAACCCAGCACCACTACCTGCTTGAGTTTCCACAAAAATACTGTGACCATTTTCTCGCAAAACCCTGACACTAGAAGGACTCAAGCCAACGCGAAACTCTTGATCCTTAGTCTCTTTGGGAACACCGATTTCCATATAACGCCTCTGCTTAATTTTTTGTTTAATTTAGCCTGCCAGTCTCAAACTGACACGTCCGTATTGAGGATAGCTATTTACATAATTAGTTTTCCCTATTTAATTTCCCCAAACCGCACACTACTTATCCCTTGACGATTACCCAATTGTTTCTACAATATATAAAGAATAATTACAAATTGTTAACGAGCGGTTGCACAACTGTTTAAGTTATCCTTACTCAAGTTCTGCCATTAGCTCAAAACTGATTATTAAGTCCCGTTTGCCGAAAAGAGGTTTTTGTCATATGTCACAAGTACAACCCACAGTCAGCCCCAAACTAGAAGAGCCAAAATTTGGCTTTAACGAATATGCTGAACGCTTGAATGGCCGAGCCGCCATGATTGGTTTTCTGTTGATGGTGGTAATTGAATACGTCACCAATCAAGGTGTACTTTCTTGGCTTGGTCTTAAGTAGTTCTTAGTGTAGAAGTTGTAAGCTAGTAATTAGAAGAGTTGAAACCAGCTGGAACTTCTAGCTGGTTTTTACTGTATTAACTAATAACGGAATACTTAACCCAAATTACCCTCATTAATTTACGAGGCGCACTAGAGAGTGTTTGTAATTGCTTCTATTGGCAAATACTTGCTGCAAGGGAGGTAATCACTACACGTAACTGATAACCTTAAAAAATTATAATCTTTTTCAGAATCCTTTTCTGGAGAAGGGTAATTTGCAGATGAGGTATTGTAGTGAGAACATCTGAAATAAAGTAGTTGGGAATTCGTTGTTTCGTCAACAAGACTCAATATAGAGGTGCGTAGTTCACCCAGTACGAGTCAACACGTACAAAGCTAGTTAAGTAGATTTTGTCTATAAAACTAGTAACTATATTTTAAGTCAGTCAACAAAAGGTAATCTGGATAAACCAAGCTGTGATGAACGCTGTATTACCTCGTTTTTTAAAGTCAGCCTACCGTAGAGAACCCATCGTCAGCATCTTGATAACTATGGGTGTAGTCGATGCCTTAATTGGTGGTTTGGATGATAGTTGGTCATTATTTGCTGTAGGTTTAAGCACAGCAGGTGTGACACTCGCTTTTAAGTTGTGGCGTAACAGTCAACAGCAACCTCCCGTACCAGAAGAGCCTGTAGTACAACACTACTTACCACCCCGTTCATCTAATTCCACTTTGCCGATGCTAACGGTGAATAAGAAGAAACCGCCTTATTAGGGAGTGCTGAGTGCTGTTAGCGGTAGCGCGGCGTTTAGCCGGTGCTAATTTGGTATAGGTGGTGTGGGTTCAAAGTTCAAGGATATTAACAAGCGGAATTTTGAATCCAAAATCTAAAATCCAAAATCCAAAATGCTGATGATTGGTGTATTTGAGCAGGTGAGGGAAAATAGTGAGGAGTCAGAGAAAAAACGACCTGTATTTGATTTTGGCATTTGTGGCGGCGATCGCAGTGCCGATCAATATCTGGACAGGGTTAAAAATTGATTCGGCTCATGCTAACCCAACTGTCAATACTCCAGAAGCAACGGGAGCATTTACCAATCCCGTTCTCCTTCAAAGAATCATGGCACATCAAAGCAGTGTGAACTCTGTCACCTTTAGTCCAGATAGTAAAATGCTGGTAAGTGGCGGTGCTTACAATGATGGGATTGTGAGAATGTGGAATCCTATCACCGGCAAAAAAATCAGGAGTATCACCAAAGCTCAAACAACTACGGTAGAATCCCTGGTGATTTCCCCTGATGGACAAACTTTAGTAAGTTGTGGTAGTGATAACACAATTAATCTGTGGAATCTCAAAACTAATAAATTTACCCGTTCCTTTGTGGGACATAGTGCTAGTGTTTTATCTTTAGCTGTATCTCCCGATAGTAAAGTGCTAGTCAGTGGTGCTTTGGATGGGATTCGGATATGGGATTTACTACAGCAACGCCCACTAGCGACATTAGTCAGATTCGATAATACAATTCATACAGTGGCTATGAATCCCGATGGTCAAACCATAGCTAGTGGTGACAAAAAAGGAGTCATTAAGCTGTGGGATTTAAGCACAGGGAAGTTAATCAGGGGATTTATCGCTCACAAGGATGTAGTTACAGGTATTGCGTATACTCCTGATGGACAGAATTTAGTCACATCCAGCCGCGATCGCACTGTTAAAGTGTGGAATCTCACCTCTGGCAAGTTAGTTTACACCCTCACCGGACATAACAATTGGGTAAATGCGATCGCTGTTCATCCCAACGGACAAATTTTAGCTAGTGCTGGTAGAGACGGGATCAAAATCTGGGATTTATCTACAGGCGAGTTATTAAATACACTAATTGGACACAGTGATTGGGTAAGCGCGATCGCTTTTAGCCATGATGGACAAATGCTAGCTAGCGGCGGATTTGACGGCGTAGTCAGCGTTTGGGGTAATCCATCCTTGGCGGTGCGGAGGAGATAGGAAGCAGGGCGCAAGGGTGCAGGGTGCAGGGAGACAAGGGAGAAGTAATGACTAATGACTAATGACTAATGACTATTGACTAATGACTATTGACCATTGACCATTGACTTTTTGAATTTTGTATTGCTTACAATGACTATGGATGCTGGATAATGGGAAAGCTTTGACATTTACCAGTAAATCTAGCTTGGAACAACAGAACTAATCACTATGCGAACTCACTATTGCGGCGAACTCCGAAAAGAAGATATTGGAGACACTGTTACCTTGTATGGATGGGTAGACCGTCGCCGCGATCATGGGGGTGTGATATTTTTAGATTTACGCGATCGCTCTGGAACAGTCCAGATTGTCAGCGATCCGCAACGCACCCCAGATTCCTACGAACAGGCTAACTCTCTACGTAATGAATACGTTGTGGAAATCACAGGCAGAGTCACACAACGTCCCGAAGAATCACTGAATAGCCGTATTCCTACCGGCGAAGTAGAAATTTACGCTGATAACATTAAACTGCTGAATGCTGTAAGGAAGCAGTTACCTTTTCAAGTTTCTAGCGCGGACACGGAAAGCGTGCGGGAAGACTTGCGGCTAAAATATCGCTACTTGGATTTACGACGCGATCGCATGGCGCGGAATATACAGCTACGTCATCAAGTCGTGAAAGCTATGCGTCGCTATTTAGAAGACACAGAGGGTTTTATTGAAGTAGAAACCCCGGTGCTGACTCGTTCTACCCCAGAAGGTGCAAGAGATTACATTCTACCCAGTCGCGTCAACCCTGGGGAATGGTTCGCACTACCCCAGTCTCCACAATTATTTAAACAAATATTGATGGTATCTGGTATGGATAGATACTATCAAATCGCCCGTTGCTTCCGAGATGAAGACCTACGCGCCGACAGACAGCCAGAATTTACCCAGTTGGACATGGAAATGAGTTTCATGTCCCAGGAAGAGATTATTGCTCTCAATGAAAAGTTAGTTAGTTATATCTTCAAAACTGTCAAAGGGATAGAATTACATACCCCCTTCCCCCGTCTTACCTACGCTGAGGCGATGGAACGTTACGGTAGTGATAAACCAGATACCCGCTACGGCTTAGAACTAGTCAACGTTTCCGATGTGCTGAAAGACTCTGGTTTTAAAGTTTTTCGGGATGCGATCGCCTCTGGTGGTATCGTAAAAATTCTCCCCATCCCCAACGGTAACGAGCAAATTTCTAACGTCCGTATCAAACAAAACGGCGATTTGTTCAAAGAAGCTAGCGAAGCCGGTGCAAAAGGTCTAGCTTATATTCGGGTACGAGAAAACGGCGAAATCGACACCATTGGCGCAATTAAAGACAACCTTTCTGAAGAGCAAAAACAGGAAATATTAAAACGTACAGGCGCGCAACCAGGACATTTATTACTGTTTGGTGCAGGTGATGCAGTAACTGTCAATAAGACTTTAGATAGATTACGTCAAGTCGTCGCCAAGGAATTCAACTTAATCGAGCCCGAAAAAATCAATCTTCTCTGGATTGTTGATTTCCCGATGTTTGAGTGGAATGCCGACGAAAAACGCCTAGAAGCATTACACCACCCCTTTACTGCACCCCATCCCGATGATTTGCATGACTTAAAAACCGCCCGCGCCCAAGCTTATGATTTAGTCTTCAACGGCTTTGAAGTTGGCGGGGGTAGTTTGCGGATTTACCAACGGGACATTCAAGAACAGGTGTTTGAAGCGATTGGGTTGTCTCCAGAGGAAGCACAAAATAAATTTGGTTTCCTCTTAGAAGCCTTTGAATATGGTACACCGCCACATGGTGGTATTGCCTACGGTTTAGACCGATTGGTGATGTTACTAAGTGGTGAAGAATCCATCAGAGATGTCATCGCTTTTCCGAAGACACAACAGGCGCGTTGTCTGTTAACTGATGCACCTTCTGGTGTAGATGTCAAGCAATTGAAGGAACTGCACGTTGCTTCTACGTATAAGCCCAAGGCTTAAATCAGTAAATAGTTATCAGTTAACTTTTGACTGATAACTGTTTACCTATCTGTCTAATCGTCGTATAGCTGACACAATTGATAAAATTATTTTCTGAGAAGATTCTTTATATTTACAGTTATGGTTCAAGCAACAGAGCATCTTTATATTGTCAAAGATGAGCATATTCTGGGTGGTGAGCCAATTATCAAGGGAACTCGGACATCAGTCAGAGCGATAGTTGAAACTTGGCGTATGGGTGTTTCTCCAGAAGAAATTCCCCAGGGCTTACCTCACCTGACTTTGGCACAAGTTTTTGATGCGTTGAGTTATTACAGCGATCATCAAGATGAAATTAACGCTTATATTGAACGTAACCGCATCCCTGATGAATTGATTGACCCATTGGTGCGAGATTTATGAGCAATTTGTTCATTCGCTTGTACTTAGATGAAGATGTCAATGTTTTAGTGGCGGATTTGCTCAAAGCAAGAGGTTTTGATGCTTTAACAGTAAGAGATGCAGGACAACTTCAGGCAAGCGATGAGGAACAGCTGGCTTACGCTGTTAATCAAAGAAGAACCCTAGTGACTCACAACCGCACCGATTTTGAAGAACTAATACAAGTCTATTTTAATAGGGAACAAACGCACTACGGTGTAATTTATGCTGTCCGTCGTCCACCTCAAGAAATAGCACAACGATTATTGGTGATTTTAAATCAAGTGACAGCAGATGAGATGGAAAATCAAGTCCGTTATATCTGATACGTCAAATCGCCAATGTCCTTCACTGCATTCTATCTATAGTGCGGTATTGGATAGCTTCGGCTACATGATGGGCTTTGATGTCGTCTTCACCTGCTAAATCTGCGATAGTGCGCGCTACTTTGAGAATGCGATCGCTCGCCCTTGCAGATAAGCCTAACTTATTAATCGCAGCTTCTAGTAAACTCCGGCTAGCATCATCAAGTTTGCACCATTGTGATAAATGACGGCTTTGCATTTGGGCGTTACAAAGTAGATTGCGTTCATCTCGAAAACGATTAGCAGCGCGATCGCGTGCTTGTTGTACTCTCTCTAGTACAGCCGCAGAATGTTCCCCTGTGGGTTGTTGGGTGATTTCTTCTGGTTTTAAGCGATTTACAGCCACTTGCAAATCAATTCTGTCCATGAGGGGGCCAGATAGTTTTGCCCAATATTGTTCGCGCTGTCTGGGAGAACAACTACACTGCTGAATTGTATCGCCGTAATAGCCACAAGGACAGGGATTGGTGCTGGCGACTAAAGTAAATTGTGCGGGAAAAGTGACTGATTGTCTGGTGCGTGATATGGTAACAAAGCCGTCTTCTAAAGGCTGACGGAGGAATTCCAAGACATCCCGCTTAAACTCCGTGAGTTCGTCCAGGAATAAAACACCTCGGTGCGATAAAGAGATTTCCCCAGGACGAGGGAAACCACCACCACCGACTAAAGACGGCCCTGATGCAGAGTGATGGGGACTACGAAAAGGGCGATCGCGCACTAATGTACCACGATTTTTTAATAAACCAGCCACAGAATGAATTCTCGTCACCTCCAGAGCCTCTGCAAAGCCCAAAGGGGGCATAATTCCTGGTAAACGGCGGGCTAACATCGTTTTGCCGCTTCCTGGAGGCCCGACAAATATAAGATTATGCCCTCCAGCCGCCGCAATTTCTAAAGCGCGTCTTGCATGGGCTTGTCCTTTGACATCCTTTAAATCTGCAACACCTGGAACTGTCTGGGGTAAATTCTTTGCTACATCTAACTTAACGGGTTTGTATTTCCCTGGATTGTTCAATAAATCCACCACTTCCCCGACATTGTTGCAGCCATACACATCTAAACCTTGAACAATTGCCGCTTCTTGAGCATTATCCACAGGCACAACTAAACCCGCAATCCCCATTTTCTCAGCCGCCGCCGCAATCGGTAAAACACCAGCTACAGGGCGTAAACTCCCGTCTAAAGAAACTTCCCCTAGAAAAATATAATCACCCAATAAATCTGCACTTACTTGCTCAGAAGCCGCTAAAATCCCCACGCTAATTGGTAAATCAAAACAAGGGCCTTCCTTACGTAAATCAGCAGGCGTTAAATTAATCACAATTTTTCGCATGGGAAAGGCAAAACCCGCATTTTTCAATGTGGCTTTGACTCTCTCTTTCGACTCCTGAATCGCCGAATCAGGTAGCCCCAAAACCACGATTCCCGGTAAACCCCCGGAAACATCCACTTCTACACCGACCTTTACAGCATCGATGCCGACAATTGACGCACTCCAAACTCTAGCAAGCATTGGTTAAATATTTCTTCTATAGACAGTAAACCTTTAGAATCTCTAGCAGATGAGTAATTACAATCGCATGAGTGAAACCACAGAGACAATTTTCAGTAAAATCATCCGTCGGGAAATCCCCGCTAACATCGTTTATGAAGATGATTTAGCCTTAGCTTTCACGGATGTTCATCCCCAAGCCCCTACCCATATTCTGGTGATTCCCAAAAAACCCATTCCCAAATTAGCCGATGCTACACCGGAAGATCAGGCTATTTTGGGTCATTTGTTATTAACTGTCAAAGCTGTAGCCGCAGCCGCAGGGCTAAAAGATGGTTATCGCGTAGTTATAAATACAGGTGATGATGGGGGTCAAACTGTTTACCACCTACATCTGCATATTCTCGGTGGACGACAAATGGCTTGGCCTCCTGGTTGATAAGAGGCAGGGGGCAGGGGGAAGAGGGCAGGGGAAACTAAAGGTACAAACCGAACTACGTTCCGCTTCTCTACGAGATGCTCCGCGTAGCTTGCTTCCCCAGAGGGGTACGCTAACACCCCTTGTGGTGTGATTTTTCCCCCTGCTCCCCTGCTTTTTCATAAATATCTATGAGTCGCGCTTTGTAATCGCTTTAACCTTACTGATAATTAACTTTTAACTTCTCTGTACGGAGAACATAAAACAGCGTCCCTCTTTAACTGGGACGCTTTTCAATTTTTGAATCTATCATAGGGCTGATTAATTCCCAGCCAAAATGTATAAATTTTATGAAAATGAAATTAATGTGTAGTGTTTCTACTGTTGATTTAGCCTGGAAAACTCACATAATATTTACCACATCATTTTTTCTTATGTGAAATATTGTGAAATCTATTCTACAGTCATACTTAGACCAAGAAATCTGGATACTGATACGAGATAAATGGTATTTTGCCAAAGTCATCCGAGTTTGGGATGATTTGTTGTGGTTTCAACACAGGACTCACAACAAAGAAACAGAAGAAGACACTTTGTGGGAAATGGTGGTGAAAATCAATGAAGTGATTGCGATTGACAGAATCATCTCAGTTGTCAGTAGAAAACCAGATGTATTCATGTCAAAATTGCTCGAAACTGATCAACCCACAAATCATCATCCAAAAGAGCATGAAAACTAATTAACTACAATCAACTGTTATTCTAGAAAATTCTGTGTGATGTGTGAGAGTCAGATAATTAATAACCCCAGTTTCACAGGGAACTGGGGTTATTAATTTGAATTAAAAAATAGCGATCGCTTGCTACCAACAAGAGCATATTTGTAAATTCTCTACTCCATCTCAACACCTTCTCCCTGTCGTTCCACAGGCTCAAACTTGACCTTGTGATATAAATCCTGTAAAGAAATTTCCAAGGGTATAGTTACCAGAGATATTTTTTCATCTTCTGTGTCATACTCCCGTAGATTCCACTGCTTTTTACCTATTTTAGAAAACTGTTCTACATAGATTTGGGTTTGATCAACTAATAAATATTCCTGAAATGTAGAAATTGTTCGATAAGCCTGAAATTTATCTTCGTGGTCATAACCTTTAGTAGACTCAGATAAAACTTCCACTATTACCTGTGGATTGAGAATCATATCTTGGCGATTAGGGAAAAATTCTGGTTCACCCGCCACAATCATCACATCTGGGTAAGTATAAATACGTTTTTCTGATATCCATAGACGAACATCACCCATATAAACGTGATAGTTTTGCCTTTTGAACGCAAAATTTAACTCAGTGCTTAAGTTAAGTGCTATTTGGTTATGATTTACTGTTCCGCCTACCATTGGAATAATTTGTCCATCAATATATTCACTTTTGTATTCAGCTACTTCTTCGAGGGCTAAATATTCCTCTGGTGTGTAAAATCGCTGTTGGGTGATTTCCATAGTTCTATGAAATAGCGATCGCCGCCAAAATTTTGATAATCTTACCCAATAGTTTAACGTAGCCAATGGTTTTATCCCCAAAGTCTTCTACCAGATTTACCCTTTAATTGCTCATGAGTATCTGCTAATAAATTGGGGATATCTAATTTTTCTGGACATCTAGGTAAACAATCACCGCATTCTGTACAACGGTTGGCTTTCATTCCAGGAAACCAATGTCCAGCATTTTCAAACATTCCATAACGATATTGACCGTAATCTTTCATCTCATAGGCTACAGCCAAATTTCGTAGGCGTAAGACTTCAGGAATGTTAATGTTTTCAGGACAGGGTAAACAAGCATAACATTGGCTACATTTTTCAGTTCCTAAAACTTGCTGTTGATGATTTTCTAACTGTTGCAAGGTGAGAATTTCCGTGGATGTTAACTCACCATCATTATCAGCAACTTGTAAAGGTTCTATTAATTCCTCTGGATTAGCTGCGCCTACACTTAGGGTAGTAATGCGTTTATCACTTAATAAAAATCGATAGTTTAATTCTAAAGGTGAAAATGGCTGACACAAGTCCTTGAGGGTTTGGGGAGGTGTGTAAAGTTTTCCCCCTTTGTCAGCCGGAGAAATAATAAAAACCCCCATATCTTTCTCAATTGCTAACTGAATAGCTGGGGCGTTTCTTTGCCAGAAATAGTAATAATGCAGATTGACAAATGCAAATAAATCTGTGTTGATTGCTGCTTGAATTAACTCTAATGAACCGTGGGTGGAAAAGCCAACGTGTCTAACTCTACCGTCAGCGATCGCTTCTGTGACGGCTTGCATACAACCATCTTTGGCTTGCACCATCTCCAGATGTTCCCAAGTATTTAAGCCGTGAATTCCCAAACAATCTAGATAATCTATATTCAATCTAGTTAAAGATTCATCAATACACCGACGCATACTATCAGCATCAGCTGTAGGTGGAATTTTACTGGTGATGTGGACTTGGGAACGCTGGAGAGATAGGCCATTTGCGATCGCTGCACCCAGATACTCCTCACTTTTACCGTAACCTCTGGCTGTTTCTATGTGATTAATTCCCAGTTCTAAAGCCTTGGCTATGGTTTGCTGTGCGGTTGCGACATCAGCCAAGTAACGCATTGTCCCTAGAGAAAAAACCGAAAGGCGTAGATTTGTTTTGCCAAAGCGTCGGTATTGCATAAATTCACTGCTGAGTGGTGTTAGCGGTAGCGCGGAGTTTAGCCGATACTAAGTTGTGAGTAGAAACCAGATTAATACTGTCTGTAACAGAATCAAAGCTCAAAAAGAAAGAATCAAGCACTAATTTGATCTTCTTTACTCAACACTCAACACTCAGCACTCAGCACTCTTTTAACTCTCCTCATTACCAAACCGCTTGATTAAATCTTCAGGACGAAGATTAGAAATAAACTCTCGGAAAGCTTGTTGTTCGGCTTCATCAGCATCCCGATCCACAGGGATAGACGCATCAGCAATTACTTCTTCCATTACCCAAATAGGAGTATTAGTACGCAGTGCGACGGCGATCGCATCGCTAGGACGGGCATCAATTTCTTTTTTGACTTCGCCCTGTTGTACAATCAATGCCGCATAAAATGTATCCTTTTGTAAGGAATGAATAATCACCTTTTCTAGCGTCATATTCCAAGCTTCGAGAATATTGACAATTAGGTCATGGGTTAAAGGTCGAGGCGGCTTTTGATTCTCCAACGGCCCCATAATTGCCCTCGCCTGTTCTTGTCCAATATAAATGGGCAACGCCCGCCGATCTGAGGCATCTTTTAACAAGACTATGGGGCTACGGGTCATGGCATCTAATGCTATGCCAGCGACTTTCATCTCAATCATTGGCCAACCCTCTACAATCCTTTGAGTGATTAATTGTTAAGTGATAAATAATACCCTTATTTGGGTAGTTAGGAGCGATAATAAACATAGGCATTGTTCTCTATAATTGCCTCTATTAAACTCCGAATTGTCCGTGAACACCAGAGTAAATGAAATGGGTCTTTATAAACAATAACCTTCTTCATCAAGTATGACTTGTGAAGGATGCCATTGTGTTAATTACCCTATAATAAAAACAGTCAGGAAATATACTCAGAATTTTCGGCATTCTTGTGAGAATTACCAGTGGATTTTCAGGAAAATTAGGCAATAAATAGAGTTAGTTTTGCGAAATAACCAGTGTTTACAGGATTAATTCAATCATTAGGAACAATCAAACCCTTAAGTGGTGATGCGTGGCAAATTACCTGTGTGAATCAGCCATCATTAATTATGCAGGATTTAGCCTATGGTGACAGTGTAGCTGTAGATGGTGTTTGCCTGACAGTAGAAGAAATTTTGCCAGCAGGCTTTGTGGCTTCAGCTTCCCCAGAAACTCTGCGCCGCACAACTCTAGGCTATGAGCAAACACAACAAGGCTACGTCAACCTAGAAACTTCACTCCGCGTTGGTGGTAAAGTCGGCGGTCATTTTGTCATGGGTCATGTAGACGGAGTAGGTAGCTTGCTAGAGGCGAAACAGACAGCAACTTCTTGGGAAATGACGTTCACAGCACCCGAAGCGATCGCTCGTTACATTGTCCCCAAGGGTAGTATCGCTGTCAATGGCGTGAGTTTGACGGTAGCTGCTTATGAAGTGGATTTATCTCAGTTTACCGTCGCCGTGATTCCCCTGACTTACGCTGATACCAATCTTCGCTATTTGATGTCTGGCAGTTTAGTAAATTTAGAAGGCGATATTCTCGGTAAATACGTGGAAAAATTCCTTCACCCTGGCAAAAGTTATCACAATACCTCAGATGATGCTGGTTTCAATGATATTACACCCGCATTTTTAGCAGAACACGGATATTTGTAAACAGGGTACTGGTTACTGGGGATTGGGTATAGGGCATGGGGCATGGGGCAAGCAGGAAGTGTGGGAGGGGTGGGAGGAGAGGGAAGAAATCTTTCCCCCTCTCTCCCCACACTCCCCACACTTCCCCATCTTCCCAGTCCCCAGTCCCCAATCCCTACTCCCTCTTCAACGCCTGTGCTGTCTGCACGCCTCGTAATAATTGGCTGAGGGCGACTTGCAATTCTACACCAGGATCAACAGCCACCCATCCGTTTTGTGTGAGATGACGGACTTCAAAGTGTAGGTGGGGGCCTGTGGAGTTGCCGGTGCTACCTACACGCCCAATTACAGTTCCTGGTTCCACCCATTGTCCTGGTTGCACCAAGATTTCTGACATATGACCGTAGAGGGTTTGTTGAGCAGAACTGTGGTTGAGGATGACGGTTAAACCATAGCCACCTACCCAATCAGCTGTCTCTACTTGACCTCTAGCAGCCGCCAAAATGGGAGTACCTAAGGGCGCACCTAAGTCAGTACCAGCGTGGAAACGGCGATCGCCTGTGATGGGGTGAATCCGCCAACCAAATATAGATGTTACTGGTGCTGCTGCGGCTAGAGGATATACCATCCCATTGCCACCACGGTAAGCTAATGTGCTGGTGTAGGGAATTTGCGGTAATACTGAAGCTAAGGGAATATCGTAAGCTACATTACTCTCACGGGGGGCTATGTTCCCTTCTGCCATTGGTGGGGGTAATGTCCCAGCACTAGGTGCAATGGGAGTAGCACTGACTTTCGTGGTAGCGAATTCGCTGGGGTTGGGAATAAAACGGTTGGGTTGGAAAGCTGTTTTATTGGTGCTACCTACAGGTACTTGAGAACCACGCCATCTGCTTTGGCTTGGTGCAGTAGCTAAGGTGCGGACGGGGGATGCTGTAGCTAACTGCGCTGTTTGACTGTTTCTAATCCATGTAGGGGCTGATTTAGCTGTACGCTGATTAGATGATGGTGTTTGCGCGCAAGCACTACCAGTTACCCCTTGTCCAGAATTCACAACTGTACGACAACCGCTAGAACGTTCTGTGAGAATTACAGAATTTGGTGCTTGATAAGTTCCAGTTGTATTGGCACTGTAATCATTGGGATCAATATAGGCGTTGTTATAATCCTGCTTGGGTTGCCTAACTGTAACACTGTTATTGTTATCTGATGCGTTTGATGGTTGGGTAACTACTGGTTTTTTCTCTGTGAATGATGGTTGAGCAACTACTGGTTTTTGCTCAGATATAGTTACTTCCCGTTGGGGTTTAACTTTGGCGTTTGGGGTTGGTGTAACTTGAGAAGCTTCTACTTGGGGTTGTGACTTTCTCACACTAAAAACTGGCTCATTTGGCTCATTTTCAATGCTGGGTTGAGATTGTCTAACAGGCTTTGGTGATTGTGAAACTTCTGATTGACGTAGCCTTTGCCGGAGTTTACCTTGCCGTGCCGAGAATTTTGGTTGTGATGGCGATGCTGCGGGTACAACAACATCTTTTTTCACAGGAATAACTGGTGCTGCTGTTGGTTGGGAAGTTTCAACAGTAGGAACAATGTTATCGATGGATGTTTCTGTTTGAGCTAACACCAAGCCGCCACTGAGGAGGCTAACACCACCTAACCAACACAGACCTTGTGCTGGTAGAGTGTAGGCTAGGCGTTTCTTCGGATTATGGGCAGAGTGATTGCGCTGCGTCATTGTTTCTCTCAGTTGAGTTGTGTCTTATGTGCCTAAAGAGATGATGCCAGTGGTTTGTCTTACCCAAAGAGCGAAATTGTCAACAAACCTGATATGAATCTTAAGAACTACGATAACCCAAACTAATTCTACCGGGTTCTAGATGAATTTCTGGTGTTTTCATATCAGTTATGCAACCTCTTTCTAAGGATACTCGTAAACTCCCTTGAGGTGTTACGCCCACAACATTACCTGCGAGGTCGTTGACGTAAACGCGATCGCCCATGTTCACCAAAAACTCTAAATAACGAGACACAAGTATATTAATTCCTTCTTCCAAAAGGCAGACCACACCCGATTCTATGCCTAATAGCACTTGACAAATTAAGGTTTCTATATCGGGAACTGGGGATTGGGCATTGTATTTTTCCTCCCCTGCGCCCCTGCACCCCTGCCCCCCTGCCTCTCTTGCCTCCCCTAGCCATGACTGTAAATTAATCCCCGTTTCCGGTACAGGATTAGCCCAGTTAATCCCGACACCAACTATTGCTTGTGTGATTTGGCCTTGATTCACTTTGGTTTCTGTTAGAATTCCGCCTAATTTGCGTCCTTCTAAAACTAAATCATTCGGCCATTTAATTCCGACATTAATTCCACATTGACGCAATTGATGTGTAATCCCCCAAGCGGTAGCTAACGTGAGTTGATAACTAGCATTAGCTGCTATATGGGGATTAATCGCCACAGAAAGGTATAATCCGCCTGTTTGGGAAATCCACTGTCGTCCCCATTGTCCTTTTCCGGACGTTTGTTGTGTGGCAATCACTACATTACCTGCTGTCGCGCCTTGGCTAATTAACTCCCAAAGCGTTAGATTAGTTGAGGTAACACAGTCATAGATATGTAGAGTAAAAGGTAAATAACCATACTTGCGCTCAGTGGCGAGGGCAGTTAAGATTTTTTGCTGATCAAGTTTGACAGCCATTAGCCTAAAATTCCGTAGTTCAAGTTAGCATGAATTGGCTGATAAGTTTCTGATTAGGTTTGGTTCAAGATGCACACTTGGCATTGGCATGATTGGGAGGGACTACCATACCTAACTTGTAGTCTCTTAAAGAATTGGCAACACGGCTTTTTTACCCAGCAGTTTTGGCCGCGATCGCCCGACGAGTTAACAAAGGTGCTGCACCCAGAAGCATCAGCATATCGTTTGAAACAGGTACATGGCAATACAGTCCTCACCCCCAGAGAAATAGCCGCTAATCTGGATGCAGAAGATGAATTAGCCCTGGCAGATGGTTTAATGAGCGAAGCACCCTTACAAGCTGTGTGGGTAGCCAGTGCTGATTGTACACCCGTGTTAATTGGAGATATCAAAACTGGACAGGTAGCAGCACTCCATGCGGGTTGGCGGGGTACAGCGAAGAAAATTGTCCCCCAGGCGATCGCTAGGATGCAAGCCCAAGGTAGCCAACTAGCAGACTTGCGGATTGCTATGGGGCCAGCTATTGCTGGAGAAGTTTACCAAGTTTCTGTGGAAGTTGCCGCAGAAATTGGAGCTAGCATTATACCACATGAAGATAACCAAAAAATTGTTCAGACATTACATGATTTACCCCATTCTCCATTGTTAGCTGATCCTGAGCCTGGAAGAGTCAGGGTAGATGTCCGCCGAGTCAATGCGTTGCAAATGGAAAATTTAGGGATTAGTGCGGAACAGATAGCGATCGCACCCTACTGTACTTACCAAACTCCAGATCATTTCTTTTCCTACCGTCGTGAGCAACAGAAAAAAGTACAATGGTCTGGCATTGTTAGTGTTGTTTAAATCACCGAAACAGTGGTGAGTGCTGAGTAGTAAGTGCTGAGTTGAAACTAAAATTAGTTGCACGGGCTGAACGTCATGCTACTGCTAACAGCACTTTCAACTCAGCACTAATGAACTTTGCTTGTGCCTGATTCTCTTTAACTTTAGGGACTTCCAGATAAAAAAAATACCCAAACTTTAGGGTGCGTCAGTATGAATAATCTCTTGGTATAGTTAGGTTTTCTCGCACTGACGCACCCTACTAAGGCGTTTATTGGGGATAATTTATTTTTTGGTGTTCCCTTAAAAGCGATATACCACACATTAATAAGAGATAATTTTTAGGATTTAAAAAATGTTTAAACCCTAAGAATTATCAGTATATTTACTATCAAATTAATCATCATTTAAATTCCTATTTAATTTTTGAGTAAAACTTCCTATAACCTTTCATTAATTGTTAAAATTTACCTAAAAAAATACCTTTTTTTCCCCTACATCCCTACACCCTTATACCCCTACCCCCTATTTATTACTCATTGATGTTCCTAGATGCTAAATGGGAACAATACGTCATATAGATAATTGCGTGAGTATAAATTTGTATGGCAGTTTCATTAGAGACAAGTTTTGTAATTCCAGGCTATCGCTTCACAGAGCAAATATACATAGGTAGCAAAACCATTGTCTATCGAGCTATTAGGTCAGCAGATGAAACACCAGTCATCATCAAACTGATGCGGAAAGAAAATCCCAATCTCAATGAAATTGCTCAGTTTCATAATCAATACACCATCACCAAAAATCTAGACATACCAGGGATTATTAAACCCCTAAATATCGAAAATTATGGCGACAACTACGCCATAGTTTTGGAAGATATGGGCGGAATATCTCTATCAGAATGGCGACGACAAAACGGTATCAGTCTAGAGGAATTCTTCTCGATAGCCATCAATATAGTCACTATCCTAGAAAAAATACATAAAGCCAGAATTATTCACAAAGATATCAAACCTGCCAATATCTTAATTAACCCAGAAACACAAGAAATTAGAATTATAGATTTCAGTATCGCCAGCTTGCTACCAAGGGAAATTCAATTACTGAAAAACCCCAACGTCTTAGAAGGAACACTAGCGTATATATCCCCTGAACAAACCGGTAGGATGAATCGAGGTGTTGACTATCGTAGTGACTTTTATTCTTTGGGAGTGACCTTTTTTGAATTGCTCACGGGAGAATTACCTTTTAGTAGTAAAGATCCAATGGAGTTGGTCTACTGTCATATTGCCAAAATACCACCAAGATTAGGTCACAAAATCGAAATCCCGCAAGCTCTTGCAGATATTGTCATGAAGCTAATGGCAAAAAATGCCGAAGACCGTTATCAAAGTGCCTATGGTCTAATTCATGATTTAGAAACTTGTCAACAGCAGTGGCAAACTACAAAACAGATTACACAGTTTAATTTAGCAACTAAAGATATTGCTGACTGTTTCCTTATTCCTGAAAAACTCTATGGTCGTCAAACAGCAGTAACAAATTTATTAGCTGCTTTTGAGCGTGTTACCCAGGGGAAAACAGAATTAGTATTAGTTGCGGGTGCTTCTGGGGTTGGGAAAACTGCTGTAGTAAATGAGGTACATAAGCCTATTGTTCGCCAACGTAGTTATTTTATTCAAGGTAAGTTTGAACAATTGCAAAGAGATATTCCCTTATTTGCTTTTGTGCAAGCATTTAAAGATTTAATTGGGCAGATTTTGAGTGAATCTGATGCTCAAATTCAAACTTGGAAAACTCAACTTCAGTCAGCTTTAGGTGAACAAGCACAAGTCATAATTGATCTAATTCCAGATTTGGAACTAATTTTGGGTGAACAGCCTCCGGTGACTGGGTTAGCTGGGAATGCGGCGGAACATCGATTAAATTTATTATTGCAACGATTTATTCAGGTGTTTACAGCCAATGAACGTCCCTTAGTGCTGTTTTTAGATGATTTGCAATGGGCTGATGCTGCATCTTTGAAGTTACTCCAACTATTAATGTCTCCCTCAGAATCATCCTTGACGGTGGCTGAATCTCATCTAGCTGAAAATTCTCACTCCGGTTTATTATTAATTGGTGCATATCGTGACCATGAAATTTTCCCAGGTCATCCTTTAGAACTGACCATTAATGAAATTCTTAAGTCAGATGGTAGCTTACAAATTATAACTCTGGCTACCTTAACATTTGAAGATTTAACTCATCTTGTTACTGACACATTACATTGCCCAAAAAATCTGGCTATTCCTCTAACTCAAATTATCTTTGCTACAACTCAAGGTAATCCTTTCTTTACTCATCAATTTCTAAAATATCTATATCAAGAAAATATCATTGAGTTCAATCATCATCTTGAATATTGGCATTGTGATATTAGCAAAGTTGAAGCATTGCAACTAACAGATAATGTAGTTGAATTTATGAAAATTCAATTACTGAAGCTACAACAATCAACTCAGCAAGCATTGCAACTAGCAGCTTGTATTGGGCATCATTTTGATTTAAAGACTTTAGCAATTGTTTATGAAAAGTCTTTAGCTGAGACTATATCAGATTTACGTGCAGCGATGCTAGAAGGGATGATTTTACTGCAATCTGAAGTTTATCAGTTATTAGAAGTTAATACTGATCAACAATATCAGTTAGTTAATTCAGAACAGGAAGAATCTACAAATTCTCTTTATCAATTATCTCAATGCCAATTTGTTCACGATCGCATCCAACAAGCTGCCTATTCTCTAATTCCAGAACAGCAAAAACTCTCACTACATTTAAAGATAGGCAAATTACTATTTGATCATACTCCTACTAGTAAATTAGAAGAAAATATTTTTAGTATTGTCAATCAATTGAACATGGCAATACAGTTAATTGTAGAGCCTAGTGAACGTATTAAACTAGTCGAGATGAATCTCCAAGCTGGGCATAAGGCTTTAATTTCTACAGCCTATTCCTCAGCTAGAAAATATTTAAATACAGGTATTCAATTACTACCTCAGCAAAGTTGGGACACTCACTATCACCTCACTTTAGCTTTATATGAAACTGCCACCGAGACATCATATCTGGCTGGTGACTTTGAGCAAATGGAAGCATTAGCACAAGTTGTATTATCAAAAGCAAAAACCAAAATAGACCAACTGAAAATTTATGATGTCAAGATTAGAAACTATAGTTCGCAGGGTAAAGCACTAGAAGCCATTGAAATTGCGTTAGATTTTTGTCAGGTTTTAGGAGTGAAATTTCCCAAAAAGCCTAGCCAATTAGATGTACAACAAGAAATACAAAAAATCTATAGCAATTTAGCTAACAAGTGCATTGAAGATTTAATTGATTTACCAGAAATGCAAGATGTTGAAGCATTAGCTTTGATGCGAGTTCTTGCTAGTGCATTTAGTTCTTTTTACCAAGCTTTTCCAGCCCTTATGCCATTGGTATGTTTAAAACAAATAGATTTATCATTACAGTTTGGTAATTCCCCTTTATCAGCCTTTGCATACGCTATTTATGGCTTTATGCTCTGTGGTGTAGTTGGTGATATTGCATCTGGTTATCAGTTTGGTAAATTAGCTGTCAATTTAGCTCATAAATTTAATGATAAAGAAGTCAAAGCCAAAAGTATGGGGACTTTTAACTCCCATATTAGTCACTGGCACATTCATCTGAGAGATACATTAAAGAACTTTTTAGAAACCTATACAGTTGCACTGGAAACGGGAGATTTAGAATTTGCAGCTTTTTCGCTGCAAAATTATGGTTACTCTGCATTTTTTCTGGG
The DNA here is from genome assembly GCF_002896875.1 of Nostoc sp. CENA543. Classification (GTDB taxonomy): domain Bacteria; phylum Cyanobacteriota; class Cyanobacteriia; order Cyanobacteriales; family Nostocaceae; genus Trichormus. The sequence continues at coordinate 5,100,021 of NZ_CP023278.1, forward strand.
TAAAGAACTAGGATATCTCCAACAAGAATTAGCTAAACATAGCTCTGCCATCAAGCAGATTAATCAAGAAAAAGTATTTTATTGGCAGGAGATTTATCATCAGACAGTCTTGAATTTGCTAGAAGATAGAGAAAATAGCTTTGATTTATCGGGAGAAGTATACGACGAAGTAAAAATGCTACCCATCCACCTCAAAGATAATGATGGTATAGCTATTTCACACTTGTATTTATGTAGGACTTATCTCTGCTATCTGTTTCAGGACTATAGCAAAGCCTGGGAAAATACCAAAAAAACGGCAGAGTTTTTACATGGTGGTGTAGGGACTTTAACTTACACTCAATTTCATTTTTATGATTCTCTAGTACGTTTAGCTGTATATATTGATCTGAGCGAATCTGAACAACAAGAAATTTTAGTGCAAGTCAAAGTTAATCAAGAAAAACTTCAGCATTGGGCAAGTTATGCACCGATGAATTATTTACATAAATTTCATTTGGTAGAAGCTGAGTATCATCGGGTTTTAGATAATAAAACAGCAGCAATGGATAACTATGAGCGGGCTATAAATTTAGCTAAAGAAAATGATTATATTCATGAAGCAGCTTTAGCTTGTGAATTGGCTGCTCAATTCTATTTAGCATGGGGAAAACAAAGAATAGTACCCAACTATTTAACTGATGCGTATCGCGCTTATCAACGTTGGGGTGCAGTTGCAAAAGTCAAACACCTCCAAAAACGCTATCCCCAATTACTCACACCCATAATTCAGCAAGAAATGCTCAAAACTCAAATTGTCAGCAAACGAGAACCAATTACTGTTTCTATGCTGACATCTTTGTCTGCAACTAAAACTAGTGAAACGGTGATTAGTTCTCACACCAGTGTTTCTGAGATGCTGGATTTAGGAAGTGTGATTAAAGCATCTCAGTTACTCTCTGGAGAAATTGAACTAGAACAATTACTTTCTACTTTAATGGCTGTGGTGATGGAAAATGCTGGCGCATCAAAAGCAGTATTGATGTTGAGTGATAGTGATACAGATTTCAAAGTCACCGCCGTAAGTTATAGTGCTGAGAGTGGGAATATCTTGACTGATTTCCCATCAATTAATTTAGAAGATAGTCAAGATATTCCCCTGACTCTGATTAATTATGTCAAACGCACCAAAGAAATGTTTGTCTGTGATGATGCTAAAACAGTAGCGTTTTTAGCAGGCGATCGCTATATTCAAAACCAACAACCCCAAAGCCTAGTTTGCATTCCCATTATTAATCAAGGGAAGTTACTAGGTATGATGTACCTGGAGAATAATCTTACCATTGGGGCATTCACACGCGATCGCATTGAAGTCCTCAAACTCATCACCACCCAAGCCGCTATTTCTCTAGAAAATGCTATTCTCTACGAAAATCTCGCCACCGCCAATCAACGTTTAGAAGAACAAAACCAAACCCTAGAACAAAAAGTTGCCCAGAGAACTCAAGAGTTAGAAGAAAAAAATCAATATTTACAACAAACCTTACTAAAATTACAACATACCCAAACCCAATTAGTACAAAGTGAAAAAATGTCTTCTTTGGGACAAATGGTAGCCGGAATTGCCCATGAAATCAATAATCCTATTAACTTTATTCATGGCAATATTAATCATGCCCATGACTATGTACAAGACTTACTAGATTTAGTCGAGATTTATCAACAAGAATATCCCAGCCCTTCTGATATCATTGCCGAAAAATCCCAAGCAATAGATATTAAATTCCTCATACAAGACTTACCTAAAGTGCTGGACTCCATGAAAATCGGCAGTTCACGCATTCGTAATATTGTGATTGGGTTACGTAACTTTTCCCGTCTAGATGAATCAGAGATGAAACCTGTAGATATACATGAAGGTATTGAAAGTACCCTCATGATTTTACAGCACAGACTCAAAGAAAAGAGTGATTCACCAGAAATTTTAGTTACAAAAGAATATACCCAATTGCCATTGGTTAATTGTTATGCCGGTCAATTAAATCAAGTCTTTATGAATATCATTAGTAATGCTATTGACGCATTAGAAGATTCTAGATTGACAGCTAGTGATCCATCAAAATATCTCCAGATTATCATTAAAACTGAGTTGTTAGCATCAAATACAGTTAGAGTGAGCATTACTGATAATGGTTCTGGGATGACAGAAACAACCAAACAAAAAATATTTGACCCATTTTTCACTACTAAGCCTATCGGTAGTGGTACAGGCTTAGGGTTATCAATTAGCTATCAAGTAGTAGTAGAAAAACACAAAGGTCAGTTAACTTGTAATTCCACATTGGGTAAAGGAACTGAATTTTTAATTGATATTCCCATTCAATAGACCTGTCTTAAAAATGGGGATTGGGTATTGGGAATTGGGTATGGGAAAATTGATTTTTATTGTTCCGTTGAGAGCATAGCTCATAGAATATTTTGCAAAATTAATGATTATAGTGTAATTATTTTCATCCTTGCGCCTACTCTACGAGTTCCGCGTTATCAGTATGCACGAAACAAAAAAAATACACCCTAGTTTATAGAGTGTATACATATTATGTTATGGCAGTAGAATATCAATATAAATTCACAATACTAATAACCAATGACTAATGACTATTGACTATTGACTATTGACTATTGACTATTGACTAATGACTATTGACTATTGACTATTGACTATTGACTAACACCAACAGTTTCACGAGGCTTGATAGTAAAACTATCTACATAAGAAGGTCTTCTTAACTTTAAAGTCTGTCTAATTCGTTGATAATTAGCTGGAGACATAGGTGAAATATTCTTGAGTATTTTCTGCCAAATTGGCGAAGTATCTACTATCCCCATATCACTCATTAATTCATCAATATAATGAAAACTGAACGGGAATATCGATGTGCCATGATGTAAACCATATTCCCATTCTTGCTTTTTCCATTGCCACTCTAAAGCTATTTCTTCTAACATCTTTTGTGGTGTAGGCAAATTGAGATTACCTTGGAAGTATTCCAGTAACCACTGAGAATTAATATCTGATGTTAGGGGGCAGAATTTGCTGGAGTTGTAACCCACAAAACCAAGGTTGGGAATATGAGGGTGAATAATATTGCGGTAAAGTTGAAAATTTCCTTGTTTATCTATTAAGGTTTGACGATCTTCTGCTGCTAAAAACGGTACATCTTGACGAAATCCTGTACCGAATACCACAATATCCGCAGGTATATGTTCTCCAGTGGCTAACTCTACACCATCAGCAACAAACCGTTTAATTTCAGTTTTTTTTGCTTGAATCTTCCCAGAAGCAACATACTGATAAAAATTAGGAGTTTCTAAAGCGATAGAAGAAACCACCCATTTAGTCAGGGGTTGATCAGGAATCATTCCGCAAGCATCTAACTTGAGTTGATAGCGGAGTAGTATTTCATTAATGCGCCAAAAAGCCCAGACTAATGGCTTACCAATACTGTGTAGTAGCCATTCCATACCCTCTAACTTACGATATGGTAGCCAGCTTTCAGCAAAGCGTGTTAACAAAACATACTTAATATTTACTTTTCCCAAGAAGAATTTAGGAATCTTCCAAGGTATTTGACGAAACACCATTGTGCATTTTGCAGATACATCAGCAGATAGAGTGGCGATGTCAGTCGCAGATTTACCCAGACCTACCACAACTACCCGCTTACCTTCTACAATCGAGGTGTTATTAAATTCTGTGGTGTGTAATACTTGACCCCCAGCAGCAATAAATTCTTCTTTTCCAGGTAGAGAAGGTTGGTAAGGAATATGAAAAATTCCAGTACACACAACTACAAAATCAAACTCTAATTGTTCCTGTTGAAGTTCTCCAGAAACCTGATCACGAAACCGAATATTAACTAACCATTTTGGTATTTCTGAAGTTTTTCTGGTGACTTGAGTTACTTCCGTTTGAAAACGGATTCTGGGAGTTACACCAAAATGTTCGGCGTAAGATATTAAGTAATTGCGTGTTTGCTCTGCGGTCGGCCATTCTGGATAGGATGCAGGCATGGGATAATCAGGGAAGGCATAGGTATCGCGGGGGCTTTGAATAGTCAACCCTGGATAGACTCTAGATTTTTCCCACACACCACCTATTCCCGCTTGTGTTTCAAACACAGTGACTTCATAGCCAGTTTCTATAAAGTTTCTTGCTGTGACTAATCCACTAACGCCAGCCCCAATTACACATACTTTCTTTGTTTGCATTATTAGTTTTGTCCTGTATTCAGAGGGAATGGGGAATGGGGAATGGGAAAAATCTTTACTAATTCCCTGTTCCCTACCCCCACCAAAGAACTTTTTCCGCCAGCCCTAAGTAAATTAACTACGACCGGAGTAATGTAATTGACCTTCAACGGGCATAGAAATTTTCAGTGGTGGTTTCTCAGGATTTAAAGAGGCTTTTACCCAACCTTCTAAAGCCATGACTTCTAAGCAGAACATTGTATGCTGGATGGCGATGCGGAGATGTTCGGCGGGAAAGCGGTTCTTGAACAAACTAATGAGGTAATGATAAATTTGCTCAATATCAGACGTACGGCTGAGAATATCAATTAATAAACCATAAAGACCGGTAATCGGTAAGCGATCGCCATTTTCTCTGCGGTAGCATTTTACTCGTGTAATTGCACCGTTGCTATACACAGCAACGAATTCTTCTTGGGTGTCGTCAATGTTTAACTCAAAGACGTTGTAACCGCTAATTTCCCAAGGTAATTCCTCTTTGGAAAAACGCTGTACCATCTGTTTCATCGCCCCTAAGTCAAAGCCACCAATGACAGCTTGACCAACAATATCATTGGTAAAACCACCTTGGGCTAACCAGCGAAAGGCTTCGGCGGGACTGAGATTTAAACCGGCTTCTTTGGCGATGGTTTGACAGTGGTCATATAAGTCTGTAAATTGACCATTGGCAGCATACCAGTAATCTGCAAAGCGGATATGCTGTTGGACGCGACGGCGTTGATTATGGTCGTATTGGCTTTTTAACCAATCTGCATCATATTGATTTTGGAGTAGTGCAGATATGGTGTATGCTAACTCCTTACCGCCTACATGGGTGAGAGTTAAACCCGCAGATAAAATCGGATCAGCAAAACCTGCGGCTTCTCCTACTAAAAACCAGTTTTCCCCTGTGGTTCTCTCTGCTAGGAAAGACCAATCTTTCGTAATCTCAATATTACCTCTGCTAGTAGCATTAGCCAGCAGCTTAGAAATTAGCGGTTCATCTTGGAGTGCTTGATGATAAATCTCTGCGGCTGATTTTTTCGCTTGTTTGTAATAGCTAGCTGGACAAACAAAACCAACACTAGTACGGGTGGGGCTGAGGGGAATAAACCAAATCCATCCGTGTGGTAAGCTCATTATCTGTATGCGAGTCCCACCCACACCAATTTCTACCGCCCACTCTGCATTTTCCCAATAATCCCAGATGGCGACATTTTGCAGTTGTGTAGGACATTCTGTTTGCACACCTACAGCTTTTCGCAATACACCGACATGGCCAGAACCATCAACGTAGTAAGTTGCAGTGATTGTTTCCCCAGTATTCAAGTGTAAGGCCGTGATGCGATGGGCTACGCCCCGCCGGAGGCTATCGCCTTGTGTATCTACTTTCACCACTGCTGTTTGTTCTCTGACTTCACATCCCAATTCTTCAGCATGACGCAGCAGAATCTCATCATAAACCGCCCGGTCTACTTGAAACGCTGTTTGTTTGCGTTGTCCTGTAAACTTGGCTGGACGAGGTTCATCTTTAAATTCCTCTAGACGTAAAAAGTGAAACTCCCAAGGTTCTGGATCTTTTCCCCAGCGATAGTTACCCCCAACTTTAATGGGGAAATTAGCAGCTTCTACTTTATCCCAACATCCCATCTCATCAAGGATTTCACTAATCTGCGGTAGCTGACTTTCACCCACATGATCCCGTGGAAACTTTTCTTTTTCCAGAATTAATACACGCAATTGAGGATTATACTTTTTCAATAGAGTGCCGGTTGTGCTACCTGCGGGGCCACCACCAACAATTACAACATCATAATGGTTCATAAGAATTTGGGATTTGTGAAGAGTAAATTTTGCACTGCAACAATCACTGTCAAACCACAGACAATTGCTTTGATCTAACTATCAGCTTCTCTATCAAAGATAATTTTCTACTTTAATAGAGCATACTGAAAACACACCTACCCATAGGAAAGTTTCAGTATGCTAATAGTTAGACGAGCAATCTACTTTTTAACTTTTAAGCATTACCAGATAATGCAGCTTTTGCGTTGCCCATAGCAGGATAGTTAATATCTAGATTTTCAGTCCAAGTATGGGAAAATTCTAGATTTTCAGTCCAAGTATGGGAAAATTCTAAATTCTCAGTCCAGGTATGAGAAATATTCAAATTTTCAGTCCAAGTGTGGGAGATATCCAAATTCTCAGTCCAGGTGTGGGAGAATTCTAAATTCTCAGTCCAGGTATGGGAGATATCTAAATTTTCAGTCCAGGTGTGAACGATATCAAGGGTTTTTTGTTGTACATTAGACATGATTTTGATCCTCAGTCAGTGGGTAAATTGGGGTAGGTGCTAAACATAAAAATTCTGCTATATTCAGGCACTGCAACTTATTAACAGTTCTCTACAATTAAGCAACAGATGCAAACATTGAAGCCCAGATATTATCTGAGTTTATTAATAGCTATCTTATCTACGAGAGCCACGCCAACGTAGCGGGACGTTAGCCCATCGCAATTGCAAATTAATTGGCATTAGACTACTTTCAAGGATTCACTTGTAGTCATCAAGTTATATTGCATAGAATTAAGTTAGGCGGCTGAGACAGTATTATTAATCGGAGATATCTGTTTCAGTTCTAGCTGCTGATTATGAGTGATAGCATATTGAAAGAGTGCATTGACTAATTCTGTAATTAGGGCAAATATCTTCTCTGCCAGTTCCAAAGCAGATTGAGATTGCACTGGTGTCAATTCCAAGCTTTGTAGCGAAGTTTCTATGTTATCCGTACCTGTAGTATGACCAGTTTCTACAGCTAGATGAAATCCTCCAAAATACAGATATTTATCCCCTGTCAATACTTGCAATTCTTGGGCAACTTTCGTAGCATGGGCAAACACAATATTGCCTGTAGACTCTAATACCTCAATAATGACTAGTTTATGGAGAGGATCTGATTTCCACGCATAAAAAAATAGTTGATGAATTACCCAGCGAGGTATTTGAGTTTCTTCATCCCATAAAAATTTTACGGTGTCACTGAATTTTAACGAGCAATCAAAGCCAAGTTTTTCCATATCTGAGAGAAACCATAGCCAGTGATGGTCATCCTCTTCAGTATGTTTATTAATGATTATCTGAATAGGATCATTACTTGTCAAATCCCGAAATGCGTATTTGTTCAGTTCTCCAAACCCCATGATAAAAGGTGTGGCACAAGGACTCCAAGCCAATCTTTGGATTGGTTCTATGCTGGTGTCTTGCATGAATTTCAACAAAGGTAAATGGGCAAACTCTTGCTTCTTGGCATCAATGAATGCAAGTATTTCCTTCATATTTAATGCCCTATATCCGATAAATAATTTAGCTGCGGAAAATCATGAAAACATAGCACTCATAATCTTGCTAGTTTTTCTACTTATTGAATATCTTGAGTGCTAGAAATGGAATCTGAATGAACTTATTAACTATTTTTTAATATTTTTCTTTTAATAAAGATATCCGTGTGATTCGCTATTTTTGTATGTAAAAAAGTCTACATTAATACAATGTATTTTTAAACACCAGCTTTTAATATTTACTGAGAATAACAAATAGAAAAATTTAATCAGGTATATATTTTGCTCCAGTGCTGATGGTGAACAGAATACACATCAATAGATTTGATTCTCCAAAGAAATAGAAGTGATACAAAAGACAATTTTTTTTGTGGTTTATACTTAATTGTCAAGGTTTGACGATAATTCACAATCGGCAAAATCTGGGCTATTACAGATTTTGAGAAAAAATAAAGGCGGAAAATCCTATATTTAGGTTGATGCTACTAGCAAGCAATTGATTTGAGAGTGTGTTAATTTACGTAGTCAATATTACATATAAATTTTCTTAGTGATTCATATTTAAAGATCAATCAAAAGATAGATGATAAAAAATTGAATATTAATTAAGCTTGTACTAAGGTTATATTATCTACCTTAAAAATTGTGCCTAAAAATCTAACTTAAAACTTCACCTAACAAATTACGATGTTGCAATGCGCCATCTATGAGTATTTGGATAGTTGCAGATGAGATTGCCTGACCATTAGTGTAATATTCTATCCAAGTTTGACTAATTAACTGTGGTTCATCTGGTAAATTAACTAAGTCCCAGCCAGGTATCATCAAATCTTCCATTAAACGATTAACTTTGGGGTCATAACTCAAAGCAAAACAGCGACAGCCTTCAGCCGCAGCCATAATTAAACTGTGGAGTCGCATTCCAATTACCATTTCTACATCTCGAAATACGCCCTTTAATATCTGCGGATCTTCAAGAGACAAAATCTGACTGACATCTGCAAGGTGTGGCTGTATAGCTTGAGCAATTTCCAGGTCTTCACTTTTTTGGAATGGCAGCAAAATAATAAAACTTTGAGTAGCTTTTTGAAACTCTACTAAAGCATGAATGAAATTGGCTAAACGCGCTTCCGTTAATTGGGGATGCTTCCTTAAAGTGACAGCGACTCTAGGCTGGGGTAAATCCCAAATTGCGGGTACTGGTTTAGCAGCTAAAGCCCAGACAGGATCAGGTGCAATGATGTGGGGGATTTGCCAATCAGATAATAAAGCTGAACTGGCGCGATCGCGTACACTGACTTTAGTACAACCAGTAAAATTTTGTCTTGCTAACCATCGAGTTTGGGGGCGCACCAAAGGGCCAATACCCTGCGCCCAAGCAATAGTTTTTAAACCCATACTTTGGGCTAACGCCATCAACCCCCCATAGTAAAAAGGACTTATGGTGCTAGTAACATCCTGAATTAGACTCCCTCCACCCCAAATCAAAGCATCACAGGAACGTAAAGCTTGCAATACAGCCAGGGGTGACATTCGGTCATAGGCTTCTACATTGTAGCGATCGCGCGTTTGTTCTGGATTGCCCGACAACACCACAGGCGTGACATGAGATGGTAGCATTTGCAGTAGTGTAGCTAACAAAGCCTCATCACCACCGTTGCCCTTACCGTAATACCCAGATAATAGCGATCGCATCTTTACCACAAAAAATTTTGAATATCGGATTTAAGGTTATCAACTTTTTCGGATTACTTCACCCAATGTCAGCCATCTTGCTACAAAAAGTTGAATAAGCCTGTGCGAAGATTAAGTGAGTGCTGAGTAATGAGTGCTGAGTGCTGAGTGCTGTTAGCGGTAGCGCGGCGTTTAGCCGGTGCTGTTAGCGGAAGCGGGGCGTTTAGCCCGTGCTGAGTAATGAGTTCTGGGTGTTAAAGTCTAATAACTAATGACTAATGACTAATGACTAATGACTAATGACTATTGACTATTGACTATTGACTATTGACTAACTTTCTATGCACGCTCTTTCAATTCCCACTTGGATTATTCATGTTTCTAGCGTCATTGAGTGGATGGCGGCGATTTGGTTAATTTGGACTTATGGCGAACTCACTGGAAATCGTAGCTGGTGGGGATTGTCTTTGGGGATGTTACCAGCTTTGGTGAGTGCTATGTGTGCTTGCACTTGGCATTATTACGACAATGCCGAATCTTTAGAATGGTTAGTAACCTTGCAAGCTACTATGACTGTAGTTGGTAATTTTACCCTTTGGGCTGCGGCGGTGTGGATTTGGCGTGAATCCCGTAGTACCAAGACAGAAACAGATTCTTTTGAGCCGAAATCTATTAAATCAGAGCGATGATATCGAAAGACACCCTTTTTGCCTTATCACTGTTTCCTTACCTGGGTTTCTTGTGGTTTATCACCCGCAGTCAACAATTACCCCGTTTAGCATTGTATGGATTTTACGGGACGTTGGTTTTTGTAGCGGTGACAATTCCCGCCGGCATATACGCCAAAATTCATTATGGCGAAGCCCTAGCTAACATCGATTGGCTGCATGGTGGTGCAGAAGTTTTCTTGACACTTTCTAATATTTTGGTTGTCTTGGGCTTCCGTCAAGCTGTGATGCAGTTGAAGAAGTAGGGATTGGGGATTGGGGATTGGGGACTGGGCAGGGGGCAGGGGGCAGGGGGCAGGGAGATAAAACTAATGACTAATGACTAATGACTATTGACTAATGACTATTGACTAATGACTATTGACTATTGACTATTGACCATACAGGGAAAAATTTACTATGGATGTGATTCCAGCAATTGATTTATTAGATGGTCGTTGTGTGCGACTGTATCAAGGAGACTACGATCGCTCTCAGGTTTTTAGTGAAAATCCTGTGGATGTGGCTAAACAATGGGCAGATCAAGGTGCGACTAGATTGCACATTGTGGATTTAGATGGTGCAAAGGCTGGTAAAGTAGTAAACTTGCAGGCGATTGAAGCGATCGCGCAAGCAATTTCTATCCCCATTGAAATTGGTGGTGGACTGCGTGACCAAGCTAGTGTACAACAAGTATTTGATTTGGGTGTACGCTGGGCGATTCTCGGTACTGTCGCTGTTGAACAACCCCAATTAGTACAACAACTGTGTCAAGAGTTTCCTGACAAAATTATTATTGGCATTGATGCGCGGAATGGACTAGTAGCGACTCGTGGTTGGTTGGAAACTTCACAGGTATTAGCTACCCAACTCGCTGTGCAGATGCAAGAACTGGGAGCAGCTGCAATCATTTACACTGATATTCACCGTGATGGGACTCTCGAAGGGCCAAACCTAGAAGCATTGCGAGAACTCGCTGCTGCAATTTCTATTCCTGTGATTGCGTCTGGGGGTGTTAGTTCTGTGACTGATTTGTTGAGTTTGTTGGCTCTAGAACCCCAAGGCGTTACAGGTGTAATTGTCGGGCGCGCCCTGTATACTGGTGATATTTCGTTAAGGGAAGCATTGCAAGCGATCGGGTCAGGACGAATTCAAGATATCCCACCCAATTTAGATTTTTCTTCTTTCGCTTAATATTAACTGCTAAATTACTGATTGTAATTTCTGGAAAACGCCCTGACACCGTTGTAGCTTTAAATATAGAGAGTTAATCAACGGTTTGTCTATCTTTCTTCATTACTGTAACTGCATGGTTGTATAAATGCAGTCAAGTTTACTAGTTAATTGCTCTAGTTCTATTTGCTAAATCTAATTGGGTTTCCTTCTCTTAAGAGGCGTAAAATTAATTACGTCTCTTTTTTATTATGTAAAATTTTTAACTATTTTCAGAAAATAGCCATATGCTAGATGTAGATAAACATTGTCTTTAATTACACTACTTCGCCTTATGTCTAGCCAACAACCTAATTCCAAACAACCACCCAATCAAAAAACAACTAACACCAGTAAGACTAGAAAGAAACCCCTCAATAATGGTCGTCCAGATAAAACAGACCATTAAGTTTGTAGTAAGGACTTTAGTCCTGAGATGAGGACTGAAGTTCTTACTACAAACTTATTCTTCCCTAACAAACCTAAACTGTATTAAAAACTAAAAAACTTCTGCACTTAACTATTTATTTTTAACTTGACTTTTAGCCTGTTCTAAAGCGATTTCCTTCATGGCTTGATAAGAATTAATATTTGCAGTTCCTTCAATCGCTTTCACTGCTAAATCCTGAACTTGTTTGAGGGCTGATTCTAGTTGTTTGGAGAGATTTTGTAGCCTATTTTCTTGGTTAGAAATTGTTTGTTCTAAAGACTGTAAACGCTGTTCATAAAAACGTTTTTGCCCATCTACTTCTTTAGCATACAAATCAGCTTTAACTTTGGCTTGGTAATGGGCGATTCCTTTACCTTCTTCTGTCGCTTTTTTCACAGCCGCTTCTTTTTCCTTGGGGAAAGCTTCTACTTTAGTTTTATACTCATCAAACTGCTTTTCCCTTTCTGCAATTAATTTTTCTCGCTCATTCCACTGTTTTTCTGCTTCCTGCTGCGAGGCTTCTAATTCTTGATATAAAACTTTCTGCTGTTGTTCGTATTCTTCAATATTGAGTCGGCGTTGCAGTTCTAAATCATATTTATATTCTGCTGTTTCTCTTTGTCTATTCTTGTTTAAATTATCATTTCTCTCTTTGACAGTTCTTTGATATTCTTCTTGTTCTTTTTGCCAAGCGGTTTTTTCTGCTAATACTTCTTGTGAGAGTAACTCATAACGCTGCTCAAATTCATCTTGATAAGCTTTAGAATTCTCTTCATAGCTGGTTATTAGAGTGTCTAAAGTATTATCGTTAATTTCTAAGCTGTGCAATTGTTTTAACTGTTCAACTTCCGTCTCTACAGAATTTCTGATTTCTTCTAACTTAGATGCTTGTGTAGTTAATTGTTCTGATAATTCATTAGCTGCACTACCAAATCCCAATTGAATTTTTGCTAGACTTTCAATTGTATAATTCATTTTCTGTTGAATAGTAGCAGCCTGATTCATAATTTTATTGGGTTCTGGTTTAGCTTGAGGTTGAGTAGCAGGTGGTTTCTCTTTTGCGGGTTGATTAATTTGTGATTTGAGTGATGATGTCTCCTTGAGTAAATCTTCATAGGCTTGAAGAATCTCGGCTTTGGTATTTTTATCTGTTAATTTCTTGGTGGCCATAAGTACCTCTTTTTACGCACTCACTGGGAATTAAACATGAACAAACTGCTGATTATTTGGTAGCAGAACTATCAAAGGCTCTCATTGCTAAGTCTTGTGCTTGTTTTAATGTGGATTGCAATTGAGCGGAGATACTTTCTATTTGTTCAACTTGTTTCTGGATAGTCTCTTCTAAAGATTTAATTTTCAATTCATAGCTTTGCTTAGTAGCTTCCCATTCTTTTTCAAATAAATCAGCTTCTATTTTTGCTTTCTGACTAGTTTCCTTGATTGCTTCTTCTCTAGCTTTTTTAATAGCTTCCTCTAATTCGTTGGGGAAATTAGCTATTTTTTGTTGATATTCACTAAATAAAGTCTTATTTGCATTTAATACATTTTCTCTTTCAGTCCAGTCTTTTTCCTTTTGTTGAATTTTTTCTTGGATATCTCTTTCTAAATTGCGTTTTTTCGATTCATAGGCATCTGTGTTCAGTTTACGGGTTGTTTCGAGTTTATACTGATATTCCTCTTGTTCTTGCTGACGTTCTTTAGCTAATAATTCATTATATTTCTGCAATGCTTCTTCGTATGCTAATTGTTCTTTTTGCCAGTCTTTACGTTGATTAGCACTTTCTTTTTCTAAGCTTTCTCGCTTACTGGCAGTATCTTGATCTAGTATTCTGAGTTTTTCTTGGTGTTCTTGATTTAAAATATCTAGAGTGTCAGCAACAATTCTAATTTTCTGTAGTTCTTGTAAAGTTTGAGTTTCAATTTCTATAGCTTTATTGAGTTCATCTAATTTAGAATTTTCTTTGGCTAATTTCTCTGATAAAGCACTAACTACACTGCCAAATTCTAGTTGTAAATCTGCTAAACCTTTGACGATACTATCTACAGTATATGTAGAAGCCACTGCTAGAATTTCTTGATTTTTAGCTTTATCAGCCTCTTCTTGCTTAGTGGCTATTTTAGATTCTAATTTTTTCTGCTCATTCAAAATTTGTTGAAATGCTTGCATTAGTTGCTGTTTGCTATCTTTGAGGGCAACTGTTGTCATATTTCAACTCCTATGGTGTAGATGTTTGAGAATAGTTAAATGAGTAGCAAGTCATACCAATTAATACCAATTCACTGAAATTCTGATACAGATACCAACACTAAAAGGTATGCTGAGTCTCACTTTCTTAATTTTGAATTTTGAATTTTGAATTGGTATAACTACTCTATGCAGACATTTCAGAGTAGCTTGGAAATGAAGATTATTAATGCAGTGCAATTACTGAAATCCGGTAACTACCCATACTAAAGTTAAGTATGAGTAGCAAAACTCAACTTGTTGATGTGGTGTTTGGTGCGGTGGAAGCCTTTGCTGTTTATAGTATTTATGTACTATAAGTATACTCAGATGAGTCTGCTGTTGTCAAGCCTTTCTACCCCTGCACACCTACATTTGTCATGAGTTAAAGTAAATGCGATCGCCTGCTTGCAAGTAGAGTAATTTATGATATATGTATTACTGTTACTGGAATTACTTTTTTGCAGCATAATTCACGATAGAGCAAGCGTGAATGCACTGAAGACAGATAATTAACTCAACTATCATATTGATACAAGCACAGGGTTAGACTTTTGTGATATCAATGTACACCAGTGAATCGATCAAATATTCTGCTAGAGCAGACATTGGACAAACAAGCCGTGTTCTGGTGGTAGAAGATGAAGAGCTAATCCAAGAAATGCTAGCCGTAGCATTAGAAGAAGAAGGTTATAGCGTAGTCACAGCCCCTGATGGGCGTGCTGCGATCGAATATCTGAAAAGTTTTGAACCCAACGGCGGAGAGTTTCCCTTTGATTTGGTGATTTTGGACATTATGTTGCCCCAAATCAACGGTTTAGATATTTGCCGCTTGCTGCGTCATCAAGGCAACCCTGTCCCGATTTTAATGTTGAGTGCCAAGGGCAGCGAAACTGACCGCGTCTTGGGTTTAGAAGTAGGTGCAGATGACTATTTAACCAAACCTTTCAGTATGCGGGAATTAGTCGCCCGTTGTCGTGCGCTGCTGCGTCGTCAACGCCTCAGCACCTTACCACAGCTACCAGTCCTCAAATATAAAGACGTAACTTTAAACCCCCAAGAATGTCGAGTATTGGTACGTGGGCAAGAAGTTAACCTTTCCCCCAAAGAATTCCGTCTATTAGAATTATTTATGAGTTATGCCCGTCGGGTGTGGTCACGGGAACAGTTACTAGACCAAGTGTGGGGGCCTGACTTTGTGGGAGATAGCAAAACTGTAGATGTTCACATCCGGTGGTTGCGGGAAAAACTAGAGCAAGACCCCAGCCACCCAGAATATATTGTGACTGTCAGAGGATTTGGCTATCGATTCGGATAATCTAGTGAGATAGTTGTTAGTTTTTATTAATCACCAGCAACTAACAACTCTTTCCTCAAATGCTCTTATTGGGATTTCTTCTCGGTTTAGCGGTAGGCATTGGATTTTGGATTTGGCAACAGGTTCAGTTAAACCGCTACCTGGAACGCGTACTCCAACCTTTAAATTCCCGCACCGCTAAAGTCAAAACCCCTTTGCTACCACGACTACGGCAAGAAATTGCCATCATCAAACAGCAGGGACAGGATTTACAGCAGTCATTACAAATCTATCAAGATGTGCTGGACTTTGCCCCAGTGGGGTACTTACAGGTAGACGAAGAAAATCAGCTGCTGTGGTGTAATCAACAAGCCCGGAAACTCTTGTACCTGCAAAGATGGCAACCAGGACAGGTACGCCTGTTGCTAGAATTAGTGCGTTCCTATGAACTAGATAGGTTAATTGAGCAAACTCGTGATGAGCAAGTCGCTAAAAATAAGGAGTGGATGTTTCATCCCTCTTGTGATAATCCGGCGGAAATGCCGACAATTAAATCTTTAGCATTGCGTGCTGCTAGTTTACCTTTACCGAATGGTCAAGTCGGCGTATTCTTAGAAAATCGCCAACCCATGCAGGACATGAACCAAGTCCGAGAACGTTCCTTTTCTGACTTGGCGCATGAGTTGCGAACCCCCTTAACTTCAATTCGCTTGGTGGTAGAAACCCTGCAAAATCGTTTAGAACCGCCTTTAAATCGCTGGGTTGATCGCTTAATGCAGGAAGTAGACCGATTAATTAACTTAGTGCAAAGCTGGCTAGAACTCACCCAAATGGAGACTAGTTTAGCGGCACAATTACAAACTGAAGCGGTAGAAGTGCGATCGCTGATTTTCTCTGTTTGGGAAACGTTAGAACCCTTAGCACAACGTCAAAACTTATCTCTAGCCTATTCTGGCCCTGAAAGTATCTGGATTAAAGCCGATTCAGCCAAAATTTACCAAGTTTTTCTGAATTTGCTAGATAATAGTATTAAATACAGTCCACCTGCTGCTGATATTCAAATTCAAACCAAAATATTGCAGCCAGCAAATCATCAAGGGGGTGAGATTAATTCCTCTATTTTAGAAATTAATCTGATTGACTCTGGCACAGGTTTTGCACCAGAAGATTTACCCCATATTTTTGAGCGATTTTATCGTGGAGATAAAGCCAGAACCCATTCCCCTTTACCAGCAAATAGTCCAGTGGAAACTATTGTCGGTAATGGCTTAGGACTGGCGATCGTGCGACAAATTGTCTTAGCGCATGGTGGTTCGATCAAAGCTATGAACCATCCCCAAACCGGTGGCGCATGGATGCAACTCCAATTCCCACAGGTGATGGCAAACTCCCAAAGCCAAGACTATAGTTAAAAATATCTTCACGTTTGAGACTACAAGTGTGAAAGCTGTTATTTATAGCCCTAACTCTGGAAGTCCCCAGTTAGCACGCGCCATCAGGCGTTTAGAACGGGATGTATTACGCATGGGTGCTTTGGTAGAACAATCATGTCGCCTCAGCCACCAGGCTTTATTTGCTCGTGATTTACAAGCAGCTGAGGAACTTCCCCGATTAGATAAAAAAATTGATCGTTTTTATAGACAAATAGAATCAGACTGTACATCTATCATGACCTTACAAGCACCGACAGCGCAAGATTTACGTTGTTTGAGTGCTTTTATGCAGTTAGTTCGCGATTTAGAACGCATCGGTGATTATGCTAAAGATTTAGCTGATATTGCTGTTAAAATCTTTCCCTATCCGCCTCATCAGTCTTTACCAGAAATTGCTGTCATGTCCCACCATGCCCAAGCTATGCTAGCAACGAGTTTAGTAGCTTTGGCTGATTTAGATGAAGTTGGTGGGCGGAGCATTAAAAATTTAGATGATACTGTAGATAGTGCATACGATCGCCTTTATCAAACCCTAGCTCAACAACGGGACTTGCCAGGAGTCGTAGAACCAATTATCTTACTGGCTTTGGCGATTCGATGTCTGGAAAGAATGGCAGATCACTCAACGAATATCGGTCAAAGGGTGGCTTATATCGTCACTGGTCAACGTTCTTAAATTTATGCAAAATTTGGCAACATCAAGGATTGGCAAGTTTTATCAGCCAATCCTTTATTTTTATCTGCGATGAGAGTGCTGAGTGATGAGTGCTGTTAGCGGTAGCGCGGCGTTTAGCCGGTGCTGAGTAGTGAGTGCTGAGTAGTGAGTGATGAGTGATGAGTGGTTTTATACCAATTCTCCAAAATTCAGCAACAGATGCAAAGTTTGAAACCCAAGTGGTATCTGACTGTCTTAATTGCGAACCGCGAACTGCGAATTGCGTTAGCGAAGCGGGACGTTAGTCCATTGCGAATTGCGAATTGGTGTTAGCGGTAGCCCGGCGTTTAGCAGGTGCTGTTAGTGCAGTGTTTAGTCTTGACTGAGTTAGGAAATAAATTCCACCTTGTCCACCCGGTCTACCTTGTCCAATTTCATACTTAAAACTGTGTCATAACCTAATGAAATCATTAAAAGTTACTGAAAGCACGTAATCCTTTACCGTATCATTACCTTTCCTTAAACTCAGGCAATTAAATTTGGCTGTGAAATCAATAAGTATCTAACTTTTAATACTCTGATGAATAGCATCAATAATTATCTATTATCCATAAATTAGATTTAGTAGTAAGATGATACTAAACTCTCACTATAAATTCATGTCTAATTGCTTATTCATGCGGTCATTTAAGAATTTACATCATATAGCTTGAGCCAAAATCAATAGACATTGACTGAATAAATTTTCCCGAACAAGAGAGCTAAACTAAATCTAATTATAATAATTACTTTAATTTATTAATTAATCTATTTCGATTAATATCGAAATCAGCTAATAGTTAATTCTAAATCACTAACAATCCAGTAATTCCATTTACAGGAACAGCTCCCACAATGTCTTCGATTATTTTATCCCCAGATTCTTCTACTTTACTAAAAAATATTCCCTTGGCTGGACAATTAACTCAACGGCTTTTTACTCGTAAAGAGGTCATCGAGCCTTGCAGTGATGTTATGTGGATGATTGAGAGGGGGGCGGTGCGTACGCTGACATGGAGCGAAGAAGGAACGTTTATCACTTTGGGCTATTGGGGGCCGGGTGATTTGATAGGATATAACTTAACTAATCTCAAACCTTATCAAATTGAATGTTTAACTAGTGTTGAAGTAACTACGGTGCCTCTGCATCTTAGACATCAATATATAGATGCTTTAATAGCACACATTCAAAATTCAGAAGAGCTTTTACACATAATCAACCGCAAACCCATTTCCTTACGTCTATGGGAATTTTTGGTGTGGCTAAGTAAAAAGTTTGGGCGCAATTTAGAGCAAGGTTGCCTTATAGAACTATATATTACCCATCAGGAAATAGCAGAAGTTTTAAACACCACTAGAGTTACAATTACACGTTTACTGCAAGAATTTGAAACAGCAAAAATGCTGTTACGTCATCAACGCCGGATTATTCTATATCCACCAGACAAATCACTGAAAAAATCTTAAAAAAATCAGCAACACTCTTGTGTTAATCAACGGTAAATATGTATAATCTTTACTGAAATCATGTGTAAATTATCCTACGAAAAATAATTGAGTCGGAAATTTTACCATGAGTGCGAACTCGTTGGTGTGAGCGGAAGTAATATCATGACAAAACTATTCTGGAATGCTGTCAAAGCAAGTCCCGCAATCCTTGCTGCAACTTTCTTGGCTGCTAATGCTGCTTGGGCTGAAGAAGCGAATCAAAATGTTACCAGTGTTGCCCAATTGACTCAAGCCTCTCAAGATATGGGTCAAGTAACATCTGTATCACAGTTTTCCGATGTTCAGCCTACTGACTGGGCTTTCCAAGCATTACAATCTTTGGTTGAGCGTTACGGTTGTATCGCAGGTTATCCTAACGGCACATATCGTGGGAATCGTGCTTTAACTCGGTATGAATTTGCTGCTGGTTTAAACGCTTGTTTAGACAGAGTTAACGAGTTAATTGCTACAGCGACAGCTGATTTGGTAACTAAAGAAGACCTCGCTACCTTACAGCGTTTGCAAGAAGAATTCTCTGCGGAATTAGCTACTTTACGCGGTCGTGTTGATGCACTAGAAGCACGCACTGCTGAATTAGAGGCAAATCAGTTCTCCACCACCACTAAACTTTCTGGAGAAGTCATTTTCGCTGGTTCTCAAGTATTTGGTGATGAAAGAGCCGATAATGGCCAAGATTTACAAAGCAACACTACTTTCTCCAATCGGGTACGTCTTACCCTCAATACCAGTTTCACCGGGAAAGACAGACTGCAAACTCGTTTGAATGCAGGTAATATCGTATCCAACAGTACAGTAACTGGAACCAACATGACCCGTCTGGGTTTTGATGGTGACAATAGTAATGGCGTTGTCATAGATAAACTCAACTACAGCTTCAACCTGACCGATGCAATCAAAGTCAAAGTGGATGCTACTGGTGCTGAGTTAAACGAAAACGTTAATGTTTTCCACCCTGACTTTGCCAGTTCGGGTAGAGGCGCACTGTCTCGCTATGGTCGTTTTAGCCCCATTTATCGTCAAGGTTTCGGTGGTGCTGGTTTAACAGTCAATTTTGACAACGGCGGGCCTCTTACCTTATCAGCTGCTTACTTAGCTCCTCGTTCTAACAACCCTAACGATGGTAATGGTGCCTTCGATGGTACTAACACCTTCTTTGGTCAATTAGCTTTCAAACCTAGCAAAGCGTTAAATC